>BTUC01000402.1:0-2274 GCA_045863575.1 Phycisphaerae bacterium
CGAGTAAACCGCCCACTCGCCCACGACGGCATCCAACAGCGGCTGGAAAGAAGGTTCGGCTTCGACGGGAGAAGGGCTCGGGTTCGTGGCTCGAGCGGCCGACCCGGCTGCTGGCGGATCGGCCTGGGTTTGCGCGCCTGGCTCGCGCGGGGCCGAAACAGCCATGGTTTCCAGTGCGGTCGTCTTGCCACCTTCCCGTGGGGACGGCGCTATCACTGGTCCATTCCCGGGCCGCTCCGTGAGCACGGACGAGGTGGGCCGCCGGGGCGGAGGCTCCTCCTTGCACCCTGACGCCCATACCGCCACAGCGCCCAGCAGGGCCGTGACGAGCAGACGCCGAGTCAGCAGAGCCTTCATGCCGGCGTTCTAACGGCCCGCGGGCGTCGATTCAATGGCGTGCGGCTTCGAGCCTGTTCTACCCCTACCAGAACGTGTGCCACTGCTCTCTGAATAGTGCTGGCCACCAGGGAGCTCGATGGTCTCGAAACACTGCTGACACTGACACAGCAGTGGCACGCCCATCGGGCGATCCGTTTGCGGCCTCCTGGCAGACTTCTAAGTGGCGGGATATGCGTTCAGCGCGAACCCAGGCACATGGTGCCGACGGTCCGCAGCAGAACGAGGAAGTCGAGCTCAAGCGACATGTGTTTCAGGTACCAGAGGTCGAGTTGCAGCTTGCGGCGGGCATCCTCGACGCTGGCCCCGTAGCGGTAGTTGATCTGTGCCCAGCCGGTCAGGCCCGGCTTGACCAGGTGCCGCTCGTGGTAGAATGGAATGCTCCTGGACAATTCTTCCACAAACTCAGGTCGCTCCGGACGTGGGCCCACGATCGACATCTGGCCGAGCAGAATGTTCCAGAGCTGCGGAAGCTCATCGAGCCGCGATCGCCGCAGATACCAGCCGACGCGCGTCACCCGAGGATCGTCTTTAGCCGCCCAGACGTGGCCACCCGGCTCCGACTCCACGTGCATTGTGCGGAATTTGTGCAGCCGGAATACCCGCCCGTTTAACCCGACGCGGCGCTGATGGAAAAGTGCCGGACCGGGTGAATCGAGCCGGACCAGCAGGGCGATCAGCGGCCACAGCGGCGCCGTCAGCAGCATGACCAGCAGGGCCATGGCCACATCCACGGCCCGCTTGAGGATGAGTTGCGTCTCGCGGTAATGCTTCAGATCGGCGAACAGGAACCAGTCCGGCTCGAGGTGGGCCAGCGGTACCTCGCTGAGCACCTGCTCATAGAACGTCGAGAGATTGGTGACCCGGCAACCCAGCCGCAGGCAGCCCAGGGTCCGCTCGAGCACCCGTGGATTGCGGGCCACGCCGGGGCCGACCACCACTTCGTGGATCTGGTGCAGCACGCAGATCTCTTCGAGCTGGTCGATGGTGCCCAGCACGCGGTGGCCCTTGATCTCCCGTCCGGTCTCGACGGGCTCGAGGCCGACATAGCCTGCCAGCCGGTAGCGGCGCGACAGGCCGTCGTCGTGCTCCCGGGTGGCCAGTTGCGACCGCCGATCCGTGCCGACGATCAGGAATCGCCGGCAATACGTGTGTACCGACCAGCACACCAGCAGCCGCACGCTCGAAGCGGCGCCCAGGTGAAGCAGGCCGGCCAGCAGCAGGACGCGCCGACTGTGCAGTCCGTACATGAGCAGGCTGATGACGATGTAAGAGGCGATTACCGCACCGATGGTGGCCAGGAAGGAGCGGGCGACGATCCGTGAGCCGCGGAGCAGCGTCTGCTGCTCGTAAAGCCCGAAGATCAGCCCGGCCAGCACGATCGCCGGCGCGTGGATCAGGCACGTCTCCCAGGCGCCGAACTTCAGCCAGCCGCCGCCCGGTTGCCACACGAACAGCTCATAGCCCAGGTGGACGCCTGCCGCGATCAGGGCCGCATCCAGCACAGCCCAGACCGGCCAGGGTAGCTCGACCAGCGTCGCGCCCAGGGTGCTCAGCCATCCGCTCGGGCCGGCAGCCGACGACGAGTCGGCGCGCACCAGTCGTGGATACCCCCGCCACGGGGGGGCCAGGGCCGGGGCACTATGCCCGATAACTGCGCTGCCTCTGGTCGCGTCCAAACCCAAGTGCGACTCCTTGTAGACTTCGCCACACTCCTATCGACCCGAAAGCACGCGCGCCTGAGTTACGAAGCCTCCCGATATCACTGGATTTGCGCCTCCGGTTGCCGATAAAACGCTCATGGACTCTGCAACCTGCGCACATCGCGGAAAGCTCTCCCCGGCCCCCCGGCCCCTCCGTGCGGCTGGCGGCATGGCC
>BTUC01000402.1:2284-6529 GCA_045863575.1 Phycisphaerae bacterium
GGCCGTCCTGTCGGCCCTCACCTGTATGGTCATGGTGCTATTGCCGGTCGGCTGCGGAGGGCAGCAAAAGGATCCAGTCGCCTATCATGGGCCCACATTGGCCCGGCACGATCTGGGATTTCCAGACTCCCCGACCGAGCCCACCGGCTTCGGCTTGATTGAGCAGACTTCCCCGTCGAGCCGTTTTCCTACGGCCTTGGCGGTGGCCCTGCTGGAGCCGGCTTGTCCGCCGTTCTCCCAGGTCGATCCTGAGGAGGAGCCGCGCGAGGGTTGGCGAGTGGCCAATCCGGACCGCGAGGCGGCCGTGCAGTGGAACGGGCTCTTCGATACCATCCCGGCCGTCCGGGAAGTCATCGTGATGGACCGCCTGTCCGTGCCGACTCCAGCAGCGCGCCCGGAGGAGGCAGCCGCCAGTGCGGCCCGCCTTCAGGCGGGACTTTGCCTGGTCTACGGCCCGGCCGAGGCAGGTTCCAACGGAGCGGCATTTGCCGGTCTGCTGCTGGACACCGCCAACCGCCAGCGGATCGCCTGGATCCGGGCGGAAGCATGGCCGGCCGACTTCGGTCTTCCTCCAAACGATCGCCTGAAGCAGGATTTGCGCTACCGTGACGTGAACTACCTGGCGTTGCGACGGTTTCAAGCCCAGGTCCGCCGCTGCCTGCTGTCACTCATCGAGCACGATGCCCCGGCCACCGACATCCAGGACAGCCCCTGGAAGTCGCCCACCACCCGCCCGGGCGGTGCGCCCATTTACATCCTGCCCGAACCGATGGTGCCGTGAGGCAGCGGTGCCGACGCGGGGACCAGGCGAGCAGGTGACCAGGTGACAGGTTGGCCCCGAAGCCGTACTCAACGGCTCCACACCTATCGACGTTCCACACCCGACAGGTTCAAGACTGAGCACCACCGGTGGTGGGGCTTGTGGCAAGCGTGTCACGCTGACGGCTGGCAGCTCGCTGTCAGTGGCTCCACCGGGCTATCCTCGCATCGCTTCCATTTCGGCAGGAACGTGTCGCGGGCCTTGCGGAGCGTCAGGCGGGGTTCGCGCAGCAGTTTGCTGAGGGCGGCGTGCGAGAAACGCAAGGGGTGGCGCAAGGCGGATCGGCGGTAGAATCGTGCCTGGGCGGCGCGGGTCATCTCCAGCAGTTCGTCGGCGGTCCACTCGGGTGTGTTGATCAATGGTCGTCCGATGCGCAGTTGCGTGTAATCGACCGGCCTGGTGAGCTGGCCACTCTCCACAAGCTGATCAAACAGCGGCGTGCCCGGGTAGGGCGTGGCGTTGAAGAAGTGGGCGTGATCCGCGTCCATCATCATCGCATACTCGAATGTCTTGCGTAGATCTTCCTTGGTCTCGCCAGGGAATCCGACCACAAAGAACGCGGAAATGCCCATGCCCAGGCGGCGGCAGGTGCGGACGATGGGCATGACCCGGTCGAGGTTGAGCGGCTTGTTGATGATTTTCTTGAGCACCTCCTGGCTTCCGGACTCGACGGCCAGCGTGATGTGGTAGCACCCGGCCCGGTACATCAGCTCGAGCAGGTGATCGTCCAGGGCCCAGATGGCCACGCCGTTGGGTGTGGTCCAGGTGATGTCGATCTTCTCGTCGATGATGGCCTGGCAGATCTCGGCCATCCGCGGCTTGTGCATGGTGATGTTGTCGTCTTCGAATTGGATTTCGCGCACACCGTAAACCTCGACGAGCTGCCTGATCTCGTCGATGACACGCTGCGTGCTGTGCCAGCGGAACTTGCGCCCCCAGACCGTATGGATGCTGCAAAACGTACACTGGGCCGGGCATCCGCGGGATGTGATCATGTTGGTCACCGGATGGCGTTTGACGATCCCGCCGTGCGGCGAACGGTACGCAAAGTATCGATCCATCTTGAGCAGGTGGCGTGCGGGCAGGGGCAGCTCGTCGAGCACCTCGTGGTACTTGCTGAGCTTATTGATACTCAGGGACCCGTCCGGACAGCGGAACGCCAGCCCGGCCGGGTCTTCGGGGAATGGTTGTCCGCTTTCCAGGGCTTCGACCAATCGCCGCATGGTCATTTCGCCTTCGCCGATGGCCGCGAAATCGACGTTGCGGTCTTCCAGAACCTCCTCAGGCACGGCCGAGGGGTGCGCGCCGCCCATAACGGTCTTAATGCCCGGATCGGCTTGTTTCACCAGCGCGCACACATGGTGTGCGGCCGGCGATTGTGCCGAGAACAGGCACGACACGCCGACGAGGTCCGGTCGAAATGCCTGAATCGCCCGAACCAGGTCAGCGCCGTCCAGGCCGTGGCGCCGCCGACCGTCGGGCAGAGGTACGACACGCTGGAAGTCCTCGACCACGCAGTCAATGATCTGGATGGCATGGCCGTGCGGCTCGAGTGCGGCGGCGATGTAGGCCAGACCCAAAGGGGGCATGGCCTGGCGCTCGTCGTCGGGGTACAAATCGTATGGAGGCTGAATCAGTAGAATTCGCATGGGATTCCGTATGAGAAAGTCCGTACGGCCTCAGTACCGGCCCGGTACCCACCGTTGTCAGCAGGAGCGCGCCAGGCGGTACAGCCACTTGGGACGGGGCCGGGCACCGGCCGCACGCTCGGCTCGATACTGTTATCGGCCGATGGCGAGGGGGAATTCAGTTGCGGTGCTGGTCACATCGGCGATGACTGCTACTGTCCAGGCTTTAACGGTTTACGTTGGAGTACCGACTCCCGGGGCTTATTCTTCCTGCGCAAGGAGAACACCATGGATCCCGAATCCGCATCCCGCCTTGATGCACCGGACAGTCAACCGGGCGCGTGCACTTCCGCCCTTCAGGTCAACTTTGCTGCTCTCCTGGCCACGCCCATCCGCTGGGTAGTCGGCTGGCTGTACTTTTCGGCGTTCTGGCGGCGGGTCGTGCTCGAGAACAAGCTGGACCCGGATGCGGCCGGCTACGTCGGAGAGAAGTTCAACCACTTCCTGCCCCACGCCATTCTGATCAAGCCGGTGATTGCGTTTTTCGTGAGCCATCCGACATTGTTGTTCTGGAAGCTGATTGCGTTCACGGCCGTCGAGGCGGTCGTGGGGCTGGGCTTGATGCTCGGTCTCATGACGCGGCTGGCGGGAATCGGAGTCTCCGCTCTGGCATTGGGTATTCTCCTGGGTGCCGGGTGGCTGGGAACCACTTGCCTGGATGAATGGCAAATCGGGGTGATGGGCGTGGTGTGCGGATTGCTCGTGGTCTTCACCGGCGGCGGCCCGGTTTCCGTGGATCATGCCATGGTCAGGGTCCGGCCGTCGCTGGGCCAGGGGAAGTGGTTCGCGCCGCTGGCATCAGGCCATCTGCGTCTGTTCGATCGGCCGCGCGGCCTGACGATGGTCGTGGTGGTGATCTCGGCGGCCTCTCTGCTCCTCACGCTCTGGACTAACCAGGTATTCCACGGCGGAGTTTACGGCCAACTGCACAACAAATCGGTGGCGCCCCATGTCACCATCTACGAGGCCGCCTTGCAGCCCGAGGGCGTGCTGCGACTCAGGTTGATGCGTGACCAGGGCCCCGACGTGTACGGTTCGTTCGTCATCGGTGTTTCCGTGAGAGCGGCCGATGGCGCAATCGTCGAGCACTTCGACGGCGCGGCTCTGGCGGCGTTAGCCCCGGAAGCCATTAAAAACTGGTACGTGGCCCGGGTCAGGCCGGGTGAGCACAGCCTCATTCTTCCGCTGGGTGCGCTGGCGGAGCTGCGCCTGGCTTCCAACAAGCTGGAGAACCTTGCCGGTGGTGAATACCGGGTGGAAATTGAAGACATCAGCGGTCGCTCGTGGTCGGCACCCGTTCAGAGCGGCGCGCCGATCGCACGGCCGACCAGCGGGCTATGGGCAAGGTTTCCAATTTCCGGGCAGCGCGAATCGGGCGTAAGCATCGGAATGCCGGGCACGAAGTCAGGACCCTTTGCCGCAGCTACCACGCGGGCCGCAGAGGAGTGAACAGGCGTTTCGCTTCGGCCTCGTCCTGTTGGCCGCTCTTCATCCGTGCTCATCCGTGTGATCAGTGGTTGAAGAGACGGATTCGATCGACCACGGATGGCACTGATAGCACGGATTGAAGGACGGATGGGAGCACGGAGGTAGAATTCTGTTGCCTCTACGGGGATATTGGGGGAGGTCAATCACCGCTATCCCAGGGCTGCGGCGAGCTTGCGCCCGCCTCCGCCCTGGGCTACCGTCTGTCGCCCCTGCCGGGGCTCGGTGCTAAGTAATCTGTCAAGTGACCGG
>BTUC01000403.1:0-5888 GCA_045863575.1 Phycisphaerae bacterium
TGCCGCGGAGCGGCCGCGATGATCCGCTCCCACCGCGACCGCCACCGGCGCTTCGCTCGGACTTGGCTCGTTGGTCTGGAACTGGCTCTCATAGAGCCGGCCGTACAGCGGGCAGGTCTTCAACAGCGTCTCGTGCGTGCCCACGGCCGCGATTTCGCCGTCATCCATCACCACGATTCGATCGGCGTTGCGCACCGTGCTGTGGCGGTGGGCGATGACGAACGCCGTGCGGTCCTGGAGGAAGCCGTCGAGCGCCTGGTGGATCTTCATTTCCGATTCCGGGTCCACCTGGCTGGTGGCCTCGTCGAAAATGAGAATGGGGGCGTCGCGCAGGATGGCCCGGGCGATAGAGATGCGCTGCCGCTGGCCGCCGGAGAGCGTGGCTCCGTGCTCGCCGACGATGGTGTCGTATCCGTCCGGCATCTGGCGGATAAACTCGTCGGCGAAGGCCTTGCGGGCCGCCTCCTCGATCTGCTCGCGGGTGGCCTCCGGGCAGCCGTAGCCGATGTTGACGTGCACGCTATCCGGAAAGATCACACTCTCCTGCGTGATGATGCTGAGTTGCTCGCGCAATGAACGCAGCGAGACGTCGTTGATGTCCTGGCCGTCAATGAGAATCCGCCCGCTGGTGAGCGGGAAGAAGCGTGGCAGCAGACTCACCAGCGTGGTCTTGCCCGAGCCGTTCGGGCCGACCAGGGCCACGATCTCGCCGCGCTTGACGGTGAGCGATACGTCGCGCAAGGCCGGGCGGTTGGATTGCGGATAGGTGAACCCGACGTTCTCGAAAACGATCTCGCTATGCAACGGTCGGATCCGCGGCTTGCCCACATCGTGCGTGTATTCGTTGGGGCTGTCGATGAGCTCGAAGACGCGCTCGGCCGCGGCGCTGGCCCGCTGGATCTTCGGATAGACCGTGCTCAGCTTGCGGATGGGGTCGAACACCGCGGCCAGGCAGACGATCATGGTGAGGAACTCGGGGATCTTCTCCTCGGCGCCCTCGACCAGAATCCCGCTGGCGAAGTAGAGAATGGCTCCCGCCACGGCGAAAAAGCCCAGCATCTCCAGGTAGGGCGATGCGAGGGCCTCGGTCCGGCCCATCTTGAGCTGCTGACCCAACACGCGCCGATCGATGTGGAACAGCCGCCGCCGCTCGTAGTGTTCGCCCACGTAGGCTTTGACCACGCGGATACCGGTGAGCGTGCTTTCCAGCGCGCCCAGCATCTCCGAGTACGCTCCCAGCAGCTTCTTGTTGGCTCGGCGGATTTTCTTGCCGAGTTGGCGGATGATGAGCATGGCCAGGGGTGCGGCCACCATGACGGCCACGGTCAGACGCCAATCCACCCATACCGCAATCACCAGCGCGCCCAGCGCCTTGAAGGGTTCCGTGACGATCTTCTCGAAGAAATTGGCCAGCCCGCGGAAGATCTCGTTGGAGTCCTGAACGAAGCGGCTCATGGTATCATTGGTGTGCCGGCTGAAGTGGGCCAGCGGCAGCTTGAGTACCTGGGCGTACATCCGCCGCCGCAGGTCCATGATCGCCCGGCAGTTGACCAGCACGGTCAGGTACTCCGCGAAGTACCGGGCGACATTGCCCATGGCCACCAGCACCATGAGCAGTCCCAACACCACCAGCAGCGTTTTCCACTTGTCAGAACGCTCCAGGCCGCCGGGGATGAGGCCCACCGCCCGCCGAAGCACGGTGTGATACGCCTCCGGCGGCTCGGGCGTGAACGTGGCCGTCCGCACGTCCGATGCATCGGCGTAGCGGTACTTCAGCGTCAGCGTCTCGGCCTCCGCCAGGATGGGAAACACCTGGATACCCGAGGCACCGTTGGCCGACAGGATGTAAGCGTCACTTGAGACCTGGTGGCTCCTCAGGATTGAAGACCCATGCACCGAGAGCACCCTGGCCGTTCCGTTGGGCACGCCGGGAATCGAACGATCGCGCAGCTCGTTGTAGATGATGAATTCACAGTCGAGACGTTTTTCCGCCACGTATTGGTCCACCCAGCCATGGAGCCCTTGGGGCCGGACCAGCACCGTGAGGACCGGCAGGACAGAACCGAGGCTCGCCGAGTACGTGACGGCCATGAACAGGATGCAACCGACGGCCGGATACAGGTAACGTTTCTGGCGCCAGACGTAACCCAGCAGCCTCCAGAACGGCTTCAGGGAGGTGGCCTTGTGCGAACGCTCCACCAGCGTGTTTTTGTCAACCACTTGCATAGGCCGTTATGATAACGGCACGGGCAGAGATGGGCCAACGAGGGAGGTGTACCTATGCCGAGACGACCGGAACCCCCGACCATGGCCTGCGCGGTGATCCAGCAGACCCGGGCGGGCATGCGCGAGGTGCTCATCGCGCGGATTCCGGCCGAGCCTTACGAGGGCAAATGGAGCTTCCCAGGCGGTCCGGTGGAAAGGGGGGAGGCACCCGAATCCGCTCTCCGCAGAGCCTTGGACAGTCTCCTGGGCCTCAACGTGGACATCCTCGTCGGGCAGCCCCCGTTTGACCAACCGTGGGATGAAGTCATGACCCGCTGGCGGTTCTTCTTCTGCGAGGGTGCCGCCCGGGACGTCCACAACAAACATTTCGCCGAAGTCCGCTGGGTTCCCGTCCAGTCGCTGCGGGAGTACGAGTTCGAGCCGGTCAGCCAGCAGGTCGTCGACTGGATCCTGGAAGAATCCCGCTGAACGTGCCGGCCTTCTCGCCGCGAGCTTCTAACCGAATACCCGCCAACGGTGTCTACTCCCAAGAACCCACGGCCGGACGTGCCGCTCGAAACCGGCCGGCCAGATACCCCTCAGATTCACCGCCAGCCCAGACGCGGGCCACCGCCGCTTTTCAGGAGGCCGATCGTGATCAAGTCTCTCTTATGCCTTGCGCTGGTGATGCTGATTCCGGGTTTGGGCTGCCTGAGCGGCGTTTCACCGCGATCGAGCTCTGATCGTCGCGGGTCCACGTCAGATTCAAGCGCTGACAACCGCCATGACCGGTTTGATGACGAGGAGATCGTCCTCGCGATGGATGAGGAGGAAGAGTTCTACGACGAGCGTTATGACGAAGCCGACCAGGACGATGGGTACGACCAGGAGTGGTACGACGAAGAGGGGGACGAGGCATACACATCCGATGACGAAGCGGAGCCCGAGGAGTACGACTCCGGCCAGTATGAGGAACAGCCGAGCGACGATTCAAGCCAGGAACAGCCGCCGGATGATCCGCCGGCTTCGGAGGAGGACACGTACGACGACGGCTACGACGATTGGTACGATGATGACTACTACGATGACGAGTGGTACGACGACAACTGGGACGAAGACTGGTGGTATGACGACTGGTACGACGAGGAAGAGCTGTGGCTTGAGTGGTGCTACTACGAGGGCTGCTGAGCGTCCGGCCTGCAGGGATTGACACCCGGCGACGAAACAGGTACCTACGGCGTCTTCGGGTGATGGATCCTCCCATTCCGCAAGAGACCGGGCATGGCCAGCGCGTTGGAGATTTCGCGGCGCTTCTGTGAGCAGATCGTGCTCCCCGCGATCCGCGATCACCATACGGAACTGTACGATCGAGTGGCGGTGGGCGTGGCGGGCACCGGCAGCGACGTGCTCGGCCTGGACGACGAGATCTCCCGCGATCACCATTGGGGCCCGCGTGCGGCCGTCCTGCTTCTGGACGAGGACGCCGGCCGGCATGGCCTGGCCCTTAGGGAGGCACTGACCTCTGCGTGCCCGCCCCGGTTTGAGGGCTTTGAGGTCCACCTCGACCGCTCGAACCGCACGGGCGTGTGCGTGGACGCGATCAGCAGCTATCTGACCTGGTTCCTGGGCCGGGCACGCCTGCCCGAACGCGACGAAGACTGGTTCGGGCTCTGCGAAACGGATCTGCTCCATGTCACCGCCGGAGCAGTATTCCACGACCCGGCCGGCCGGTGGTCGGCCATTCGCGAGGCGCTGGGCTATTACCCGGAGCGCGTCTGGCACAAGCGCGTTGCCGACTGGTGCATGTACGTGACCGGGCGGGACGCGCCCTACAACCTGCACCGCGTCAGCCTCCGTGAGGATGAGGCGGCGGCACAGGTCTACTTCGGCCAGGCCCTCCGCCGCACGATGGAATTGGCGTTCGCCCTCGAGCGGCGCTACGCGCCGTATCCCAAGTGGCAGTACCGGCTGCTGCGCACCTTGGGAGGCTGCGGGCCCCGGATCCTGCCGATGCTTGAGAAACTGGTCAAACCTTCCGCCTGGAAGAGTCGCGTGGAAGGGCTGATCGAGATCAATCACGTATTCGCCCAACGACTCTGCGAGCTGGGACTCACCGAGCCTCCTGAGTTCAAGCCGTTCGACCCCAGCCTGACGGACCTCACGCTATACGCTTCGGCCACGGAGATCTACGCCGGGTTGCCGGTCGCCTGGCGCGAGGTCAGCTTCAATCAGGTCGAGAGCTGGGAGAAGATGGCCCGCCAGGTGCTGTTCGATTCGGCCGACTATTTCCAAACGCGCTATGGTTCGGCGGCAGGGGAGCCGTTCTCCGGCGAGAACATCTGAGCCACGCGCAGACGCAGACGCTCGAGAGCCGCCGCGCGATCGGGCAGTTCGCCGTTGAGTTGTTGATCGTATAGCTCATCCAGGACCGATTTGAACACCGGCCCGGGCTTCAGACCCAGGCCGATGAGATCATCGCCGGTTACCAGCGGCAGGGGGGCCAGATCTTCGCGCGGCAGCTGCTCCAGCCGGCGCCACGCCCTTTCATACGCATCCAAAGGAAAACCCTCGGCGATACATGCCGCGCGATGCAGCGCGAGCAAGTCTTCACGCCGCGGATGGGCCATCAGCTTCTTGAAGGTCGCCGCGCTCATGTTCGCGGCCTGGCCGACCCGGGGGTGGCTGCCGACGAGCCAGCACAGGTCGGCAATCTCGTGATTGCTCATTCGCAGGGCCCGGCCGATCCGCTCTCCCCCGGCGGGAGATTGCCGGTTTAACATGCCGGCCATGCACAGGACGAAATCCGCTCCTGGGGGCAGGGCCGCCAGCACCTCGACCGCCTGGTCCGCACGGCCGGCAGGCCAATCCGCCTGCGCGGCCGGCCAGAGGTACGGCAGGAGGTTCAGATCGGCGATCAGCCGCATCGCTTCGGCACGCGCGGGCTGCTCGAACATCTTCTGGAGCTCCTCGCGAATGCGCTCAGGGCTGATGCGCACCAGCCGCGCAGCGTGCCGGCGGATGGCGACGCCCGTCGGCGGATCGAGCTGAAAGCCGAACCGCGCCGTGAAGCGCGCGGCGCGCAGCATCCGCAGGTGGTCCTCCGCGAAGCGTTCCTCGGGTTTGCCGATGGCCCGGATGACGCCCGCGGCGAGATCCTGCTGGCCGCCGACGTAATCGATGACCCGTTGCTCAATGGGGTCATAGAACAGACCGTTGATGGTGAAATCGCGCCGCTGAGCGTCGTGCTCGGCATTGGTAAAGATGACCTGGTCGGGTCGCCGACCATCGGCGTAATCGAGATCCTGGCGGAACGTGGCCGTCTCGATCCAGTAGCGGCCCTGCCGAACCAGCACAACACCGAACTGCACGCCCACTTTACGTGTGTGCCGGAAGAGGGTGATGATCTCATCGGGTAATGCGTCCGTGGCTACGTCGATGTCAGTCGGCGCCCGGCCCAGCAGCATGTCGCGCACGCAGCCACCCGCCCAGAGCGCTTCATGCCCGTGCTCGCGAAGCCGCCGTACGACGGCCATGCCGGCATCCTGAATGCTCGCGATGCCCCGCTCGCTCATGGCTCCCCCAGTTCAGGCGACAGCCGCGCATCGCCCGTTGCCCCCCGGTCACGCCGGAGGCTCTCCTCTCCTTGAGACCGGCTCGTCTCCCCCCCTTTTAAAGGGGGGGCA
>BTUC01000403.1:5898-6496 GCA_045863575.1 Phycisphaerae bacterium
CGGGTGGCCCCCCCCCCCTGCCCCCGGCCGGGACCCCCCCCCTTTAATGGGGGGGGCGGGGGGGGGTAACTGGAAGGCCAGGAACCTCAGCGTCATCGTGCCCACGTCCCGCCGATCCACCTCCACCAGCGGCGCGAGATCGGGCCCGCCGCCGGATTGAACCTCATGGCGTGTGACGATCATCGCTCCGGGTGCAATCACAGGATCGCCGGCCAACCGCCCGAGGAGTTGCTGGATAGTAGTCGCCGGCCGGTCGCCGGCCAGCAAACGGTAGGGCGGGTCCATGAATACGAGCCCATATTGCTGCGGCGCCTGATCGCCGGGCGGCGGAGCAGGCCACAAACACGACCCGGCATCGCCCTCGATAAGCTGTGCCTCTCTGACTACCTGAAGCCGGTCCAGGTTGTCGCGCAGCACGTTCGCGCTTTTGCGGT
The DNA here is from genome assembly GCA_045863575.1 of Phycisphaerae bacterium. Lineage (GTDB taxonomy): Bacteria > Planctomycetota > Phycisphaerae > UBA1845 > PWPN01 > JAAXZI01. The sequence goes on from BTUC01000403.1 coordinate 6,333, forward strand.
CCTGCTCGATGAACAGGCAGAAACGTGCTCCTCGCGAGAGCGATTCGAGCCCCAGAGCGCCGCTGCCTGCGAACAGATCCAGAACGGCCACGGGCGGCAGCCGCCCAGGGCGCGCGAGGCGATGGCCCAGCACATCAAACAGCACCGTCTTGGCACGATCGAGA
>BTUC01000404.1:0-6472 GCA_045863575.1 Phycisphaerae bacterium
CACCCCCGGGCGCCGGCGGCGGCGCGGCGGCGGGCCCGCCCTCACCCCCCCCCCCCCCCCCCCCCCCCCCCCCCGGCCGCTACCGAACCGACGGACTGGAAGCGGCACTCGCGCCGCTGCACACAGAGTCTATGGCGCGGATGGCTGCCAGAAAGCCGCGGCGCAGCAGGTCACGCAGGTGCCGTTGGGCACATCAACCGCCTGATGATACCTCAGCAGTTCCCCTTCCGCCCCATCCAATGCACTGATCAGCGTATAAATACACCCGGCGCTGCACACGCGCGTACTGTTCTCATGCCGCGTCAGCGTCTCGACGAATCCCGATCCCATGCCGGCCACTACGTCCTCCAGCGCTTGCCGGTCCTGCCGCTCGACGTCATCCAGAAACGTCGGGCCGAGTTCACAGTCGTCGCCGAATCGACTGCCCACATGGCTCAAGTCCGCGCCGGCCACAATCACCGTGGCGGTCTCGTCCGATCGGATGAGATCGCCCAGTACCTCCGCGAAGCGCTTCACATCCACGCCGTCGCCATTGCGCGGGCGCGTGCCCGTCGGTCCACAGACATCGGGGCACAGCACGGGCACGATCTGGAACGACTCGGCGCCGAACAGGTATTGGAGCATGAGCACCTGTAGCTCAATGGAGTGCTCGCGGGCATGGTCGAATTCATGCACACACAAATCCACACCGCAGCCGGCTTCGAGCGCCTCCAGGAACCGGCGGTCCGTCCGGGTCCGCCCCAGCGGGGTTTCAAAATCCTTGCGTGTAGCCACGACCGAGCCGCCCCTTCCGAAATGGTTGGTGCCCAGCACGACGAACCGCCCTGCCGCGCCGGCCCCGGCCAGCGCGGCATAAGCATCGGCATAGCAGGGAGCACCGCGGCCGAAGTCCAGGTGCGGCGCGATCAAACCCGTCAGGCGGCGGTCCGTGCTGGGCCCCTTCGCCGCCTGGGCACCCGCCAGCACCCGCGCGAGGGTCCTGCGAATCTCCTCTGCCTGGGTAGCGGTGTCGTCACTCTCGACCCCACACGCCCCCGGACTGCTGCACATGCGGGCCGGCGCCGACCGGTACTCGGCCACCAGAGTCCGAAATCGTTCCGCGAACGCCGGGCTGTCCAGGTACCAGGTGGCGTCGAGCTGCTCAATGAGGCCCTCAATATGCTCGCGCGGCAGAGCCTCCCCGAACTGGCGGGCAAAGGCGGCCGACAGCTCGTCCGGGCCCCGTCGTCCGTCCAGCAGCGACAGCACGAACAACGCCGCCGGGCTCAAGGTTATCGGGCCGGCAGCCAATCCGGAGGGGTCGTGTAGAACGATCCACTGTTGCCCGTTTTGGTCGATAGGGAAGGCTTCAACCGCTCGCATGCGTGGGTAGGGAAGCGATTCAGCCATAAGCGGACCTCGAACAGCACCTGCGGTCCCGCCGGCCATGGCGGCCGGTGACGGCGACCCGACACGCACGATCATAATCGACCGCCCGCCACCTGACGAAGGACCCGCGGACGATATTTGGTACGGGCGAGGGGATCGGCTATCATAGTGGACCTTCATGAGGAGCGTTGAATGTCGGTAATCCGGGTGGCCGGTCTGATTTCGCTGCCGCTGCTGGCGACGACCTTGCAGGTCAGCGCACGGCCGGCCCCTACACCGACCGAAGAGAGGGCCCCCGCGCCTGAGAACCAGGCCCCTGTGCCGGCTGCTCCGCAGGCGCACCAGCGGCAGGACCGACCGGTTCTTCTGCTGGAAATCGCGCCGAACACTCAGGTCTGGGACTCCTGCGGGCTGCGGATGGAACTCGACGGGCCCGGCCAGGACCATCAGCCTCTCGAGAGCTGCTTCGTGCAGGTCCGGCCCGTTGCCGCACCGATGAGAGCCGGCTCCGACTGTCGGCTGAACAGCGCTTCCAATCTCCACATGCAGGCGGCCAAATCCTGGCTCGTCGCTATCCGAATGCTCCGCCCGGGGTCTGATCACCCGTTTTGAACCTGACCTGCGGCAGCGCGCGCCATGTGGAAAATGTTGCGACGCCTGACCGCGCAGGCCGATACCCTTCTTCATCTGAATGCGTGACGAAAACCGTTGATTCTCAACGAGACTCTATTCCAAGGATAACCCAATGGGTGAAAAGAACTTGTGGTCCAAGGTGGGACTGATCGTGCTGCTGGTGGGACTATCCATCTGGCAGCTTTATCCGCCGGGCGAACGACTCAAGCCGGGCATCGACCTGGGCGGCGGTTACAGCGTGCTGCTGGAGATCGATGACAGCACGGACAAGAGCCCCGATCTGGCCGAACGGGTCATGAGCGTGCTCAAGCAGCGCATCGATCCCCAGGGGCAGCGCAACCTCGTCTGGCGGCCGATCGGACGGAACCGGCTCGAAATCCAGATGCCTCGCCCGAACAAGGAGCAGCTTCAGCTTCGCGATGAATATCGCGAAGCGCGCGAGGCCCTGCTGGCCACCAATATCACCGAGGCCCAGATCCGAGCGGCGTTGGCACTGCCGCCGGCGGAGCGGAATGCCGCGCTCGAGAAGCTGATTACCCCGGTGCCTGCCGCACAGCTCGCGACTCTCTCGAAAACCGATCCGAAGCTGGCCGAGGCCGTGGACGGCATCTCTGCCCGTGAGTCGCTGGTGGAGAAGCTGATTTCGCTCGACGACCAGTACCGGCAGGCCGCCGCAGCACTGGACACCCGGCCCGCCACGACTCAGCCCGCGACCGCTCCGACCCGGACCGACCTCGGCAAGCTCATCGTCGATCGCACCAACGCCATTCAGGCCCTGTTGGGGACCAATTTGAACGTGGCGGTGCTCGTGGACGTGCTCGACCTGGGAAATCGGAATCCCGAACGTGCGGCCAAGCTTGCGGACATCGTCAAGCAGCATCCGGATCTGGAGACGGCCATTGCCCTGATGACCGAGCGTTACGACCTCTGGAGCAAGCACAAGGGGGCCCTCGATGATCCGGCGGACCTGCTGCGGCTCCTGCGCGGCGCCGGCGTCCTGGAATTCCGCATCCTGGCCCTGAAGGACCCCAGCAATCCTGAGATGCTGACCTCGACCAAGCCCCAGTACAACGAACCCGTGGCCAAGTACGTGGAGCAGCTCCAGAAGCGCGGCCCGCGCCCGGAGGCCGGCGACAACTATGGCTGGTTCAAGGTGGCCAAACCTGAGGAGAACAGCATCACCCAGTACCCCATGTATGTGGTCGAGGAGTACCTGGGCACCCAGTACGTGCTGGCGCACTCCACGAAGGACATGGGCCTGCTGAATGACCGCACCTGGTCTCTTCGAGCCGCCTATCCCGGCCGTGACGACCAGGGTCGCCTGGCCGTTCATTTCGAGCTCGATACCCGCGGCGGCGACCGGTTCTACACCATGACCAGCGAGAACATTGAGCAGCCGCTGTCCATTTTCCTGGACAACGAGGCCATCTCCGCCGCCACCATCCGCAGCGCCATTTCGACCAGCGGCCAGATCTCCGGCAATTTCACCCCGGCCGAGGTGCAGTACCTGGTCAGCACGCTGGAGGCAGGCGCCCTGCCCGCCAAGCTCAAGGAGACGCCGCTCCAGGAGAAGAACGTCGGCCCCTCGCTGGGTGAAACCAACCGCACCAAAGGCATGTACGCCGTGATCGCGTCGCTGATCGCGGTGGTCATTTTCATGGCTGTTTATTACGCCTACAACGGCGCCATCGCCGACATCGCCCTGATGATGAACCTGGTACTGACCCTGGGGATCATGTCGTTCCTCCAGGCCACGTTCACGCTGCCGGGCATCGCCGGTCTGATTCTGACGCTGGGTATGGCCGTGGACGCCAACGTGCTGATCTTCGAGCGCATGCGCGAGGAATTGCAGCGCGGCGTCTCCGCGCGGATGGCCGTCAAGCTCGGCTACGAGAAGGCGTTCAGCGCCATTCTCGACGGTAACGTGACCACCATCATCACCGCGGTCATCCTGGGCTGGATCGGCAGCGAGGAGATCAAGGGTTTTGGTCTCACACTGGGCATCGGTCTGACCATCAGTATGTTCACCGCCCTGTTCGTGACCCGGCAGTACTACAACATCATGGTTCCGGCCATGCTCAACCGCGATGAAGTGCGCAAGGCCTGGATGCTACCGGTAATCCTGGCCGTATCCGGCGGGGCCATCGCCGGCCTGGGCTACTTGTTCAGCCGCACGCCGGAGGCCCGCGAGGATTCGACTCTGTTGGGTCTGGGTCAGTTCCTGATGGTGATGTTTGCGACGGCACTGGTGATCATGGCTTCGCTCTGGGCGTTCCGCGGGCTTTACAAGGCCACCGGCCACCAGCGGGCGAACCGCCTGCCCATGATGAAGCTGATGTCCGCCCCCAAGATCGACTGGATGAGCCGATATCGGAAATTCTGGGTGGGGTCGGCCGTGGTCATTGTGGGCGGCCTGGTCTTCATGGCAGGATTGCCCGCTGACCAGATCATGGATATTGAGTTCATCGGCGGCACGAACGTCCAGGTCCAGCCCACGGAGGAGTTCGCCAAACTCACCGATGAGCAGCTCCAATCGCAGTATATCGTCGGAGAGGACCGGTCGAAGGCCGAAGGCTGGCTGCGTTTCGCCTCCGGTCAGCTCGCCAACGCCACCATCACAGCCACCGATACCGGCACCTACCAGGTCACCACCCCCGAGCAGCTCACCGCCGCGCAGATGGAAGCGCTCTTGTTGGCGGCGCCGGCGCTGGGCGAGCGTATCGCGCGAGACGGGGTTCGAGCCACGCCGGAGGGCGTGCTTGTCCAATTCCGCCCGCTGGGCGAGAAGGCCATCTTGCCGGAGCTCAACGAGGTGCAGCAGTTGGTCAAGGTCGAAGCGGCGCAGTACGCCGGGCGTGCCGCCGACAAGATCCGCAATGCTCGCATCCAGACGCTGGAGGAGGAGACGGCCACCGGTGAAGTCCGCAAGGCCTTCGACATCATCACGACCGAGACGGCCCGGACCCTGGTGGCTGAAGCCATCATGGAGTCGATGGGCGGCACCCTGGAGTCCAAGCAGCCGATCGAGGCCACCCTGGTGACTGCTGTGGACGGGGCCCCCGACGGGATCTTCCCGATCCGCCAGGGTGACAACACACTCTCCGACGTCATCAGCCAGGATCGCGCCGGCTCGGCCGCCATCGGCGGCACTCAGATCGGCCAGTTCAAGGGCGGCCTGGTGATACTGTTTGACAACCTCAACCCGCCGGCGACGGAGCTCGAGATCGAGCAGCGTCTGCGCGACATGCGCCTGCAGCCGGACTTCGAGGCGACCGGCTGGCGCACGTCCAATGTCATCGGGCTGGAGCCGGCCGGGGGAACGGGTGACAACGCCACCTTCAAGAAGGTGGCCATCGCCGTGGTGGACCCCAATCTCCTCTTCGACCAGGACAAACCCAGTGAAACCTGGCGATCCCAGGTGGCGGAACGCGAGCTGGCCCTGGCCAAGGAGGCCTTGGCCTCCAGCCAGTCGCTGCAGCGTGTCACGCAGTTCGCCCCGCAGGTGGCCTCCGAGGCCGCCCAGCGCGCGATTATCGCGGTCATGCTGTCGCTCATCGCCATCGCCGGCTACTTGTGGGTGCGGTTCGGCTCGCTGGACTTCGGCCTGGCCGGCATCATCGCCCTGTATCATGACGTGGCCATTGCCCTGACGGCCGTGGTCGCCTGCCACTACCTGGCGGGCACCTGGCTGGGTGACCTGTTGATGTTGCAGGACTTCAAGATTGACCTGAACATCGTCGCCGCGTTGCTCACCATCGTCGGTTTCTCGATCAACGATACGATCGTCATCTTCGACCGTATTCGCGAGAACCGCGGGCGGCTGGGCCAGGTCTCGGCAGCACTGGTCAATGACTCGCTCAACCAGACACTGTCCCGAACAGTCCTGACTGCTCTGACGCTGTTCATCGTCGTGTTGATCATGTACGTGGCCGGCGGCGAGGGCATTCACGGCTTCGCGTTCGCCATGATCATCGGCACGATCAGCGGTACATACAGCACGCTGGCCATCGCCACGCCGATGGTGCTGCGCCCGCGGGCCATGTACATCACCACGATCTTCATCGCGGCCAGCACCATGATCGCGATGACCTTCCTGATCGACAATGCCGTCATCCGTTACACGTTCATGGCCATCATCGGAGCCGGCGCCCTCTATGGGATGGTGCGGCAATACCTGGCGGCCAAGGCTGCCCAGGCGGAGCTGCATCCACACCGTCCGGTCACGGCATAAGCGCGGTGGCACCGGTATCGCACCGGTGATCGGCATGACTGGTGTGGCGCCGGTTTGAATCCGGTGATCCGCCGATGAAGCTCCAAAAGCAAAGGGCGGCGAGGTCCTCAAAAGGCCTCGCCGCCCGCTTATGCGCTGACCAACTCACCTGCCGAGAGCGCCCCCGACTCCCGTCCCCCGCCAACCCACAACCTGCAACCCACAACCCGCAGCCCGCAATCCGCCCCCCCACAACTGACC
>BTUC01000405.1:0-6468 GCA_045863575.1 Phycisphaerae bacterium
CGTTCGGGTCTGGGGGCGGGGGGCCCCCCCGCGGGGGTCCTTTTGTTCCGGGTCGCGGGGGGGGGGCCCCCCGGCGGCACTTGGGCTTCACAGGGCTGGCACGACCCCTCATGGCTGGCACTCGACCGTGAGATTCAGCCGCGCAGGACAATATGCACCAATCGAGATCTAGATCATTTACGTGCCAATTCTGCACCCTTTTGACAGCCCGCCCAAAGCGCCCTAGATTCCCCCCACACGCGCCTGGCCGGCGGACCCGCAGGCGGTGAACAACTGGGCCTTGTCTCCTTGTAAAGCCCGCGTCGGCAGCGGCCGTTCCGGCCGGAGGATCGCTGTGTCCGCTGTGTTTCCGCGAGGGTCACGGACCTACTTCAACATCGCCGTGATCGGCCTCCTGATCCTGGGGGCCATGGGCACGACCGGCGTGTGGTACTACGCGACGCCCAAGTACACGCGCGTCGGCTATGCCCCGCTCCAGCCGGTCAGTTTCAGCCATGCTCAACACGTCGGAGAGCTCGGCCTGGACTGTACTTATTGCCATTCCCACGTCGGGGAATCGCCGCACGCGAACATTCCTGCAACGCAAGTGTGCATGAACTGCCACGGCTCAGACCGGGGCAATATCAAAGCGGACAGCCCGGCCCTGGCCGCCCTGCGCGAGGCGGCACAGAGTGGCCGTCCGGTGCCCTGGGTGCAACTGCACCGGCTTCCGGACTATGCCTATTTCAATCATGCCGTCCACGTGCGGCGCGGCGTGAGCTGCGTGAGCTGCCACGGGCAGATCAACCAGATGCCGGTGGTCTTCCATGCCGAGCCGCTGTCCATGAGCTGGTGTCTGGAATGCCACCGCAATCCCCAGGAGCACCTCCGGCCGGCGGACCGCGTCACCGACTTGAATTGGGACCCATCGCAAGATCCGTTGTTTCGGCCGGAGTCGCGGGAGGAATTCCTTCAGTACCTGACGAAAGAGGTCGGCATCCGCGCGCCGACCGATTGTTCGGGCTGTCATCGATGAGCATGAGCGACACGAGATACTGGCGCAGCCTGGAGGAGTACGCGGCCACCGCTGACGCGACGGCCACCGTGAACGCGGCGACTACTCCGGAGTCCTACGCATGGGCGCAGCGCGAATTCCCCTGGCTGGCCGAGGAGCTCGGCCGCTCTGATGCGGCTGGGGTGAGCCGCCGTCGGCTGCTGCAGATGATGGGGGCCACGCTGGCCATGGCTGGTATGGCCGGTTGCCGGCGCGAGGAGTACCGCATCCTGCCGTACGGGTCCAAGCCGCCCGAGATCGTGCCGGGTAAGGCCCTGTACTATGCGACGACGCTCGTGATCGCCGGCCGTCCGATCGGGGTGCTGGCGGAGACGCACGAAGGCCGCCCCACCAAGCTGGAAGGCAACCCCAAGCACCCGGCCAGCGGCGGCGCGCTGCCCGCCTTCGCCCAGGCCGCCATCCTGGATCTCTATGATCCGGATCGCTCGCGATTCGTCGTGCACGAGGGCCGCCCCGCACGCTGGGAAGAAGATTTCCTGCCGGCGTTCGATGCACTGGCTGCCAGGCTTCGCGAATCGCGCGGCACGGGGCTGGCCATTCTGAGCGAAGCCGACGCCTCACCGGCGATGCGCCTGCTGCGCGAACACGCGGCCAAGACCCTGCCGGAGGCAAGCTTCCACACCTACGAGCCCCTCGATGGCTCTTGGCCAGATTCGTCCGGAATGGCCAGCGCGTCCTACGATCTGTCCGCCGCCGATGTGATCCTCTCGCTCGACTGCGACCTGTTGGGTCTGGAAGACGACGGCGTGCGGCACCAACGGGCCTTCTCGGCCGGCCGAAACGTCGCCAAGCCCGGCGATCGCATGAACCGGCTCTACGTTGTGGAACCCCATTGGACCGTCACCGGGATTGCGGCGGACCATCGCCTCCGCCTGCCCGCGAGTGGAATCGCAGCCTTGGCCGCGGCACTGGCTGCCGAGTTGCGGGGAGGGAGCCCCCCGTCTCCCCGTCACGATGGCGACCTTCCGGACGCGTGGATCAAGGCCGTCGCCGAAGACCTCAAGGCGCACCGCGGACGTTGCCTGGTGGTGGCGGGTCGTCGGCAGCCACCGGTGGTGCAGGCGATGGCCCGCCGACTCAATCGCGAGTTGGGCAATGTAGGCCACACAGTCCGGTATGCTCGTGCAGACGCATCAACCGGCACGCTGGCGGAACTGGCCGAGCGCATGCGCGACGGCACAGTATCCACGCTGCTCATCCTGGGCGGCAATCCGGTCTACGACGCCCCTGCCGACCTCGCGTTTGCCGCCCTGCTCAAGCAGGTTGCCGTCTCCATCCACCTGAGCTTCTATCATAATGAAACCTCTGCCGCCTGTAGGTGGCATGTCCCCGCCGCCCACGACCTGGAGCGCTGGGGCGATGCCCTTTACGGCCACACGCTTTCCCCGATTCAGCCGATGATCGATCCGCTCTTCGGCGGCAAGACCGCCCTCGAACTGATCGCCCGGCTCAGCGGGTTCCACACGAGGGATCCGTACGAGATCACGCGCGACAGCTTCCGGAATCTGACTCACCAGGGACAGATCCCTGGCGGCGATGCCCGGTTCGAGGCTCGCTGGCGCGAGTACCTGCACACAGGCGTGGCCCGACTCTCACCGGCTGCAGAAAGTGCGGCCAGTGAGGACATCGAGCCACCACAGGCCCTCGCGCCGGCGGCCGAGAACTCGCCGGTCAATGCCGACCGACTGGAAATCTGTTTCGCCGCCAGCCCCAGCGTGTACGACGGCCGTTTCGCCAACAACGGCTGGCTGCAGGAATGCCCCGATCCGATCACCAAGCTGACCTGGGACAATGCGGCCATCCTCTCGCCGGCGACTGCCGATCACCTGGCTGTGAAGACGGGCGACGTGGTCGCCATCACGCTGAACGAACGCCGGATCGAGATTCCCGTGCTGATCATGCCCGGCAGCGCGGATTTCTCCATCCAGCTTCCGCTGGGCTACGGCCGGACCCGGGCCGGTGCGCTGGGTGTCTATGCGGGCGTGGATGTCTACCCTCTTCGGACCAGCATCGCCCCCTGGTTTGTATCGGGCGCGAGCGTCACGCGGACGGGGCGACAGCATGCCTTGGCCACCACGCAGGATCACTGGTCGATCGCCACGCACGAGGTCGTCGACGACGTGCTTAAGGACCGGGCCATTGTGCGCGAGGCCAGCCGCGAGCACTTCGAGCACCATCCGGATTTCGCCCAACACATGGGCGTGCACATGCCGCACCAGGAGAACATCCACACCGCCCCGCCCTTCACGGGCGAACATCAGTGGGGCATGGTCATCGATCTGAACAAGTGCATCGGCTGCAACGCCTGCGCGGTCGCCTGCCAGGCGGAGAACAACATTCCCATCGTGGGCAAGGACGAAGTGATCCGTGGCCGGGAAATGAACTGGATGCGCGTCGATCGCTACTTCCGCGGCGACGATCCGAGCGGTGACGTGGATGTTTCGGTACAGCCCATGCTGTGCCAGCATTGCGAGAACGCCCCCTGCGAGCCAGTCTGCCCAGTCAATGCCACCGTGCATGACTCGGATGGGCTCAATGTGATGGTGTACAACCGCTGCATCGGCACGCGCTACTGCGCCAACAACTGCCCATACAAGGTCCGCCGCTTCAACTTCTACGACTACAACAAGGCCACGCTGCGCACCGGCGAGGCCGGATTCGATGGCGACCCCACGCCGAATCCCAGCAAGGGTCTGAGCCTGCCGCAGTTTGCGCAGCCTCCGATGGAAGAACTTCAGAAGATGCAGAAGAATCCGGACGTGACCGTACGCATGCGCGGCGTGATGGAGAAATGCACGTTCTGCGTCCAGCGCATCCAGCGATCCAAGATCGACATGAAGGTCCAGGCGGGCCAGACCCGCGCGGACAAGGTGCCCGACGGCCAGCTGCGGACGGCGTGCCAGCAGGCCTGCCCGAGCGAGGCCATCGTCTTCGGCGATCTGGCCGACCCGGACAGCCGCGTGTCGCGATGGCGAGCCCAGCCTCGCCACTACGCGGTGCTCGAGCACCTGAATGTCCGGCCGCGAACGACGTACCTGGCACGATTGCGAAACGTGAACCCCCGCCTCATCGGCGAGGCGCGCGAGCCCCATGGAGCGGTGTGAATGAGCGTCGTTGACGTACCCGAACGAGAGGCGCTGGCGGGACCGCGGATCGCGGATCCTCGGGTGGACCCCGGCGCGCGGGCACCGCTGGTGCTCGGCGGGCGGCAACTGGGCGACGTCACCCGCGTGGTATCGGACATCGTCGAGGGCCGCACGCCACGCTGGTGGTGGCCGGCGTTCCTGTTCTCGGCCCTGTGGGCCGGCATCGGCGTGGCCATGATCGGCTACCTGGTGCTCACCGGCGTCGGCGTGTGGGGGCTCAATCAGCCGGTCGGCTGGGCCTGGGACATTACCAATTTCGTCTTCTGGGTGGGCATCGGCCACGCCGGCACGCTCATTTCCGCGATCCTGTTCCTGCTGCGGCAGCGCTGGCGCACGAGCATCAACCGCGCGGCCGAGGCCATGACCCTCTTCGCGGTCATGTGCGCCGGCATCTTCCCGGCCATCCACGTCGGGCGCATCTGGCGCATCTACTTCGTCTTCCCCATCCCCAATCACCTGGACCTCTGGCCGAACTTCCGCAGCCCGCTGCTGTGGGATGTTTTCGCGGTGAGCACCTATGCCACCGTGTCGCTGCTGTTCTGGTACGTCGGGCTGATCCCGGACCTGGCCACGCTGCGCGACCGGGCCAGGACCCGGCTCAAGCACATCATCTACGGCCTCTTCGCACTCGGCTGGCGCGGCGGCCAGCGGCACTGGCGCAACTACGAGATGTGCTATCTCATCCTCGCGGGGCTCTCCACGCCGCTGGTGCTGAGCGTGCACACCATCGTGAGCTTCGACTTCGCCGTGTCGCAGGTGCCGGGATGGCACACCACCATTTTTCCTCCCTACTTCGTGGCCGGGGCCATCTTCAGCGGCTTTGCCATGGTGATCACCCTGCTGGTGCCGGCCCGGGCCCTGTTCGGCCTGCACGACCTGATCACGCCGCGGCACCTCGAGAACATGTGCAAGGTGCTGCTGGCCACCGGCCTGATGGTGGCTTATGCCTACGGCGTCGAGTTCTTCACCGCCTGGTACAGCGGCAACCCGTTCGAGTCGTTCGTCTTCCTCAACAACCGGCTGAAAGGCCCCTATGCCTGGGCCTACTGGACCATGGTGACCTGCAACGTGCTTTCGCCGCAGTTGTTCTGGTTCAAATGGTTCCGGCGCAAACCGGCGGCCATGTTCGCCGTGTGCATCGTGGTCAACATCGGCATGTGGTTCGAGCGCTTTGTGATCATCTCCACCTCGCTGCACCGCGATGCGCTGCCTTCGAGCTGGGGCTACTTCACGCCCACCTGGGTGGAGATCCTGACCTTCGTCGGCAGCTTCGGTATCTTCCTGACCATGTTCCTGCTGTTCATCCGCTTCCTGCCCATGGTGGCCATGAGTGAAGTGAAGGGCGTGATGGAACCCGACACCCACGGGCTCCCCGACGCCGCAGAGAATCAGACCGAGCTCAGCACTCAGCACTCAGCACTCAGCACTCAGCACTCGACACCGCCGCCCACTCCCCTTGTCTCCTCGTCTCCGAGTCCCCGGGTCACCCCCTCACCCCCTCACCCAGTCTCCCCCTCATCACTGCATCCCTCCGTCTCTCCATCTCTCCATCCCACGGCGGGCCTTCGCCACGCCGAAGCGGCTTCGGCCGCGAAGGCGGGCCTCATCGCGGAGTTCGCCGGACCGGACAAGCTGCTTGCGGCCGCAAAGCAGGTCCGCCGTGCCGGATACCGCGCGTTCGAGGTGTACTCACCCTACCCGATCCACGGCATGGACGAGGCCATGGGCCTGGGTCGTTCGAAGCTGGGCTGGATCGTCATCATCGCCGGAGCGGCCGGCGCCGCCGGAGCTTACGGCCTGCAGTATTACACCAGTGTCGTCGACTATCCGCTCATCACCGCGGGCAAGCCATACAATAGCTGGCAGGCCTTCCTGCCGGTGATCTTCGAGCTGGGCGTGTTGTTAGCCTCCTTCGCGGCCGTCCTGGGCATGCTCGCGCTCAACGGGCTGCCGCGATGGTACCACCCGGTGCTCAAGCACGCACCGTTCGTGCGGGCCAGCGACGACGGATTCTTCCTGACCGTGGATGCGAGCGATGCGCGCTTCAACATCAACGAAACCGCAGAATTGCTCGAGCGCGCCGGCGGGCGGAACGTCGCACCACTGGAGGCTTAGCCGGATGATTTACCACAGAGACCCAGAGCTATGGACCACTGATGGCACTGATAGCACGGATCCCACGGATAAGAGAATCAGTGCTATCCGTGTTATCCGTGATCGACCCGTCTCTGTGTCTCTGTGCCTCTGTGGTGAATCCCAAAAGCGAGG
>BTUC01000406.1:0-6466 GCA_045863575.1 Phycisphaerae bacterium
AGCCTGGTTCTTGGCCACGCCGATGGCAATCTGGGCTTGCTCGATGGCCAGCCGTGCCTCACGCAGTTCGGCGCGGTAGTTCAGGCCTGCGGTCACCTCACCCAGCATGTCCAGCATAAGCGGTTCGAGGGTTGGCGTGTCGGTGGGAACAATCGCCGCCTCGATAGATTGGTTCAGGTGGGGATCATTCATGATCCCCTTGAGGACAATTTCGGCCGTCCGGACGTTGTTGCGCAGACGAATGAGCTCGGCCTGACGCTGTTCGATGCGGGTGCGAGTCTGATTGAGCTGGACTTCGTAGACGTCGTAACCCAGATCCGCACGCAAACGCAGCGACTCGAAGATGATCTCCAGCTCGGTCAAGAGTCGGGCGGAGATGCCCAAACTGCGCCGGGCCTGCAACAGACGCCAGTAGGCCTGCTCGACGTTGAACAGCGTCTCCCGGATCTCGCGCTCCAGCCGCTCGATGCTGACCTTGCGGTCCAGCCGGGCCAATTCGATCTGCGAGCGATTGAAGTCCAGACCGAACCCCCGCAACAGCGGCTGCGTGAACTCCACGATGAACTGGTTGAAATAAGCGGGATTGAGCGTCTGAAACGAGACGTTGGTCGAGGTGCGGGTCATGGCATAGCTGGCCTGCACCTGCGTTCCCGTGGACAGGAGCTTCCGGATGCCACCAGTAAACACGCGCGTGTCCGACTCGGTCCCCTGAAGCTGCGAGCTGGTGGGTCGATCCTGCTTGTTGTAATTCGCACTGGTGAAGAAGATGGCGTCGAAACGGGCCTCCGCCTCCACGATGCGCGTGGACTCGATCGCCGGGTTGTAGGCCTGGAGCTGGATGGCATAGTTGTTCTGGAGGGTGCGCCGGACGGCTTCCGCCAGGCTCAGCCGTACGATTTCGGGACGCGCCGTTCGAACCAGACGCTCGCGGTTCCGCTGAAGATTGTCACGCTGTTCGGCGGTCAAATCCGGCCGGGACAGCTCGCGCTCCACACGAAGCACCGCATCGAGCGGGTCGGGGACCTCGGCGTACACCTTCTCCGGCGTGGCCGGCTGAGTCGCCGGGCTCATGCGCCGTACCGGGACCGGCGGCAGAACGTCGGAGGGGGCCTCTTCCGCAGCGTCCTGGGCCAGCCGACCCTGAGCGACCAGCCGCGCGCGGTGGGCTGGATTGGGCCCCGCGACCGCGCCTTCGCCCCCGCGTGTCGTCTGACAACCCGGCAGGATGGCACAACTCAGCAGAATGAAGGCCCCAGGTGTGCGATTCAGCCACCCACGCGGCATGTGTGCTCCTTGCGTGTATCCTGGCGGTTTCTGGTGGAGTCACCCCGCCGGTCCCGCGTGGACCAGCGGGCATTATTCGTTGCCGGGACGCATTCTATTACCACCCCACTGCCTGTCAACGTAAGCTGAGCTTGGCCGCGATGCCTGGCCTCGGGACCTTTGCCCCGTAATCGCCCGCTTCACCCGGGCAACAGCGACTATCATTGACGGGGCCGCCTGCCTGAGCTGACCGCCCGATGAAGGGCTTCCGCCGGCAATGACCGCGCTGCCCCTTTCGGTTAAGATGGGACATCTTGAGGGCCGGCCATCAAGGAGACGGCGTGCAGAACGGCGTTCAAAAAATCGACACCTACTCCCGCTACTGTCCCGGCGAGGAGAAGATCAAGATCTCTGATGCGGTGTGCACCGGCCGAAGGCGGGCTAATTTCCCGAAATGCAAGGGCTGTCAGTTCAACGACGAGGAGCGGGAGGGAGCGGCCGCGAACCTGGCGGGCGGCGAGCGCAGTGCGATTGAAATAGAGAAATTAAAGCGAGAACGCATTGCGTCGATCTTCAAAGCCTATGATGTTCGGGGGCTCTACCCCGACGAACTGGACCCCGAGCTGGCTTGGCGCATCGGCATGGCCACCGCCCAGTTCCTGCGGGCGGAGCTGCGCGGTTATGAGCGAGGCCGCGTGGAAAAGTCGACCGTCATCGTGGGACGCGACATGCGGAAAAGCAGCCCGGCACTGACCGAGGCGCTCACCGATGGTCTGCGGGCCGGCGGTTCGCCGGTCATCGAGATCGGCATGGTGGATACGCCCCAGTTGTATTTCGCCGTGAATCATCTGACCTGCTGCGGCGGCGTACAGGTCACCGCCAGCCATAATCCCGCACAGTACAACGGGTTTAAAATCTGCGGCGAGAAGGGTCGTCCGATCAGCGCCGACACCGGCCTGAGCAAGATCTGCAAGATCGCCCAAAACACACAACGTTCAGGCACCACCCAGATGGCCGGCATGCAGCAGGCCGATCTGAGCGAGCAGTACAAGCAGTTCGTCCGTTCGTTCCTGGAGCCGCCGCGAGGATTCAACCTGGACCGCCCGTTAAAAGTGGTCGTGGACGCCTCCAACGGCATGGCCGGCCGCTGGTTCTCCATCCTGTTCAGCGACATTGAATGGATCGAGATCACGCGGCTGAACTTCGAGCATAATGGATCTTTCATCCACGACCCGAATCCGCTGGTGGAGGCCAACCTGACCCAGCTTCGGGACCGCATGACGCGCTCGCGGGCGGCATTCGGCGTCTGCTTCGACGGGGATGCCGATCGCTGCATCTTCGTGGACCGGGAAGGTGGAATCGTGTCCGCCGATCTGATGACTGCCCTGCTGGCGAGCCACTTCCTGCGCCAGGCGCCGGGGGCGAGCATCGTCTATGACCTGCGTTCCTCGCGCGTGGTGGCCGAGGAGATCCGCAAGGCCGGCGGCACACCCCGTCGGGAGCGATGCGGCCACACCTTCCTCAAGAAGGCCATGGCCGACACGAAGGCGGTATTCGGCGGCGAGCTGAGCGGCCACTACTACTATCGAGACAATGCCTGGTGCGATTCGGCCATGATCACCTTTACCCACATCGTGAATCTGCTCAACGAGACTGGCAAACCATTGCAGGAGCTGGTCGCTCCGCTGCGGCGCTACGCCCATTCGGGCGAGCGGAACTTCCACAATGAAGACAAGCTGGCCACCATGGAGCGGCTCGCCGAAAGATACGCCGACGCTGAGATCGACAACCTCGATGGCATCACCGTTCAGTATCCCGACTGGTGGTTCAACGTCCGGGTCTCCAATACCGAGCCGCTGCTGCGTCTGAACCTGGAAGCGAGCACGGAGGAGCAGATGAAACAGAAGCTGGAGGAGCTGTACCCGCTGCTGGGTACACCCGTCTGAGGGAGGAGAATGGACAAGGAGACCAGGGGACACGGCGACCAGGAGAATGGGCGGCCACAGGACACCCTCGTTCTCCTTGTCCCCTTGTCTCCGGGTCTTTTTGTCAGAAACTTAGAACCACGGAGCGCGTGTGACGGAAAAGATCCACCATAAACGTCTGGACTGCGGCATCGACCTGGCGGTGCTTTCGCTGCCTCAGCGCCCCACCGTGGGGCTGGAGATCCGCCTGTTGGCGGGCTTTGCTTTCGAACACCCGGAATATCTCGGCGTCACCCACGTCCTGGACGAGGCCATCAACAAGGGAACGGCTCGGCGGGACGGCCGCGAGCTCAACGACGCATTCGATGCCATCGGGGCGACCCACGGCTCGTTCGCCGGACGTGAAACATTCGGCTTCTCATGTCTGTGCCTCCCGGAATTCGTCGAGCAGGCGATCAATCTGCACGCGGAGATGATCCGCACGCCGACGCTTCCCGAGGACGCCTGCGATGTGGCCGTCGAGTTGACGCGCCAATCTCTCCTGGCGTTGGAGGATGAGCCGCAGGATCTGGCCAAGAAACTGCTGCACCGGCAGGCCTACGGCGACCCGCTTGGCCGGCATGCCCTGGGCGAAGCGGAGACGTTGGCCCGGATCGGTCGGGAGCAGATCGTCCAGCACTGGCAGGAGTATTTCTCCGGGCCGCGCATGCTGGTGTCCGTCGCCGGGGCGGTTGAGCCACAGTGCGTCGCGGAGTTGCTCGAAAAGGCCTTCTGCGGCTTTGCGCCGGCCAGGCCCGACGGGGAACTCCCCGAGGGTTTCGCCCTTCAGTTCTCATCCGGTCGTACCCATCACGAGAAAGAAGTCGAGCAGGAGCAGGTCGCCATCTGCTTCCCGGGGCCCGCGGTTCAGGATCCGGATTATTACGTGGGACAGGTCGTGCTCGGCGTGCTCGCCGGGGGCATGAGCGGGCGGCTGTTCACCGAGGTGCGGGAGAAGCAGGGACTGGTCTACTGGGTGGGTGCGTGGAGTGATCAGCCGCGCCGCGCGGGCATGTTCCACCTGGGCGCTTCGACCACGCCGCAGAACCTGGAGAAGACCCACGCCACGCTGCTGCGCGAGATTGACCGGCTCTCCGAGGACCTCACCCCAGAAGAAGTGGAGCGGGCGACCTCCGGAATTACTACCCGGATGCTCACCCGCGGAGACATCACCCGGGCCCGGGCCGGAGAAATGGCGGAAGACCTGTTCTATCATGGAAGACCGGTCCCCCCGGAAGAGAAGCTTCAGAAGCTCAGCGCCGTCACCGTCGAGGACGTCCGCCGCTTCCTGGCTGAGCATCCTCGAGATCGGTTGAGTGTGCTGACCTTAGGGCCGAGGGAATTGCAGGTTTAACGGTACGGGGTCGGCAGAGGCGGGCCTGGACCGGCGCGAAGCCGGCTCCACACTCCAGTTCTCTCGCCGGCTGGACCCGTCAGACGAGGATCCACGATGTCCGCGCCGCAGTTCATACAGTATCAACTCGCCAACGGGCTCACCGTGGTCGTCGAGCTCATGCCCCACGTGCATTCAGTGGCGTGCGGCTTCCTGGTGCGGACGGGCGCCCGCGATGATACGCCCGAGCTGGCCGGCGTCTCGCATTTCCTCGAGCACATGTGCTTCAAAGGCACCGCCAAGCGTGATTCGGTGCGCATCAATGTCGAGTTCGACGAGATGGGCGCACAGTACAACGCCTACACCAGCCGCGATCGCACGTTCTACTACGGCTGGGTCAAGATCGAGGACTTCGATCGGCAGCTCGAGCTGTTGGCCGACATGATGCGCTCGACGCTCCCGGAGGACGCCTTTCAGACCGAAAAGAGCGTCATCCTCGAGGAGATCGCCATGTCCCGCGACGACCTCCCCTCGACCGCTTACGATACGCTCTATGAGCAGGCCTGCGCGGGCAGCACACTGGCCTGGCCGATCCTGGGATACGACCACACCGTGGAGGCAATGACCCGCGATCAGATGCACGGCTACTTTCGCCGCCGCTATGCGCCGGCAAACCTCATCCTCATCGTGGCCGGCAACGTGGATCCGGACGCGGTGCGCCGCTCCGTCGAGACGCACTGCGGCGGCTGGGAGCCCGTCAGCCGGGTCGACGGGCGGGCGCCGGCGCCGCTGCTTCGTGCCGGCCGTTCGGTACAGCCGCTGGAGCGATTTCATCAACAGGTGGTCATGCTGGCATTCCCCTCGGCGGCGGGAACCGACCCGCTGGACGAGACCGCCGAGGCGGTGGCGGCCATACTCGGCGGCCACAACTCGCGCTTCTACTGGAATATCATGCAGAAGGGACTCAGCCCCCGGGCGGGCGTCTTTCGCGACGAATACGCGGATTTCGGCCTGCTGGTGCTCTTCGGGCTGTGCGAACCGGAGAACTGTGAGGAACTTCTGGAGGCCATGCGCCGTGAAGCGGCCGAGCTGGCCCGGGGCAGCGTCGAGCCCAAGGAGATCCAGCGGGTGAAGAATCTGCGGCGGACGACGCTGGCCATCGAGTCCGAGACCCCGTTCTACCGGCTGGGGCAGATCGCCGACGACGTGGAATACAATGGGGCGCCCCGGCCGGCGGTCGACCGGCTGGCCGCGGTGGATGCTGTCTCGGCCGAGACCATCGCCGCGTACATGGAACGCTATCCCATCACCGGGGAAGGTTTTCTGGTCAGCGTCGGGCCGCGCGCGTGGCCCGAGTGATCCGTGGTCGGGAATCTCATGCGTGACACTGCATACCCGCGGGATGAGGGCACACCGGATAGTGCCAGGGCTGAGGCCGGGGCAGCTTCACGTCCGCATGAGGAGGACGCGGCCACCGAAATTCCGGAGGAAGATTCAGCCGACGCCCACGCCATGTTCAATCCGGAGGGGCCTCAACCGATCCTGGTCCCCATGGCACGGCCGGTGCAGATGGACGCGGGCGAGATCCCCTCGCTGCCTTATGCGAGTATCCTGAGCGACGAGGATACGGTGAGCGCCCCGCCCATTTCACGATGGGTTGCGCTGGGGCAACTGCTGCTTCTGCTCCCGATCGGTTTTCTGGGGGCTGTGGCCGCCGCACCGCTGAACGCCTGGTGGTCCCCTGCCGATGAGCGCTGGGAACACGTGCTCAGCACGATCACGGCCGGAACCACGCTGCTGCTGGTGTGCTTTCTTCTGACCACCTTTTCCGGACAGCGGCCGGCGCACCTTGGACTGACCGGCCGGAGAGTGGCCGCGGATACCGCGCTGGGGCTGGTTTCGTTCG
>BTUC01000407.1:0-6464 GCA_045863575.1 Phycisphaerae bacterium
GCCGATCCGCTGGCTCACCTGACGCCGGCGCAACGCGAGGCGATCCGGACGGTGGATCGCAGCCTGCTCGTTTCGGCGGCGGCCGGTTCCGGCAAGACGACCGTTCTGGCCGAGCGATGCGTGGCCCTGGTCTGCGATGTGCCGGAAGGCCGGCGGTGTGGCATTGAGGAACTGCTGGTGGTGACTTTCACCGACGCAGCCGCCGAGGAGATGCGGACGCGCATCCGGGACACGCTGCGACGCCGCCTGGAGTGCCAACCGGCCAGCGAGTACCTCCAGCGGCAGATCTACATGCTCGAGTCCGCCAGTATTTCCACGATCCATGCCTTCTGCAAGACGCTGATCGAGCGCTGGTTCCCCCAGGCCGAGGTGGACCCGCAGGCCAGCGTGCTCAGTGAAGAGGAGGCCGATCTGCTGCGCGAGGAGGTCCTGCACGAGCTGTTCGTGAGCCTCTACGGAGAAGACAGCGAACCGGCCCGGGCGTTTCAGGCCATGGTGGATGACTACGGGGCTGGAGACGATCGCGGCATCGCCTTGATGGTTCAGCAGCTTCACGATTTCGCGGCCAGCCTGCCGGACCCCGACGAGTGGCTGGAGAAGTCCGTCCGGCGCATCGATTTATCCGGACCAGAGAGCCTGCTGGCCCAGCTTGAAGCCTTCCAGTCTCAACGCCTGCGGGAGGAACTGTCACTACAGGCCGAGCATTGTCAGCACCTGGCGGCCACGATCCGAACGGCCTGGCCGGTGGCCAACATGCACGCCGAGGCCCTGGAGGAGCATTACTGGCTGTTGCGTCGATGGCAGGAGGCGCTAGGGACCCTGCCAGTCGCCGACTTCAGCACCCGTAGCGGCCGGCCTCCGTGCCGGCCGTTCAGCAACGCGCCAACGGCCGGCACGGCTTCGCCAGGGCGTAGCCCGGCTTCGCCGGTGCGGAGCACGGAGGCCGGCCGCTACGGAACTGGTGAACGGGAAGAGGTATCAGGTGGTCAAGGGGTTGCCGGCTGGGAGCAGGTGGCCCAGGAGATTCGCGAGTTCCAGTTCGGCAGGGCCAAGAGTCGCCCTCGCGACCTCAGCGACGAGGACAAGGTGGCGTTCGACGCGGCCAAGGCGCTGCGCGATTCGATCAAGAAGCTGTTCACGACGCGGCTTCAGCAGCAGGTGTGCCGGTTTACGGCCGCCGAATACCAGGACGGGCTCAGGTGCGTCGGGCCGTACGTCCGCACGCTGACGTGGCTCGTGCGCGAGTTCGAGCGTCGGTATACCGCGGCCAAGTCCCGTGATGCGGCCGTGGACTTCAACGATTTGCAGCGGCGGGCGTTGCGGCTGCTCTGTTCCGAGGATGACACCAGCAAGCCTTCGCAGATCGCCAGGCGACTCCAGAAGCGTTACCGCTATGTGCTGGTTGACGAATTTCAGGATGTGGACCCGCTGCAGGAAGGCATTCTGCGCCTGGTCAGCCGCGAATCGGCCGATCCTGCCGAAGGCAATCTGTTCACGGTCGGAGACATCAAGCAGTCGATCTATCGTTTCCGGCTGGCCGAGCCGAAGCTGTTCACGCAACGCGCGGATCGGTTTGCGGCCGGAACGGCTCTCGGGCGGGTCATTCATCTCCAGGAGAACTTCCGCAGCCGGGCACCGGTGCTCGACGCGGTGAATCTTGTGTTTGAGCCGCTGATGAGCCGGCACTTCGGGGGCAGCGCCTACGACGACTCGGCGCGGCTCAAGCCGGGGGCGAAGTACCCGGAGAAGGCTGTTGCGGCGCTGTTCGGCCGTCCGGCCGTGGAACTGCATCTGCTCGAGCCGGTAACGGAGCGCAATCGGCAGGCGTCGGTCGGCGAGTCGAACGATGAAGGGGATGAGGCCGACGAGCGAGAGTCCGAAGCCAGCACGATCGAGGATGAACTGGAAGGCATCGAGCGCGAGGCGTTCCTCATCGGGCGGCGCATCCAGCAGTGGATGGGAGACAACCCGAAGAAGACGCGTTGGCACGTGGCCGGCCGACCGGAAACCCCCGGCGGTGAGCCCGTGCCCCGGCCGATGGCGTATCGCGACATCGTTATTCTTTTGCGGTCTTTGCCGCACAAGGCCGAGCCCATCGCCGAGGTGCTTCGACGAATGGGCATGCCGGTTCGCATCGAGAAGTACGGCAGCAGCATGGAGGCGACCGAACTGCGCGATTGCGTCAGCGTCCTCCAATTGCTGGACAACGGCCAGCAGGACCTGCCGCTGGCGGCCGTGCTGCGTTCGCCGCTCCTGGGCGACTCCTTTGATGAGAGCGAGCTGCTGGAGCTCCGGCTGATCGACCGCGAGGGGCCGTTCCATGCGGCCGTCCAGCGCTATGCGGACCAGGGGCCAAAGCAGTGTCTGCGTGAGCGGGTGCAGGGCGTTTTGCGGACCCTCGAGCGGTATCGCACGCGCATTCAGCGTGCGCCGGTCGCGGAGGTGCTTTGGGAACTCTATGAGGAGTTTGATTACCTCGGCTACGTGTGCGGATTGCCCGACGGCGCCCGGCGGCGCGAAAACCTGATTCGCCTTCATGAGCTGGCCCGGCAGTTCGGCCGGTTCTCGAGGCAGGGATTGCGGCGGTTCCTGACTTTCATCGAGGAACTGGCGGCGCGGGATCGCCAGCCGCGCCAGGCGGTAGCGGGCGGCGATGAGAACTGCATCCGGATCATGACTGTGCACGCGAGCAAGGGGCTCGAATTTCCGGTGGTGATCCTGGCAGATTTGCACAAGCGGTTCAATCTGGAAGATCTCGGCCGGATTATGCTGGTTGACCGCGAATGCGGCGTGGCTCTGCGGGCAGTGGATCCCGAACGACGGGTGTTCTACCCGACGCTGGCTCACCAGATTGCGGCCGAGACCGCGCGGCGCGAGAACCTCTCCGAGGAGTTGCGCGTGCTGTACGTGGCCCTGACCCGCGCCCGCGAGCACCTGCTGCTCACCGGCCGGATAGCACCGGAGCGGGTGCAAGTCTTCCGCTCGATGCGACGCGCCGTCTCCCCCCCTTTAAAAGGGGAGGCCGGCGAGGGTATTTCTCCGCGCATCGCGCGCCTGCAACTCGAATGTGCCACCTGCCCACTCGAATGGCTGATGGCGGCGATCTGTTCGGCGCCCGCGGGATGCGTCCGCTGGCATGGCGAAGCCGCGGTGGCTGACGACGGTCTGTTCAAGGTCTTTGTTCATCCCCGCACCACGACCGATGGGTGGCACATTCCACCGGCCGTGCGTCCGGAGCGGGCAGCCGTGCTCGCGGCACTGGCGGATTTCGGTCCGCTACCCGACGGCGAGCAGGTGAATGGCGCCGACAGGGCCGGCCGGATCGTCGCTGATTTGTGCCGGCCGTACGAGGCCATGGTTCTCACCAGTCTTCCCGGGCGCCTGGCGGTAGGGGAGCTGAAACGCCGCTGGGACGTGTCCGTCGATCCCGCCGAACGTGTGACCGCCTCGCGCTTGCACGTCAAGGAGCCGCCCAGCCCGGCTTTCCTGCTGGAGAAGGCCGCCGCGGATGGCGCCGCGCGCGGGTCGGCCACCCATCGGTTCCTGCAACTGGTGGATCTGCAGCGCCCCTGTGACGCGGTCGATCTGGCCCGTCAACGCGATGAGCTGGTGACCGCCGGCCGCCTGACGAGCGACGAGGCAGCGAGCCTCCTGCTTAACTCCGCCGTCTGGTTTTTCGAGGCCGACCTCGGCCGTCGCCTGAGGGCGCGGGCTGCGGACGTGCGGCGCGAGGTGGCATTCGACGCGCGAATTACGCCCGAGCAATACGATCCGGATGCGCGATCGCACGACTGCCGTGACGTCATCCTGATTCGCGGTGTCGTGGATGCGATCCTGTGCGGGCCCGCCGACCTCGAGATCCTCGACTACAAGACGGATACGCTCGCAGCAGCGGCCTGTGGCCCGCGGGCCGAGAGTTACCAGCCTCAGATCCAGACGTATGCCGCCGCGATGACCGCGATTTATCGCCGGCCGGTTTCGCGCGCCTGGATTGTCTTCCTGCATGCGCGGCAGATCATCGAGGTTTCGTCAAAAACGCCTGGACGGTAGCCCCCGGTTACCTCCTCTCTGCCAGGCCGGGGCCCCGCAGGCGGACAGCACTCGCTGATGATGGTGCCATCCTTGCGGCGTGCCTACCATTTGGCGGAGAGGGAACGGTTCAACGTCAGCAGGTGAGAGTGACTTTATCACCTCTGGGAGGAATTCTTCCGGTGTATGCCGCTGAACTCGCGATCAAGTCGAAGGCGGACTCGGCCCAGGCCCGTGATCTTCTCTTCGAGCTGACAGTGGAGTACCTCGCCGCCATGGCCCGGCATGGTCAGGTATGCGGTGAGCCGGTCTTGCGCTGGTCGAACGGCTGCTTGCGGGCCACCCTGTACCTGGCCCGGCCTGACGCCTTTCGGGCCCGGTTTCATTCCATGGAGGGTGGCCAGCGGCTCAAGCTTTTGCGCAGCCGGTGCACGGCCGCCCCGCGTTGGGAGCTCTGCGACGACTCGGCCAAACGACGCTCCAGGTGTCCGGACGTATCCGCCGTGGACGCCCTGTACCTCTTCACACACATGCTCGATCCTGCTTCACCGGTCTGCGTGGGCGCCACGGGTGAACCGATCCCCACATACATGTTGCCGCTCAGGGATCACGAAATCGACCGCATTAACTGCTGGGCCGAGCACTACCGAATGAACGACCGCATGTGGATGGAGAACGGAGAGCTGGAGTTGGACGCGTATGGCCAGATAGCCGAGGTCGACAGCGACCTCTCGCGCGAGGGTCGCGAACTCTGTGCCCTCATCGAGACGTCGGTCAAGTCGCCCACCTACTATTACCTCCAGCGCTATTGGGGCTACCCTGATCTCCAGCGTGAACACGACCGACGCTGCCCGGAGTGTGATGGGGCCTGGGGCTGCCGTATCACCGATCGGCAAGGCCTGGGCAGTTACGAGTTCCGCTGCCGCTCCTGCCGGCTCATTTCGTCACGTGGCCTCATGCCGGCCGAGGCCCACTACGCGCGCATTGGCGAGCACGCTGGCAACGGGAAGACCAAGCGAAGCTGATTCCGCGAAACGTCGGCAAGAGCCTTCGGCGTATGCCACTGCTCTGTGAACCGGTGTGCCAAATGGCAATATTTTTTCAGGGCTTGCCGCATCATCAGCCCGTTCGGCGAACCAAGGGCTTACGCACCTCGGCTTGACTCCCGCCCCTGCGGGGCTGAAAGCCGCCGTCAATTTCCGGGTAACAGCGGTTGCCTCCACACAAACCGGTGAGGACGGATCGAGCATATGCGTGAACAGATACAGTACATCCAAGCTCTGTGAGCAGCGCTGGGAACCAGGATCCGCCGCGCTTCACTTCATCCTCCCTGGTATGGTATAACCTCGCTCCCATGGAGCCGATGCCCAACGCTGCCGCCAGCCCGGACGCGCCCGTCGAGGAGCTGTTCGGCGTTGCCAAGGCCTTGGTGGCCATGGTGCACGTCCAGGCTCTGCCGGGGACGCCGTTCGCCGCGCGATCCATGAACAACATCATCGCCCAGGCCGTCGAAGAGGCCCACCTGCTGGCGCGTGCCGGCTTCGATGCGGTCATGATCGAGAACATGCACGACCGGCCCTACCTGCCGCAGGGGGTCGGGCCGGAGATCGTGTCGGGCATGACCGCCGTGCTGGATGCGATCCGCGGCGAGGTGGACGTTCCGCTGGGCGTGCAGATCCTCGCCGGGGCTAATCGCGAGGCATTGGCCGTCGCCGCGGCGGCGGGGGGAGCGTTCATCCGGGCGGAGAACTTCGTGTTCGCCCAGGTGGCCGATGAGGGGCTCATGCCCGAGGCCGACGCCGGCCCTCTGCTGCGTTATCGGCGGGAGATCGGCGCGGAGCATGTACGTGTCTTCGCCGACCTCAAGAAAAAACACGCGTGTCATGCCCTCACCGCCGACGTCAGCCTGGCAGAAACCGCGCGGGCGGCCGCGCTGTTCGGAGCGGATGGGGTGATCGTGACGGGGACGTCCACCGGCTCGCCGGCCGTTATCGACGACGTCCGCGAGGTCAGTGCCGCGATCGAACTGCCGGTCATCATCGGCTCAGGTTTGACTCCCGACAACCTGGAGCGGTACTGGGGGCTCGCCGACGTGTTCATTGTGGGCTCCTGGTTGAAGGAAGACGGTCTCTGGCACAACCCCCCGGCGCCCGACCGCGTCGAAGCTTTTCTGCGATCGGCACGGCGGCTGCGGGATGGGTACGCCCCTTCCGGTTGATGACCTCCGCGTCGGTAACGGTCGGCGTCCCTGCCGGCCGTTTGGGCGAGCGTCGTCGGCTGCGAATGAGGGTACGTTGGGTCCCGCAACCCCCCCGTACCCCCCCTTTGAAAGGGGGGGAGAGTCCGGGATCACTCGAGGTGGACACCGACAGGCATCGTTGGCAACAGAAGGGAATGGAATGAGCATTCGAATGAGCGTCATGGCATGGATCCTC
>BTUC01000408.1:0-6438 GCA_045863575.1 Phycisphaerae bacterium
AACAGCGTGGCCGTCTGCGGCCGCTCCAGAACGGAACAGTCCTCACCAGCGGGAAAGCGCCAGCGACGCAAGAGCGGTAGCCGATCGCTCCGATCGGCCTGATCCGTCCGATCCGTTCGCGAACAGGCCTCAGCGAGGTGGGCACACAAAACGGCCCGCGGCGAGTTGCAGGCTCACCGCGGGCCATCACGCATCGTATGATCCGGTCGGCTGCAACTCAGCCGACCCGTCGCGATGAGGAACTAAGGAACGCAGTCGGGCCAGACATTGGCATCGAAGACCAGTGCGGGGCCGGTCGCGCAGTTCTGGAACGCGCCGAAGTCCGCCTGATCCACATCGCCGTCGAGATCACGATCCAGGCACGTGCAGTAACCATCCTCGCTGTTCAACGGCTGACGGTCCCCGCTGAAACATTCCTGGAATTTCCCGAAATCTTCCTGGTCGACGTCGCCGTCGGTGTTGGTATCAGCGAACGGAACATTGCACGCCGGCGTGATCACGATGTTATCAAAGCCGGCGGCCACGTACCGGTAGTTATCAGACATCATCCGGCCATGCTTGAGGAAGATGGTCATCAGGGAATCCGTAGCCACGAACTCACCGTTGAATTCCTCCGCAAAGTGCAGTTGTCCGCCGTCAGGCAGCCGCTCCTGCTTGGCGATGATCAGCCCCTCGAGCTCGGGATCGTCCACCAGCCCGGGAGTCAACCGCACCTCCCACCATCCGGTGTCGGCGCTGTCCTGGAGGACGCCGCCATACCAGCCGCTCACGCGGTACCGGACGCCAGGCGTGGTCGCGAAGGTCTGATAGAGACCGACGTGGTAATTGCCATTACCCTCCACCGAGGACCCGGCCAGGAAATTGCCTTCGGGGGCGGCCAGCTCACCGGCCATGCCGAGCTTGGCCAGCCGCGGAGCGGGCAGGCCCCAGCCGGTGTGCGTAAACACCTTGAACGTCCAACCGGGGATATCGTTGGGATCACCGGGATCGCCCAGCTCAAACCCGCCGTTGTACAACGGGCCGGCGGCATAGGAGAACACCTCTGGAGCGTGGACCGGCGGACAGTCCGAGGCGGGGTCCCGAAGCAGGACCAGGTCATAGGCTCCGATCGGCCCGGCGGTCAGATCGATTTCGGCGATCAATTGCGTGGGGGTCGCGCTGACCACGCTGCCGCTGAAGCTGACCGGCCCGGTCATCTGGACGCCGACCACCTGATCCATGTTCGTGCCGGTGATGGTGAACTGGGTAGGCCCCGGATACGGCGGTGCGAGCAGTACGGACGGGCTGATGGAAGTAAAGCTAACCGGATTCGTACAGGCGGACACCGGCGTGGCTGAGAAGCGGATGTCATCAAAACGGGAATTGAAGAAGATCGCGCCCAGCGCGCCGGCATTGTACTGGTCATTCCCCTTGACCGCCCGCAGACGCACCTCGAGCGTGCTGTTGACGTTCACCGTGCCGCTGTAGGACCAGAACTTCCACTCGTCGCGGTTGGTGTTATTGCTCGAGAACATGTCCGCGGTGAGCTCGCCGTCCACGTAGAGCATGATGTGGGCTTCCTGGACCCAGTTCCAGTTCTCGCCCCCCCACCAGCCGGCCCAGGCCTTGGCCCAGCCGCTCAGGTTCACCACGTACTCGCCGGCGGCGGGCACGGTGAACGTCTGCCCATAGTAGAGGTCCCAGCGCGGGCTGCTGCCCGTTCCGTCGGAGCCGCCGATCATCCAGTCACCGCCGTCGTCGGGGGTCATGCCGTCGCGGTCGTCCTCCAACTGGGCGTCGGGGCCGTCGCCGACCTTGACCCACACGCCCGGCGGCGCCACGTTCAGGCCGCCATCGGCAACGTTGGGATTGTGATCGATGTACACTTCGCCCACCGCCAGCGTGGCCAGCAGCGGGACCAGCATCAGACCGGATGCAAACCTCATGAGCGAACCTCCTTAAAGAAGCACAAAACCCCCGGGAGCCAGCCCGGTAGAGACCGTCCGCGGTCACCGCGGCGGCGGGTCAGACGACTGCATCAGGCGGGCGGCGATCCGCGCTTGTGCCGGCGCGCTCCCACGTCACCTGATGGAAATCGCTAAAGAGGAAGGAAAACCCCCCAGGGCATTTCCATCCCG
The DNA here is from genome assembly GCA_045863575.1 of Phycisphaerae bacterium. Taxonomy (GTDB): domain Bacteria; phylum Planctomycetota; class Phycisphaerae; order UBA1845; family PWPN01; genus JAAXZI01. The sequence goes on from BTUC01000408.1 coordinate 2,118, forward strand.
GCCGCCGTTAACCGGCGGCGAGGGAACCAGGCCGCTCGCTTCCGCACTCCGCAGCGGGGAGCAACCAGCTCGAAATCATAACTTAATGCCCCTGCCCGATTCAACGGGCCCGCGGCTCGCAAACGCCTGATTTTTCGCGGAAAAATGAAGCTTTGATGGGTTTCAGGGAGCCCCGCTGAACGGGTCCAGCAGGGAACGAAAAAAAGAAATGCGGGTCCGGTTTCCACCCTCACCGGACCCGCGCGCAAAACTGACAATGCCCACTCCCGACACCCGGATTACGGGCAGGGATTCGGCTCACAGACGCTGACCTGAATGGTCTTCTCCACCTGTCGCGGCACGCAGCGGGTCACCGTGTAGGGGACCTGCCGGGTGACCGTTTCGGGCACGCGGACGGTGACCGTGTAGGGCACCTGCTTGTTGACGCAATACGGCACGCGCTGAGTCACCTCTTCCTCAACCATTCGGCAGACGCGCACCGGGACCTTCTTGACGATCTCTTCCTCGACCATGCGGCAGACCTGGTAGGATTCGGTCCGTGTCTTCTCTTCCGGAACCATGCGGCAGATGGTCTGCGGCACCTTGCGGACGACCTCCTCCTCCACCATGCGGCAGATCCGGACGGGGACCTTCTCCACCACGCGTTCCTGGACCATGCGGGTGCGCGTGACGGGCACCTTCTTCACGATCTCCTCGCGGACCAGGCGGCAGACGCGGTCCTCAACGGTTTTCGTCTGCATGACCGGAACCTGCCGGGTGATCTTGCGCGGCTCCTGGATCTGGCGCATCTCGCCCGGATGGAAGATGCACTGGCAGGTGCACGGATCGAAGGAGTACGAGCCCGGCTCCTGAATGCAGCGGGTGACCATGATCTCGTCTTCCACGGTCTTCCACGTGCAGAACTGAACCTCGCGCTCGACCGTGTCCCAGACCGGTTTGCAGACGGTTTCGCGGACTTCCTTCTCGATCGTCTCGGTCACCGGCTTGCAGACGATGCGGACGTTCTCGCGCTCCACGGTTTCCCAGACCGGCTTGCGGACGGTCTCGCGGACCTCGCGCTCGATGGTCTCGGTCACCGGCTTCATGACCGTGTAGCGGATCTCCCGCTGCTTGGTCTCGTACACCGGCTTGCGAACCGTGTAGCGATGCTCCTTCTCGATGGTTTCCCACACCGGCTTGTTGATCGTCCGGGTCACATCCCGGTAGGCCGTCTCCTGAACGTTGCGGTAGCACGTCTTCTCAACGTTCTTCCAGTTGGTCTCGCACACCGTGCGGTACTGGGTGAACTCCTGGGGTTCCCAGACCGTCTGCATGATGGTGCGCTCCTCGGTCCGCGTGGTCCCGCAGGCCCGGTGTGCGCATGCGTTGCCGCAGGGCGTGCCGCAGATGGTGCCTGCGGTGCCGCACGCTCGCGCCTGGCAGGCGGATGTCTTGCAGGCGGAGTGCTTGCTGCCGCAGTCGCCGGCCAGAGCAGTCGCGGCCATGGACAGGCTGGCGGTCAGCGACGCCAGCACAATAAGTTTCCTCATAGCAATTACCTCCACAGGAACAGAACAGATTACTGTGTTTCGACACTGATTCCCCACCGGTCGGGGCCGCCGCGATGCGGAGAGCCGGCCGGAAACAGTACCCGGTTTTCAACAGGAAGCGGTCGTGTCAGCGAGGTCCCGTCCGGCCATCAGCGGCACAGTTGCATCCGGGCCGCATGATTCCGGAAGCAGAGGAAACGGCAGGACAGGATGCTGGGATCCACGAAGCGTCAACGGGTGCCACCCAGAGGCCTCCATCCAGTCGTCCGGCCCTGGATGAACGTTCTTGATCATGCAAGCCTGAGGTCCCTGCGAGGCTCTTCCATTTATATTGCGGGCCACCTCGACAAGGCAAGGAGATTATGGTGCACTTAACTGAGGTTGCCGGAGCGAGCGGGGGCAACCGGTACACCTGAGCAGTAACATACTCAAGGGGGCACGCGCCATGTCGGTGCTCCTGGCCCTCCGGCGGCTATCCGCCCTCACATACAACCTGCCTGCTGCCATCTTTCTTGCCGCCGGACTGGCCCGCCGCTGCCCGACTTCAAGACGCATCATTCATCCAGCGAGTGAGAGACGCCATGGAAGCGGCTCGGGCCGGACCGCTGGCCGGCCGTGAGCCCAAGCCCAGCAACGCCCGCGCACGTGCCACCCGGCGCGGCATGTCGGCATGATCTGCGAACCGGCTCTCCAACTCCTGAATCCATGGCGCCGCCTTCTGGCGGCGGATTTCGAGAGGTTCGTCAGAAGCGGCATAGAAGACCGCCAGATCCGCCACCGTCCAGAAGTATGAGGGATCGCCCGTATAGGCCGCGAGATACTGGCGCTCCGCCTCCGCGCGGTTTCCCAATAGCAGGTAGGCCTCGGCACGGGCGTAATCAATCCGCGCCGGCCCGCTGGGATTCGGCCATCGGGCGGCCTGATCGATCAGCCCCAGTGCGGCGACCGGCTGCCGCCGGTGAAGCAGTGCGAAGGCGTCCCTTAACTGCCCGGCGCGAAGATCGCGAACGTAATGCGTGCCGGCCGCGAGGGCAAAGATGAGTCCGACCCCCACGCGACCCGCCCAGACCAGCAGCCGATACCTCGGAGCCACTACGGGAACATCGAAAGGCGTTGCCCCGTTCAGGTTCCGGAAGCGCCGCCGACGCAACCTGGACCAGGCCTCGCGCATCACCAGGAACGCCGCGAAGCCGAACGCAAAAACGACCACCTCGCGGTAAATCTGGTTGGGAATAAGCAAACTATCATGCCCGACAGTGCGCTGCGAGAACGGCCAGAACGGCCGATTAGCGTTCGCCTGCAACAGGTCGAGAAGGTCATGGGCCAGCACGGAGAAGAGAACGATCGCCGCGCCGCTGATCAAACGAATCCGAGTCAACCGCGCGAGAACGGCCCCCAGCGGCAACGCCACGACGAAGGCAAAGAGAAAAGAATGAGCGGCCGTGCGCCAAGCACCCAGACCGGCGAGCCGGGCCAGCTCGCTGGTGATATCCGGCAGATAGGCCAGTCCAATCAGCAGCGGTGTCCACAACGCCACCCCCATCGAACGACGAACGGGCCGCGTGGAAAGAGCGGTGGCAAGGCCCACAAAGGCATGGCCGAGCACGGGCATGGATTCAGATGATAACCGAAGTGCCGCCGGTGACCTCATCAGCGGAAAAGGGCTGTTGCCCATTCGTGCACGGTCATATAGGCTACGCTCCGTTGCAGCGATTCATTTTCGGATCTTGAGCGAGAGGACCATTCGTGAGCGATATCACTCTGGAGCAGGCGCAGGCCGCCGTCGAGGCCGCGAAGAAAAAAGCCGCCGAACTGAACGTGAAGATGAACATCGCGGTGGTGGACGCAGGGGCGAATCTGAAGGCATTCGCCCGCATGGATGGGGCGTGGCTGGGGTCCGTCGACATCGCGGTGAAGAAAGCCCGGACCGCACGTTTCTTCGACATGCCCACGGGCGAAATCGGCAAGCTCTCGCAGCCGGGCGGCTCGCTGTACAACATCGAGCACTCCAATGGCGGTCTGATTACGTTTCCGGGAGGCCTGCCGATCAAGAACCGCTCCGGCGAGGTCATCGGGGGCATCGGCGTCTCGGGAAGCACCGTTGAAAACGACCACACGGTTGCATCCGCTGGTGTAGCGGCGGTGAGCTGACGCGAAAGTGCGAAGCGCTCGGCGCTCTTGCTGTCGGCCTGTTGGGCCCTGCTTCGACGGCAGGTTACAATAGGCCCTCATCAGGAGTCGTGTTGCATGACCACCCCCGCCTTGCCCACTCTCGCAGCGCTGACCTTTGGTCTGCCGGCGCTGGCCTGGGGGGCTTTGGCCGCTTTCGTGCCCGTACTCATCCACCTGCTATTGCGGCAGCGCCCGCGTCGGGAAACCCTGCCCACCCTCCGATTCCTGGTGCAGGCCCACCAGGCGTCTTCCAGCATTCACCGTCTTCGGCGGCTCCTCCTGCTGGCCTGCCGCATGGCGGCCATCCTGCTGGTGGTCGGGTTGCTGATGAAAACCGGCTGCGCGCCGTCCCACAGCGCCGACCGTCCCTCATCGCGCATACCGCCCGGCCCCGCCTCCGTGGCCGTCGTACTCGATAACTCGGCCAGCATGAGCTACCGCTATCAGAACCGAAATCGGCTGGAAGCGGCGGTTGAATCGGCGGGAGAGTTGCTCGGTGGACGGATGAACCTGCCGGCGGGCAGCCAGTTCGCCGTCGTCAGTGGTCCGACTGCGGCTGCCCCCGTTGACTGGCTCAGCGAAACACGCGCCGTGAAGCGCCAACTCCAGCTCGTTCAGCC
>BTUC01000409.1:0-6432 GCA_045863575.1 Phycisphaerae bacterium
GCTCCGTGTCGGCCGTTTCCAAACGACCCATTCCGCCGCAGAACAGGCGGCGGTGGATGCATAAGAGCCCGCGGGCCACAAGCCTGCGGGCTCGCTTTTTGGAAATGAGAAAGTGATCACCTGCGGGTTGGTTCACATCGTCAGTCTGGGGCCGGCAGCGGAAACTGCTGTCGTTTGATCCTCCATTCGTTTGCCCACGCCTGATCGTATAGGATACACCGTAGGCCCGAGGGAACTGGTCATGCGTGTATCCGTCAGCAAATCGAAACCGCCACCGGACGGCACCGGGCTTCTCGAGCACGACCCCTGGTTGGCGCCCTATGCGGATGCTCTGCGGCACCGCTACAAGCTCTATCGCGGTCTTCTCGACCGGATTACTGAAGCCGAGGGCTCGCTGGAGGCCTTCAGCCGAGGCCACGAGTACTTCGGGCTGAACCGCGGCGTCCACGAGGGCAAGCCCGGCGTCTGGTACCGCGAATGGGCGCCGGCCGCCCAGGCACTGTTCCTCACGGGCGATTTCAACGGCTGGGACCACGGCTCGCACCCGATGGGCTGTGATCAGTACGGCGTATGGAGTCTGTTCCTCCCCGACGAGACCTACGCCGGCCGTCTCGTTCACGGTAGCCGCGTCAAAGTGCACGTGGTCAGTGCGCTGGGCCCGCTGGACCGCATCCCCGCGTATATCCGCCGGGCCGTCTACGAGCGGGAGGCCAATGCCTACACCGGCCAGTACTGGCAACCGCCCCATCCCCATGCCTGGCGGCATGAACCGCCGCAGATCACCGGCGGCCTGCGGATCTACGAAGCACACGTCGGCATGGCTACGACCGAGGAACGCGTCGGCACGTACGAGGAGTTCATCCGCAACGTCCTGCCGCGCGCGGCCGAGGGCGGGTACAACGCCGTTCAACTGATGGCCATCCAGGAACACCCCTACTACGGCTCGTTTGGCTATCACGTCAGCAACTTCTTCGCGGCCTCGTCTCGCTTTGGCACCCCCGAGGAGCTCAAGGCGCTCATCGATGAGGCCCACGGCATGGGCCTGCTGGTCTTCCTGGATGTCGTCCACAGCCACAGCGTCAAGAACATCCACGACGGACTGAATCAGTTCGACGGCACCGACCACCAATACTTCCACTCTGGGCCTCGCGGCCAGCACCCGGCCTGGGATTCTCTGCTGTTCGATTACAGCAAGTGGGAGGTGCTGCGCTTCCTGCTGTCCAACGTGCGCTTCTGGCTGGAGGAATACCGCTTCGACGGATTCCGCTTCGACGGCGTCACCAGCATGATGTACCTGGACCACGGCCTGGGGCGGGCATTCACGTCCTACGACGATTATCTGCGATTTGGCCTAGACGAGCCGGCCATCACCTACCTGCAACTGGCCAGCCAGGTGGCCCACGAGGTCAACCCGCGGGCCATCACCATCGCCGAGGACGTATCAGGCATGGTGGGCCTGTGCCGGCCGTTGGATGAGGGGGGCATGGGGTTCGATTATCGCCTGGCCATGGGCGTTCCCGACTACTGGATCAAGATTCTCAAGGAGCGCCGCGACGAAGAGTGGCAGATGGGCGAGCTATACCACGTGCTGGTCAACCGCCGGCACGGTGAGCGGCACATCGCCTACGCCGAAAGCCACGACCAGGCCCTGGTCGGCGACAAGACCATCGCTTTCCGGCTCATGGATCAGGACATGTACTGGCTCATGAGCAAGCACACGGTCAACGCGGTCATCGAGCGGGGCATGGCCCTGCACAAGATGATCCGGCTGATCACCTTCTCGCTGGGCGGTGAGGGGTACCTCACGTTCATGGGCAACGAGTTCGGACACCCCGAGTGGATCGACTTCCCCCGGGAGGGCAATAAGTTCTCCTACCAGTACGCCCGGCGGCAATGGGGCTTGGTGGACGACCCGTCGCTGCGCTACCACGACCTGGGCATGTTCGACCGCGAGATGCTGGCTTTGGACAGCCGCTTCAACCTGCTGGCCGACCCGCTCATCGAGCTGCTGCACGTCCACGAGGACAACAAGCTGCTGATCTACCGGCGCGGGCCGCTGGTCTTCGCCTTCAACTGGCACCCCACGGCATCATACCCCCACTACCGCATCGCCGTGCCAGACCCGACCGATTACGCCCTGGTGCTTAACACCGACGACTTCTTCTTCGGCGGCCACGGCATCGTCATGACCGGCCAGGTCTACCCCCGCCAGGATGTTCCCTGGCAGGACCGCCGGCAGAGCATCCAGATGTACCTGCCGTCACGCACGGCCCAGGTGCTGGCGCCGGCCACATGATCCGCGGCGGAACTCTGGACCTTGAACGACCAACCCAGCGCCCCCCGCAATCAGAGTTACGCCAAAGTCCGCGACCTCCGTTCGGATGCATTCATTCCCGCACTGAACCTGGTGCCCCGTTCCTAATGACCTAAGAATAAGCGAGAACGCGCTTCAGCCTGTTGACGGACCCGCTCATCGAGCTGCTGCAGAGGCAGCAAACATCGGTTTTGCACGCGCCGTCACATCTACCCCGGTGGGCCCGGACGATGAGCGTGAATGGCTCCGAGCAGTATACCTGCAGAGTGGAGACGTCGGATTCCTCTGCGATGCCGTGCACTTCGCTATACTGGACCCGCTGGTGTTGTCTTGCAGCAACGCTTGTCAGAACGCGCAGCTCGGATAAAATGGCTGACGGATGTTTGGAGGTATCGCACAATGACCGTCGCATTCACACTGCCCGAGCAGATCGAGAAGGAATTACAGGAGGCGGTCGGGCCCAACCTCGGAGAGGCGGCCAAGCAGGCTCTGGCCATCGAGCTTTACCGGGAAGGCAAGCTGAGCCTCGGGCAGGTAGCCGAGCTGCTGGACCTTTCCGTGTACCAGGCGGATGGTTTGCTCATGCAACGGGGAGTGGAGCTCCCTTACACCATCGCCGATTTTGAGCACGACCGCGCCGAGTTGGACAAGGATGCAAGACGCAAGCAGCGCGGCGAGCAGCATCGAACGTAGCCCCAGCCGGACAGCTCGGCGAGGTCCAGGAGCCCCAGCCCCCGCTTCGGCCTTCAACAGCCAACCGATTGCCAACGGACCGGCCCATGCTTCACTTCAGCCGGTGGATCTGCACCTTGATCTCCGGCAGAAACTGCTTGAGCTCCGCCGCCGCGGCTTCCGCTTGAACCGGATCGTCTGTCGAGAACATGAGCCAGCCCAGGCGCTTCAGGCCGTGAAGATGAACGAGTCCCCGCTCGGTCACCCCGCTCTGCGTCAATTCCAGAAAGTGCAGCCGATCCAGCCCGCGAAGATGTCTGAGGCCATCATCCGTGACCGCGGTCATTCTGAGCCTCAACACCTGCAGGGTGCGCCTCCGGCCGATCGGGATCAGCGCCTGGTCCGTGACGCCGGTGAAGTTGAGGTCCAGCGTGTGCAGTTGATGCAAGGGCCTCAGGCAGCTCATGCCTGCATCGGTCACTTGGGCGCCGGACAAATTGAGCTCCTCGAGGCAGGTCAACCGGCTGCAATCCTGCAGGTCCAGGTCCGTCACGGTACCCCAGTCCAGATCGGCATTCCGGGCTCTGTCTGAGAGCACGCCCAGGCCCCCGGGCAAACGTTGCCGCAGCCAGTCAGGCCAACTGGGATACTCGCTGACACCCACTCCTTTGTACCTGGCATAACCCTCCAGCCGTGCATCAATACGGGCGATGGCCCGCTGCTCCCAGTAGTAGCCCGCCGCGATGCTCAATATGTAAGCGCTGGGCAGCGCCAGGGCCGTCCCCATGCAGATGGCCGGCCACCGCCGCCGATTCCTGTACAGCCTTCGCTCTGTCTGGGCCTCGTGGCCGCACTCCGGGCAGATCAGCCCCTCTTTACCTTCCCGACGGCCGCGCAGGTCATACCAGCAACGGGGGCAGCGCGCACGACTCCGGCTGCGATCGCCGAACAGGCCCCAGAGCACCAGCGCAACGCAGGCCAGCAGCAGCAGGCCCATGCCAGCAAGATAAATGCCGACGGAAGTGAACCACGCAATCCACTGAATCGATGCGTATCTGGGCGGCAATTCCGGCAATGCTGGCATCGACGCGACCTCCTGTCGGTCGAGAGACGTTTACCTGTCTTCGTCGGCATGCCGTCGAGCCGAAGTCGTTCATCATGGATTCGTTGGACCGGAATCGGGTTCGGCCGGCACACCGGGACCACTGAAACAAGATCGGAAGACTGCGAGGTCCTCCTGATCCACGTCAACGTCGTGGTCCAGACGCGCGGGCAAGCAAGCGGGTGTTTGCTGAACAACGCCCGGACCGGCGAGGCAGCGCTGAAAGATGCCGAAGTCGGACTGGTCGACGTCGCCGTCCCAGTCAAGGTCACCTGTCGCGCGGACGGCCACGGTGACCACCCGTTGGTTGCCCGTATCGCACACGATCACCCGGCCCAGGTGATCGATGGCGATCCCGGTCGGCTGCGAGAGCGGGCCTGCATAGGGAGCCACCGGTGCGGTGATGAAAGTCTCCCAGTGACCGGTGGCGCCGTACCGCTCGACCCGCCCGGTAGCCTGATCGGTTACGAAGATCAGGCCTTCCGACGACAGGGCGACCCCGGTCGGCTGCTGCAGCGTGCGCCCGGTGAGCGTGCCCACGAAGCTGATGCCGTTCGTTTGCGGATCAAACTGCAGGACCTGTACGCGGCGGTTGTCGCGATCGCAGACGTAAAGCTTGTGGTCCGGGCTGACGGCGATGCCCTGCGGATTGTTGAACAGGCCAGCAGCGCCGCCAGCGCCGCCGTAAACCTTGATGAAGTTTCCGCTGGCTGTTAGAACCTGAACACGATGATTGCCGCTGTCTACAGCGAAAATCCTTCCGGCGGCGTCAACGGCCACGCCGGCAGGGTTTTTGAACTGCCCCGGGCCGGAGCCCAGCGTCCCGAAGTCGGTCAGCCAATTCAGGCTTCCATCATAGTCGCAGACCCTGATTGAATGCGGGCCGTTGTAGTAGTCGCCTGGATGCGAGATCAGCATGCGGCTGCGGCCGCTGTCGATGGCGATGAAGTGGGAGTACTCGACATGGTTGTGCACGCTGCCGGTATTGGCCAGGTAGATGCCGTCCGAGGTCTGCCGCAGAAACGCGTAGCCGTTCTGCGGGTCGAGCACCACGCGCTGGTTGTCCGGCAGAATCCCCACCGCCCACGGGTTCTTCAGCCGTGGGGCGAAGATGCGGTTGGAGAGCGGTCCTTCCGAGCCATCGCCTGTGCGGGCGGCCACGGCATAGCGGCTGTTCTCGAAGATCGTGCCGTCCGTGTAGCCGGTTCCCGAGATGGTGGCCAGTGGCCTGAATACCCAGTTCTCGAATTCATGGCCCGGATCGTCCGCGCGGTCATAGAAGCGGCTGGCCCGGTAGACACGGTAACCGGCCGCACCGGGAACAGCCGGCCAGGTCAGCTTGACCCCCATCCCCTCTACGGCCGCCTGCGACTGCCTGATTCGCGGCAGACTTGCCGAGGCCAGCCGGCTGTTGATGGTGTACTCCCACTCGTCAGTGAGACCCGACCAGTAGGCTTTGTTGAATTCGATTATGCTGAGGAACCGGTAGTCGTAATCACCACCCGGTCGCGACATCCCGATCAACAGGGTGGCGTTGTGGCCCACGACGTTGATCGTCCCGAAGGGGTTCGCCCGCTCGGTATGGCCGGTGGCAGTCGTGATAGTCTGTGCCGGCGGCCGGTTGGTGAGCAGGAAACGCCCGTTCGCGTCGGTGAGACCCGTGATCACGGGTGTGGAGGGCATCCCGTCGGAAGCATCCTGGTACACCTTGATGTCAACACCCGCCGCCGGCTGGCCGGAGGCATCCAGCACGCGGATGTAGTTGTTGCGGGGCACGTCGAACATGTATTCGCCGTAGTAGCCGCGCTTATAGCCGCAGTTGCGGTTCAGGGCCAGGACTGAGTGGGCGCTGCAGTACTGCGGCATGGTGGCCGATGCCCCGGACGGGTGGGGAGCGATGTCGCCTCCTCCCATGATGCCGGCACGGGCAAACCCAAAGCCGATGCCAACCGGCAGCCCATCCGGCGTCAGCACCCGATTCTCGCCCGTCCCCTCGCCGATCGGCATGTGGTAAAGATCGATGACGCCAAGCTGATGCATCAACTCGTGTATGAGGCCGCCGTCCACGCGCTGGGCCATGTTTTCGGCATACGCGGGATCGCCGACGAATTGCCAACGGCCGTCCGCCAGGCGGTCGTTCGGAGGCAGTGAGCTCACCTGGATCTTGTCGATCCGCACGCGCTCCAGGCAGCCGTTCGGGGCGAGCGGATAGGTCGAGCGCGCGAAATTGTCGTTCATCGCCCGGATCTGGCGCTGGATCCAGTCCTCAAAGCTCCTCGTGCCTTCGAGGTTCAGGCGGGCGTTGAAGGCGTCGTAGATCTGGGGTTCAACGTAGATGGCCAGG
>BTUC01000410.1:0-6432 GCA_045863575.1 Phycisphaerae bacterium
GTGACGAATGCGGCAAGAGCGCTTGCGCCAAGACCGCCCAGCTCGCTTCAGCGGAAGAGAAGGCCGGCTGCTGCTCGAAGTCGAAGGCCACGCTGGCCAGCGCCGAGGAGAAGTCTGGCGGTTGCGCCAAGTCGAAGGCCACCCTGGCCGCCGCAGAGGAGAAGACCGAAGGCTGCGCCAAGCCGAAGGCGACGCTCGCCGCCGCTGAGGAGAAGTCTGGTGGTTGCGCCAAGTCCAAGGCCACCCTGGCCGCGGCAGAGGAGAAGGCCGAGGGCTGCTCCAAGCCGAAGGCGACGCTGGCGGCTGCTGAAGAGAAGTCCGGCTGCTGCTCCAAGTCGAAGGCGACGCTCGCCGCCGCCGAGGAGAAGCCTGGCGGTTGCGCCAAGTCGAAGGCCACCCTGGCGTCCGCTGAAGGCGAGAAGGGCTGCTCGAAGCAAGCCTGCGCCAAGACGTTGATGGCCAAGGCGGAGGAATTGGCGGCCCAGAGCGGCGTGCTGGCCGCCAAGCTGCAGAGTGCGGGGGTCGTGCTGGCAAGCATGGACTCGGCGGATCGCTCAGCGATTGAGAAGACCTGCAACGCCGTCATGGAGCGCTGCCCGGTCGGCAGCCGTATGCCCGAGACGATGGCCACCGTGGCCGATCTGCTCACGGGTGCGGCCAAGATGAGTGCCAAGTGTCAGGCGGAGTGTGGCAAGAACGAAGCCATCAGCAAGCACGTCTCGCAGGAGATGAAGGATCTCTGCCAGGCCCGGGCAACGCTGACCGCTGCTGCCCTGAACGTGCTCGAGAAAATGAACGGCATCATGAAGCCGGCCAAGCAGGTGGCCATGGCCCAGTAAGGCCGTTCGCGTTTCATAGAACCCAGTAGGGGATTGAAGGCCGCCCCGGCCAGGCATTCCGCCTGGCCGGGGCTTTCGTTTGCCAGTAGGCTTGCACCGGCATGTTCGAGCGACTCGATCAGATCACGCACGCGGCCGTCCAGTACGCCGTTCCTCTGTGGCTGGCGGGGCTGGGCGAGCTGGTCGTTGAGCGGGCCGGTGTCTTGAACATCGGCATCGAGGGCATGATGCTCGCCGGGGCGCTGGCCGGCTGGGCGGTGGCGGCGGCCACGGGGTCGCCGTGGCTGGGACTGCTGGCGGCAGCGGGAGCGGGGCTCACGCTGGCGGCGCTGTTCGCACTGGTCACGCTGGTGTTCGATGCCGACCAGGTGGTGGCCGGGACAGCTATCAACCTGCTGGCTGTCGGCGCGACCGGCATGGGCTTCAAGCTCTGTCGCGAGGCGGAGCTGACCCAGCGACGGCTGAACCTCTTTGAGGAGCTGAAGCTCTCTGAGCAGATCCAGGCCGTGAACCAGTTCGGGCTTTTCTACGCGACGCTGGTATTGGCCACGGCTGCCTACGTCCTGCTGCGGCGGACGCGGTTTGGCATCGAGCTGATCGCGCTGGGAGAGTATCCTCCGGCGGCGGTCGCGGCCGGGCTGCGGGTGAGAGTGCGGCGGTTGGTGTGCGTGCTCTTCGGCGGGCTGACTGCGGGTTTGGCGGGCAGTTATCTGTCCATCATGTTCACGCACCAGTTTGTGGACAACATGACGGCCGGGCGCGGGTTTCTGGCCTTGGCCATGGTGATCTTCGGCCGTTGGCATCCCGGCGGGCTGCTGGCCGGTGGACTGTTCTTCGGCTACGTCTATGCGATGGCCAGCTATCTGGAGGTCCGACCCGAGGGACCGGCCATCCCGCCGTCATTGCTGGCGATGGCGCCGTACCTCCTAAGCCTGCTCGTGCTCGCCGGACTGATGGGCCGGACGCGACCGCCGGCGGCACTGGGGCAGGTGCTGGAGCGTGCCTGACCAGACAGTCCCAACTTCATTGGTCCGTTTGGTGCGCTCCGTGACGCACAGAATGAACTGTGACCACATTGTGAAGTTGACGCGGTACGATTCGGGCATCGGACGAATTACTCGCTGAGGTACTTACTTCGCAAACGCGGGGACAGTGTCTCCCAGGGGATCACCTCGCCGCGGCGCATTTGATCAATTGAATCGCCCAACTCAGCAAGGTCACGAGCATCCAGCTCGTCGGGCAGCGGGTCCAGCATGAGGCGCGCGAGTCCCGCCTCAAGCACCTCGGTCGGCGACGAAAAACTTCCTTGCTGGACTTGCTCGTCGATGAACTTCTTCAGTTCGGGTTTGAGTTGTACGTCCATGAACTCTGCTCCACACTCTCCTGCCTGCTCCCAGTCGGCCGCTCAGGTGATTACAACATCTGGGACAACGAAAACCGCGGACCGGACCCGATGTTATGGCCGTGATTCCGTTGACGTCAGCGTAAACGGCTCGAACAGACCGTAGCCGACGGTGGAATAATCCTTTCCCGGCGGCGGGCCGGGGTTGGGGCCCTGGTGGAACGCGGCCGGCCAGGCGGCGCCCAGCGCCGGGTTGCCGTGGTGCGGGCCCAACGTGTTCTTGAGCGTGCCGATCACCGTCACCTCTATGGTGTTCTCGCCCGGCCGGATGGCTTCGGTCACATCGCACTCCCACGGGGCGCTGATGATGTGCCCGGCCGGCTTACCATTGACGCTCACCCGGGCGACACTGCCATACCATTTCTGCAAGGCCACGAAGTAGCGCGTCACGGAAGATGGATTCTGTTCCTTCTCACCGACAGTGGCTGGTGCGGGCACATCGAAGCGCTGCGTATAGCTCACGCCGTCGGCATACATCGGCCACCCTTGCTCGTTCCACTTGCCCAGCTTCAGCGGCTGCGGCGGAGCGATGATGAAACCCTTCTCAGCTGACCGTAACGAGAAATCGCCCAGCAGGTACGCCGGTTCCAGCTCGTGGAACATGGTCATCGGCGCGGCCTCGATGGCGACGGCGTTCTCGCCGATCTTCGCGGGCGACGCAATGTCAATCCGCCCGAACGCCTTGTCCAGCCACCACTCGCCCGCCCCGGCCTTGACTGGCTTCCCGTTACAGGTGATCGCGTAGAGGTCTGGCCGTTCGATGACGATCGACAACGACGCGGGCACCTGTTCGGCGATAGTGAACTTGTAGACGGCCTTGAAGCCGCTGTCCGGCGGGAACTTCTTCGAGATGAGCTCGTCCTTGTACTGCACGGCCGAGTCCCACGGATTGCGTTCCAGGCCGTACTTCTGCCAGACGAACTGCTGCGCCGGGTAGAAGTACAGGTTCTCTTTCGTCTCTTCGCCCGCAGTAACGTCCACATAGTCGAGCGTCAGAACGTTGGGGCCCGCAGGGCGGGTTTTCACTTCGTCGGATGGCTTGATCTCGGTGAACTTCTCCGAAGCAGCCGGCTTGGGCTCCGCCAGGTTGCCCGAGACGAACAACAGCAGGCTCCCGCAGGGCGGAAGCTCGAAGTCGGCCTGCAGGAAAACAATGCTGTCGCTCACCATGCTCGCCGGGTAGGCTCGGGATGTGCCCGTCGCCAAGTCCCATTCCTCCACGCCGCCCGGGGCGGCATAGAGGTAGCCGGAGCAGGGGTGCTCAATGCTGGTATTAACCAGGAACAGAAGCTGTCCGTCTTCGAGCTGACGGCGGTGATGGAAGAGCATGCCCCTATCGCCCTCCCGGCGACTCACGCCTAAGGCGACTGATTCGCGCCAACCGGTCAGGGCATCGACGAGCGGTTTACGGGCATCCGCAGGATGCCAGGCGTGAGCCGGCGCCAGCTTGCGGCCGCGTTCGGAGGGCTGGCCGTCGACCCGCGCCGGCGGGTCGCCCAAGCCGATGATCCGCCCATTGGCTTCGGCGAACTTCTCCAGCAGGTCCATGGTCCTGGCGTTCAGGCTTTCGGTCAGCGGCGGGATGATCACATTGGTATACCTGCGCCGGCCGACTTTGAGCGCTCTGCCCTCGACCGATCCGTGCCGCGCGATGATGTCCTCGCAACCGATGTCGAATTCAACCTGCGCGAGCAGCAAATCCTTGACCAGGCCCTGAAAACTCTCGCCGATTTCCTTGAGCCGCGGGTGGTTGCCGGCTTCGTTGTTGTACATCCAGGCGGTCGTCGTTGGCTCGATCAGCAGGATGGAGTTGACCTCCTCGCCCTGCGACAGGACCGCCGAGAGCCGGGCGAAGTAGCGGGCCATGACGTGGTAATCGGGCCACCAAGGCTCGTGGTAGGAGAAGCTCTGCGGGTGGTCGCGCTTGCGGGCGCCGCGGATGGTGATGTAGGACAGGTGCTCGTCCATGGTGTTGACGCCCAGCACATAGAGCCAGTCGCCGATGCGCTTCATATCCTCGAAGCGCAAATCCCACCCCCCGGCGCCGTACGCCTCGCACAGCGTCCGCTGCCGTCCGAGCTGGTTGGCCACGCTGGAAAGCTCCTTGACCGCCCGGTGGTTGCCGAACTGTGCGTGCGGGTCCTCCGCGAAGCGGTTCATGAGCGTGTCGATGGCCGGGCGCTGATGCCAGGCGTACATGGCCATGTTATCCGGCACCATCAGGCAGCGGGGCCATTCGTGCTCCCAGTAGTGGCCGGTGAACTCGAGGTTGTTCTTCTCGCAATAGTCGTGGTAGGGCTTGCCCCAGCGCTCGATGAACAGCTCGAGCAGGGTCTGATAGTAGCCATGACGCACGCGCTTCCAGTCGCCAACCTCCCGAAACAGCGCGGGCAGGTGCGGCATCAGGGCGAAACCGCGGCGCTTCTCGAACTGCTCGGGCAGGTCCGGCGTCCAGGGCAGTCCGCCGGCCGGCAGCAGCTCCGGCTCGTCGGTGAAGCTACCGGGGATGCGTTGCCCGAACTCCGCGCCGAAACGCTCGCGATAGGGTTCGAGGGTCACTTCCAGGAACTTCTCAGTCACGCCGGGCATGAGCAGGTCCACGTAGAACCGGCCGGCCAGCCAGGGCGTGGTCCCGGCTTCCTGTACGGCCGCCACGAGGTATTCGGCATCGGGGAGATCCTCGCCCGATCGAGCCTTCGCGGTGACGTCCTCGATGCGCTCACCTGATGTGCGGTAGACCGCCAGCGTGCTGTCCTCGATCTTCGGGCCGGACTTCACCTCGCGCAGTACCAGCCCACGCCCGCGCGACTCGGGCATCAGCTCGGGCACCCAACCGCCGGCGAATCCGGACGGATAGGAGTTCTCGTCGTAGATCCACAGGTTCATGTCCAGGCGCTTGGCTTCGTCCAGCGCCGCGGCCCAGAGCTCAAACCAATCCTCGCTCAGGTACGGCGTCATCAGCCCGGGGCGGGGATGGACGAAGGCCTGCTTGACGCCCTGGCCGGCCAGATCGCGCAGCGTGCCGACGACCTGCTCCTGGGTCAGCAGATCGTTCCACACCCACAGCGGAGCCGTTGCGTACTCACGCGGCGGATCAGCCAGCAGTGCCTTGACGCCCTTCGAGTCGATCGCCATGGCCATGGAGCTCCAGAACAGGCTCCCACAACCTGCCGCGACAAGTGCAATCAGCCACCGACCCATGCGAAAACCTCCTTGAGACTGTCCCAGCAGGACGTGCGCCGCTGTTTCGCAACCTACTTAGGACTCAACAGGTTGTCAAAAGACTGCCATTGCTTTTCGCATGCCGGCCGGGTTTACTGCCATCATGGGGCTGCGGCTGGTGCTGATTCCGGGGATGGGAGCCGATGAGCGGCTGTTCGAACCGCAACGGGCGGGCGGGCTGTGTTTTGACGTGCCCCGCATGCCCGTGCCCGAGTCCGGCGACTCGATGGCCCGTTATGCCGCCAGGATCCGCGACCTGCTGGATCTGCGCGAGCCCTGCATCGTGGGGGGTGTCTCCTTCGGGGGCATGGTGGCCTGCGAACTGGGCCGGCTGTGCCCCGCTCGAAAAATCCTGCTGATCGCGAGTTGCTGCGACGGCTCGGCCGTGCCGTCCTACTACCGCTGGGCGGAACTGGTCTCCCGGGTCGTGCCCAGCGGCCTCATCCGCCGCCGGGCCGTGGCCAGCAGCCGAATCCTCGCCCGGCTGGAACACCTCACCGAGGAGCAATACCTCCTGATCCGCGAGATGTCGCTGGACATCCCGGTTCCCTATCTCCGCCGCGTGGGCCGGATGATCCTGGGCTGGAAGGCCGACCAGGCCTACCCCGTCCCGATCCATGCCATCCACGGGCAGCGAGATCGGATCATCCCTCTCAAGGGCGTACACCCGGATGTGATCCTTCCCGAAGGCGGACATCTCATTAATCTGACCCATCCCGCTGATGTCAACTCCTTCATTCGCAACCATTTGGAAAACTGAGGGCCGACCGCCCGCGGGGCCGCAGACATTCACTGCACGCCTTGACAGCACTTGGCCGATAGGGAGAATGCCTACATCCGGGTGAGACATTCCGGTAGAAAATCGAGATCCGGGCCGGGTCGCAGATTCACACGCGACACATGGGAGGTGGCTTTAGTGAACTGGCGTCGCACGCTGTTATCCACTGTCTTGGTTGCTGGTTGCATCTG
>BTUC01000411.1:0-6424 GCA_045863575.1 Phycisphaerae bacterium
GCGATTCCGCAACGCCGCCGGTCTACTTGAGAAGCTGGAAAGCTGGGTATTTGTCGAGTGGTCCAAGGCCAACGACTTCGTGCAGGACGTGAACTATCCCAGCAACATGCTCTATGCCGGCTCGCTGGCCGCGGCCGGGCGGATGTACGCGCTGCCGGAGCTGACGGCCGAGGCCGACCGGCTAAAGGAAGTCATCCGCAAGCAGTCATTCGATGGGCAGTTCTTCGTGGATAACGCAGTCCGCAAGGGGGGCAAGCTGGAGGTCACGCGCAACCGCAGCGAGACGTGCCAGTACTACGCGTTCTTCTTCGATCTGGCCACGCCGGCGACTCACGGGGAGCTGTGGCGCACGCTGGAGCGCGATTTCGGACCGCGGCGGGCTGAATCCAAGGCCTTTCCGGAGATCCACCCGTCGAACTCGTTCATCGGCAACATGCTGCGCATCGAGATGCTCTCGCGCCACGGCCGTCCGCAGCAGATCCTGGACGAATCCATCGACTACCTGCTGTACATGGCCGACCGGACCGGCACGCTGTGGGAGAACACCACCCCGGCCGCAAGCTGCAACCACGGCTTCGCGTCGCACATCGTGCACACGCTCTACCGCGATATTCTGGGCATCCGTTCAATGGACCCGGTGAACCGCACGCTGACGCTGCGCCCGGCGGACGTGAAGCTGGACTGGTGCGAAGGCCGCCTGCCCACGCCCGACGGCCCGGTGACGCTGCGCTGGTGGCGCGAGGGCAACACCATCGCCTACCGCCTCGCAGCCCCCGCCGGCTATAAAGTCGAGGAAGCGCACACCCCCGGTCTAAACCTGAAGCGCGTGCCCTGATGTCCGTGGGCCTGGATGCGGCCTCCCCACCCCCGAAGCGGGCGAGAGCTCTCCCCCCCTTTTGAAGGGGGGGCAGGGGGGGTAAACGGCAAGTGTCGGACCTCCGACCACCAGAACCTCTCCTGCGGCCCCGCGCAACGGAAGCCTTGGTTCAGAAGCAGCCCATTAGGCTATCTCCAATCCTATCCTCAACCTCTCTGCTCTCTGGGGCCCTTTCCGTCAAAACAGTAAGACAGCGACAGCCACTTGTTATTGACGAGGCTGCAAAACCTGCCCCTATAAGACCGCTGGCGGTTGTTGCCCCGCTGCGTCACATCATGTGCGCGACACACCGGGAACCACCACTAGGGCCATGAGGGCAGGGTAAGAACCTGACCGAACCCTCCGGCGCTGTCAAAAACCGTTGGCTGTCCTTCATTGCCGTCCCTCATTGCCCCCAACTGCCCAGGCACGCCGGGTCGGGGACGATGTTCGCCCCCTCCAGGCAGGCCAGGAGGATTCTGAAGTCATCCTGGTCCACATCCAGATCCACGTCCAGCCGCGCGTCCTGACATACCGGATCGTTCTGGGTGATGCCTGGCCCTGAGAAGCAGTACTGCAGATGCCCAAAGTCATCGAGGTCCACGTCAAGATCGCCGTCGAAGTCCGGCGGCAGGGTCTGGATGTCCACCGTCACGCTGACCGTCTGGGGGCTGTTGCCGGCCGCCAGTGAGCTGACCGTCACCGTGGCGGTCAGTTGACCAGGCGGCCGGCCGACCAGATCGTAAATCAAATCGATGGAGTCGGTTTCCGTTTCCACGCTGCCGGAGACGGGCGCGACGGACAGCCAGTCGGCATCATCGCTCACGGTGTAGTTCAGGGTGCCCACGCCGCGATTGGCGATGGTGAACATGTCGTTGGACAGGCCCTTGCCGAAGACCGTTGTGCGCGCAATCTGGGCCGGTTCGAGCCGGATCACCGGGGCCAGGCCGGCGACAGCGTCCGAATCGGTGGGCACGTACGCGCCGCTGTTGGTCAGCAGCAGCATGTCCAGCCGCGGCCCGATCACCGGGTCGGCTTCCCGGTTGCGTACCTTGACCTGACGCACGCCGGCCTGCAGGTGGCCGAGCGAGAGTGGCTGCACGCCGGATTCGGCGGTGCCACTGCCGTCCCAGTGCCACTCCCGGAACGAGGGGTCGCCATAGCGGTTATTGCCGAAGCTGAATTCCGGCCCGCCGTCCACACTGATCCAGAAGGAGTTGGGATCGTTGCTGTCGATGGTTCCGGGATAATAGACGCGGCCCCAGGCATACCAGTTACCGGATGCGGGCAGGTCGACGGTATAGATGATCGCATCCGGGCCGTTACTGACATTCGTATTCGCGAACACGAGCTGGCCGACCAGCGCGTCTTCATCGGGGTCAGCGTCCGGCGGGCTGCTGGAGGCGCTGGTGTACTGGCTGCTGACGGTCATGGCCCCCTGGAAGGTCTTCTGCGGCCAGGTGGCGGCGGGGATCCAGCGCTTGTCATTGCCGCCGCCCCCGACCAGTCCGACCAGTTCCGCCACCCGGTCGAAGAAGGCGATGTCGTCCGGGTGCCAGATGGTCCAGTTGGCTGGCCAGACACTCTGATGATGGCGATCGTCATAGAGGCCCCAGGAGGTGTGTGCGGCCGCGGCAGCGTTCAGATTGGGGATGCTGACGCTGTCCTCGTTGAAGCAGATCGGACGGGGGTTGGCCTGCCACCGGCTGTTGGCCCGATAGGCGGCGACGAGCTGGCTGATCTGGGTTGAGTTAAGGCCGTTGCCGTGTGGCAGGAAGAAGTCCGCCCCCAGCATCCAATTGTCGGGCGGCAGTGCCGTGCCCGTGCTGCTGGCGGAAACGAACAGGCGGGTGCCGTCCGGCCGGACGCTGCGGGTCTTGACCCGCTGGAACAGCTCGTGCACGCGGCTGGGCGCGAGGATGGCATGCTGGTAACCGCCCACCGTCGTTTCGTTGTTGATCTCGATGAGCACGTTGCGCCAGTCGTTGGCCAGCACCCAGTCCACCACCGCATCGACGGCGTTTTTGATCGCCTGACTGTCGTTGGCGTTGGAGATCCGTTGATCCTGGCCGAAGTAGAACAACCCCAGGATGCAGACCATCCCGTTCTGATCGAGGGCCTCGATGCAGCGCCCGAGCCGGTCCAGGTAGGCGGTGTTAATGGGTGTACCGTTGGAGCCGAAGGGATTGTTGTTGGGGGTTTGATTGTCCCCGGCGAGGATGATTCCGGCGCCGGGATTGTGCCGGGTGCAACTGCAGCCACCCTGGAAGTTGAGCGTGACCGCGAGCACGCCCTTGGCACGCCAGGAGGGCAGCGCGGCGACGAAGCGGTCCGTGTTGGCCGACGGGTTCCAGGAACCGTAGCCGGCAAAGTTGTTGTCCGGGTGGTTGCCGGGGTCATCCAGAAAACCGGCCGGCAACCCGCCGGCGCCGAGGGCCAGATCGTCGAAGGTGGCATTGACCCCCCGCACGTTGAACAGCAGCCCGTGCATCGCAGTCGGAGCGCCGGCGATGTCGCTGTAGGTGAGCTGGCCGTTGATCAGGAAATTCTCGCCGGAGATGCCTACCACGGTCTGGGCCGCCTGCCGGGGCGATTCGGCGGGGCCGACCCCCGAGGGCGTGTAAGCTGCGTTGGTGGTCAGAAGGAAGCGGTCCAGTTCGGCGCCGTCCTCGCGCTGATGGAAGGTAATGACGTGCAGGCCCGGGGCCGGAATGTTGATGGTGATGGTGCCATTGACGCCGCAGGCCGTGCCGCCGCTGTCGCGCTGGGCGTTGGACCAGAGCCATCCGCCGCCGCACCATTGAATGCGCATGCCGCTGGCGGTGGTACCGCCATCAACGCCCACATGCAGGCCGTTGTCCTCCGTGCCGGTGGACTGCGCCCGCACCCAGACCCGGTATTGACCCGGCGTGTGGAAATAAATGGGATAGTCGAGCCGAGCCCCACCGGTGGCCTCGCCGTAGAAGGAGCCGGGGGCGAAGGGGTCGTCGTGGGTCACGCGCGTGTCGGGCAGGCACTCGACGTAGGCATTGCCGGCAGCGCCAGTGTGAAACGGATCCGGATCGGGCCCCGGCCCGGAGCTGCCCCCGCTCTGAATGTACCAGGCGCGGTTGCCGGTCACGTCAGGAGACTTGTCGGCGTAATGCTCCGCCTCGACGACCACCAGGCCGCCGGTCTCGACGTGAGGATCGGCCCAGGCCAGCGAGGCGAGCAGAAAGACTGGAGCCAATGACCATCGTATCACAAGCGGCTCCTCCACGTGGGGCTTGTCCCGGGGCGCATCCACCGGGGAGTTCCAACCCGGCCGCGCCGATCCTGAAAGCCCTTCACCCATTTTCGATTCCACTCCACGACTCTTGCCCGCCCATCATTTATAAGCGAGCCCTTCGGCGCACGCAAGATTTGACCCGCTTACAGAGAGAGATGTGCAACACCTCACACCTGAGTATCAGTGGGTCGGGCGTCATTCTTGGCTGGCGGCCGGCCAAGCGAACGGAGGCAGCTCGACCTCCTTACGGATCGTCTTGCCCCATATCTCGAACAGATCGACCGTATTCCGCGCCAACTCGGGATTCGGAGTCAGAATAAGAGTGGCGCTCCGAGTCTTTGGATTCACGCGCCTTATCCTGGTGTACCGATTACTGGCGGACTGCTCACCTGTTCGCATTTCTCCTGGGAGCATCCAGACCGACGGAGGACGGTCCTTTCGTATGGCGAACGATTCTCCACCGTACCGCGTTCCTTCCACTTCGAAGTGCACCTCGAACGCCACATTTACCGGAAAGGGAAAGTCTGTCACGGAAACCTCAGCATCGAGAGCAGTAGGATCATCTCTCGACACCTCGAATGACGCCCCGATGCGTCGCTGGACTTCCGACTCGAGCGCGGGATCCTCGAGCAGCTTGAACATCTCCGGTCCATCTCCGGAAGTAACGGTGGATTTCGTCTTCAGGACGCGCCGGATCGTGCAGGGTGGCGGTTCCTTCCTTCCCTCGTACCGGCATAGTTCGTAGTCATCCAGCAGCTCAAGTTTCACCACGCACTCGAATTGCCATGTGCCCGCCATGGTAGGCCTGAAGGTCCATTTCCAGTAGTTCGCCCATTCACGTATCGCACAGGGCGGACCACTCATAATGACTCCGAAAAATGTGGAATCGCCTCTACCGAAGGGAGCCGGTAAGTCGAGCGGACTCCCAGGCATAAAGTACTCGCTTCCGCGTTTAGAGCCCAGTACGATCGGGGGAAACGATTCCGGCGGACCGGCTGGAGGAGTGACCTTGATCGATTCCAGGCTCACGTGGATATCAATCTTATTCAGGTGCGCAATTCCCAACTCAATAGGAATACCGTCAGACAGGTTGGCTCGAGGGCGTGCTTCCCAGATTACCCAGGTGCAGTGCTCATAATACTGCTGACGTTGCACTGGGTTCAGCAGCTCAAAGCGATTCTTCAGAATCTGGTGGGCGGCCTCCTCCGTGGGGCCTCCACTCCGGTACAGGTCAGACCATGCCAGAACCTCGTTAAGAGCGATCTGAATCAACTTTCTATCCTGCTCGGCAGAAAGAGCGCCAGCGAGCTGCCGGGAGGACAGTTCCTCGTAGGCTATCACTGGACGAGATAACGCGGCTGTGATCTGGTTGCCGGTGGATCGGTCGGTTCGTTGTGCTTCCCACAACAGCCACCACGTCGGATACTCTGAGTAGTCCCAGGATTTGACCCAACGCACAAGGAGAGACCCTCCCACGGCACCAGAGATGCCCATCAAAGTCATGCCCAGAATGACTGCCAGAGACCGTTTCGGACGCCTCCCTCGATGCACCAGAATACCTGAGAATTCAAAGCCGCACTCTGGGCAACGCTTGGCAGGAAGGCCGGTCAGGTTGTAGTCGCATTTCGGGCAGAAGGGAGCATCACCCCGGCGGCGGCCACAATGAGCCCAAATCAGCAAGACTATGCCAGAGATGGCCAGGAAGGCCGGCAGCATCCAGTGGGCAAGCGTCATGGCAGTCATCTCAGTTTCTCACCGGCAGCGTAGCCGTGGCGGGCCCTTTGGATCAAGAAGCTGCGAGGTCATATCCGAACCTCCCCGCGTACCTGCCGAACCGGCGTCGAATGAAAGCGGCCTCCCCACCCCCGAAGCGGGCGAGAGCTCTCCCCCCCTTTTCAAGGGGGGGCAGGGGGGGTAAACGGCGGGCATAAGACCTCGCGACCACGCAGTGAACCGGAGCCGCGGCTGGAGCGGGCGTCTGTGGCAGAACCAGTTCTTATCCTGTCCGTTGGATCAGGTACCTCAGTGGCGGGTGCTGGGACAACAAGAGCCATCCTCGTGTCCGCCGTGTTGGTATGCGCCGACGGCGAGGTGCCATTCGCACGCTTTCCGGCTGTTGTCCCAGGGTAATCCCGCGTCCTCCAGGCCGTTCCATCGTACAGTCCATCGAGTCCGTGAGACGATCCGCGGGTCGTCGGAGCCCTGAGCGCAAGCGAGGGGAATCGGTTGCCGCGGGCTGCTGGGCAATTCGGCCCCTCATATAGTGCAGTCAATGACTGCTGGACCTTGTTCTTCGTGGA
>BTUC01000412.1:0-6420 GCA_045863575.1 Phycisphaerae bacterium
CCCGACGGGTCCGCACCTCTCTGCGTCGGAACGCGTTAGCCTGACATGCGACGCGCGTCTCTTTCACAAAAACCTGTCGTCAGCGCCGCCTGGGTGCCGACTTCAGGGCGCTGGGCACACCCGCTCATCACCTGCAGCCCCGGTGTGTGGCCATCTCGCCATGGGCGGGCGTGATCCCGCGGACAGTGGCTTGACACGGGCCACGAGTCCTGTGTATTCTAATCAGGTCTACGGGCACCGGAGAGGATACATGCGAATCGGAATTCTTCGCGGCTGCATGGGTGCGCTCATTGTCGTGTCCGCCTTCATGCTCGGCCAGGGATGCCCACCGCAATTCGAAAGCCAACTGAACACCAACGCGGCGCTTCAGTTCCTATGCACCAAGGAATGCACGTCGCTTGCGACGGCGGAGTACTACACGCTCTACGCCCAGGATTCCGCGACCGCCGGGGCCAGGGTATTCGATCTGACTGGCTACTGTGACCGAGGCAGCACGACGATCATCTGTGTTCCATCGGGTACTACTGAGGTACCTCCCGGCGCCATCGATCTGGATGTCCGGATCGAGGGTGTGCAGTAGCAGCCCTTTGGCTGTCCCTCCCCGCCATCGAATAAAACAAGATCAGTTGCCCGATGTCCCCTCGGGCCATCTCGTTTGCGCGCCGCCGCAGCTTGGATTCGCGGCATGGAGGGGCCGACATGCTAACAGAAACGGCGGAAGCGGTGCCACTCCTCTAAGAGGTCCCCGATTGATGCCTGTCCCTCATAAGCGTTTCCATCGTCTGTTGGCCGCCGATCCTGATGCTTTATATCGGCTCGCCACATTCCGGACACCGCGGTTCACGTAAACCCTTCAGAATGTAGCGACACTTCCGGCAGCGGATATCGTTTACTTTGGTCTGCCGACTTGGGAAGATTCGCGTAAGAATGCCGTAGGCGATGAGTGCCAGAACCGCTGTCGGCATGATATAAGCCGCTACCGTCGAGACACGCCATACCCACTGAGCTCGCTCGACCATCAAAGTGTCTCGTGAGAGCTGCTGATAGATGCACTCCCCGATGTGGAACCTCCAGGCATCGAGCATAGTCACCGCCAGAATGCCAAGGCCGAACGTTGCCATTACTGACAGAATTGACCGCCATAACCAGTGCATGTCCTCTCCAATCCAAGCCTCGCCGCTCAGTCGGCGCAGCCTGGGTCGCCGGCCACGTTTGCCCCGCGCATACAGCGCTGCAGAACGCCGAAGTCGGCCTGGTCCACATCCGTGTCGGCATCCAGCCGCGCGGGCCCACACGCCGGATCGTCCTGGCTGAAGCCCGGGCCGGTCAGGCAGATCTGAAACAGACCGAAATCCTCCTGGTCCACGTCGCCATCGCCGTCGAAATCGCCGGGGACCGGCGGGGAGCAGCCCGTGTCGTCGACCTCCGCTCCGGATAGCGTGTGCGGGCACTGATCGCAGGCGTCGCCGACGCCGTCCTGGTCGCCGTCGTCCTGGCCGGGATTGGCCAGCCCCAGACAGTTATCCGAGACGTCGGGCGCGCCGTCGTTGTCATTATCCGCATCGCACACGTCACCGATGTGATCTCTGTCGACGTCCGCCTGATCGGCATTGGAAACCTCAGGGCAGTTGTCGCACAAGTCGCCCAGGCCGTCCTCGTCTTCGTCCAATTGTTCAGGATCCGCGACGGCCGGGCAGCCATCGCAGGCATCGCCCACATCGTCGGAATCCCCATCGGCCTGATCAGGATTGGCCAGTTCCAGGCAGTTATCGCAGAGGTCGCCGGCCCCGTCGCCATCGCTATCCGTCTGGTCAGCCGATGGTACCGCTGGACAGTTATCGCAAGCATCCCCCAATCCGTCGCCGTCCGCATCAGCCTGATCGGTGTTGGCCGCACTCACACAGTTATCACAGATATCACCGACGCCATCGGCGTCCGCGTCCGCCTGATCCGGGTTGGAGGTATTCAGACAGTTGTCAGGCATCGCCAGCACGCCATCCCCGTCGGTATCCAGATCCAGCGCCCAGAGCTCGGAACCGGTGTACGTGTGGTCGGCGCTGTATAACAACGTGCTTCCCAGGAGTGTAAAGTGAGCCGGGAGACCAGGCGCGCTGTAGTCGAACGGGTCCACAAGTTGCCGCGTATGCTCCGTCGTGCCGTCACTGCTCCAGATCTGGCGTCCGTCGCCATGGGATTTTGCAAAAACAACGTGACCGCCAATATCGGCAGGCGAATACATGTAATACCTGATGTCTGCGTTCAGACGAATCGTGCCCTCGTAGGTCCCATCCGTCCGCCAGAGACCGCCTTGCTGATGCCCCCAGAATACAAAGAATGCATAATCTCGGACCGCCAGCCACGACTCGACCAGGCCCGTGTCGAGAACACCGAAGCCGTAATACTCGACGGTTCCATCAACGGTTCCGTCACTGCGCCACAGGCTGCTGCTGCCGACGATGCTGGAACGGCAGGACTGAAGTGTAACGAAACCACCGGCACGCGCGATCTGAAGGGGAACCGGGTGGGGCTCGTCGGGACAGAGGTGCTTCAGCAGAGTGGTGCCGCCCACCGAGCCATCGGTGCTCCACAGTCTGCTTCCTGGCGGGTCTGCCGCCTCGTGGAATATCAGCAAACCATTCAGACACTCCATATGCCATATTTCCTGGGCGCCCAACGCGTAGGTACCCTCAGCGGTTCCATCCGTCCGCCAGAGCGCCCCCCAGGCATCGGCCGTGTTCAGCGAGAAGTAGAGCACATCGCCACAGACCGCGCTCGCTATCCATGTGGCCCCCAGCCCGCCCGGATCAAACCCCAGCCCCGCGACACGCGTGGTACCTTCCGCGGTGCCGTCGCTGCGCCAGAGCTCACAACCAAGTGTACCATCGCTGGCCAGAAAGTAGGCCTTGCCCCGCAACACCGCGAGATCGGTGGACGACCGGGGCCGCATTGAAAGCGCCATTCCGTGGCCCGGGCCCGGATTGATGTCCTTGAGCATCCAGGTGCCTTCGGGAGTGCCATCTGTGCGCCACAGCTCGTAGCCGGACTCGCCGTCATTCGCCGAAAACAGCACGATGTCCCCGACATGGGCATAGCCCTGCGGATGGCTGCTGCCGGGGCCCGGATGGATTTCCTTCAGCTTGACCGTTCCGGTAGTCGTTCCGTCTGTTCGCCATAATTCCCGCCCGTTAACCCCGTCTTCCGCGGAGCACAGAAGCGCTCCGTCCAGTTCGAAGAAGAGTCCAGGGCTGGAGCCGTCCCCACGGCGTGACCCACCGATCAGCCTCAGCGTACCGTTACTACTGCCGTCACTGACCCACAGACCTGGGGTGTTGCTGTAATCGGGCACATGACTTCCCGGAGCGGAGAAAAAGACCCGTCCTCCAACGGAGGCCAACTCTCGAGGAAACCACGGATGCGAAATGTCGGTCAGCAGCACGGTACCTTCAGGAGTGCCATCACTTCGCCAGATCTGAATGGTGGACCGCATGTTACTGAAGGCGGCAAAAAGAAGCACGCCGCCACTATCCCCAAAACAGGGATCGAAATAAAAGTTAAAACGATTGTCCAGCCCGGCGCCGCCAGGGGCGATTTCGCGCGTGCCTTCAAGCGTTCCGTCCGTTCTCCACAGCCCCCGGCCATGGATATCGTCACGCACAAAGAAAAGCGTGTCCTCGACCACTCTGATGCGCACGGGTCCCGGCACGGAAGACCCGCTAAAAGTAGCCAGGAAGGCCAGAAAAAAAGTCCCCTCCGGCGTGCCATCGGATGACCAGAGTGCTTCCGCACCACCGGACGTGACCAAAAGAACACGTGAGCCCAAGCGAACGAAGGAGCGGACGCTTGTGCTGGGCTGAAGATCCTCGACCAGCACAACGTCCGTCGCCTCCGGCTCAAGTTTCAAGAGCCTGGCCGCGCTGCTCGTGGAACCTGGGACAATATACAACGGACCCTCGCCAGCCGAGAAGAGCTGGTGCGTCGAGGAGGAACTCACCACCAGACCGTTGACCGCGGCCGTTCCTTCCGGCGTCCCGTCGCTCTTCCACAACATCATGGGCAGGCCTGATCCCTGAGCCCAGAAGTAGAAATGGCCCCGGTGTTCAACGAATGCGCTGCCCGGCGAAGACACGAACCCGGAACCAACGCCGGATTTGATATCCTTGAAGAGGGTCGTGCCCTCAGAAGAGCCGTCGCTTCTCCACAATTCCAGTCCATAGCCGGTGACATACCCCAGAAAATACACGTATCCTTCGAACGCAAGGAGATGATTGGTTTGCAGTGTGGGGCTCGACCCGTCTGCGGCCAGGACGATATGAGTCCCGGCCTCGTGCCCAGTGGTCTTCCACAATGTGCGGCCGTGAACACCGTCATTCGCAAAGAAGTAGAGAGTGTCCCCCAGTACCGCAAAGCCGCGAAGCGAATCCGGTGTAGACTCAGATGTACTCGGCCACTCCACTGAACCGGCACTACCCGGCCGGATGTCCCGGACCAGAAATGTCCCCTCCGGCGTGCCGTCGGTCCGCCACAGCTCCTTGCCGTGGACGCCGTCGTCGGCCACGAAGAACAGCAAGTCGTTGCAGACGGTCCACCAGGGGGAGGCCTTCTGTTGGATGGTGGGCATCGAACTGCCCTGGGGGTTGATGTCCGCCAGCCGCATCGTGCCGCCCGGCGTGCCGTCGCTGCGCCACGGCTCGCCGTCATCGGCCACAAACACGGCCACGCCGTTGAAATCAAAGATGAGTCGCGGGTCGGAAAACGGCGGCGGCCCGGGCAGCGGGTTGATCTCCTTGACCAGCCGGGGTGGAAGCCCCCACGCACGTTCCAGACCGATTTGCCCGCCGACCGCCAGGAGGATGGCGACAGCGCACACCTGAATGGGTTGCCTCTGCACAGTGCGACTCCCGTTGAAATACCCCGCTCCACTCATATCTAGATTAACAAGTAGCATGAAATTTTTCAGGCCGGCCACGGTTCATGGTCGCCATCTTCCCCACCACGGTTGGCAGGACGCCCTCCAGCGGGTACATTGCCCGGTTCTGTTTCTGGAACTGGAGACACTGCATGCGTCGCAAATACGTTGCCGGCAACTGGAAAATGAATCTGACCCTCGCGGAGGCCCGGGCGCTGATCGATGGGCTGAAGGCCAAGCTGCCCGCCAATCCGGGCGTCGATATCGGGGTATTCCCCCCATTCCCGCTGCTGTTCCCCATCGCCAAGGCACTGGACGGCACGCCGATCAAGTTCGGAGCCCAGAACTGCTACTTCGAGTCCAAGGGCGCCTTTACCGGCGAAGTTTCGCCCCAGCAGGTCAAGGACACCGGCGCGACGGCCGTGCTTATCGGACACAGCGAACGCCGCCATATCTTCAAGGAAGACAATGCTTTACTGAAAAAGAAGGTGATCGCCGCGCTGGGCGCCGGGCTCGAAGTGATCTACTGCATCGGCGAGCTGCTCGAGGAGCGTGACGCCGGGCGGATGGAGGCAGTGCTGGACGCCCAGCTCACCGAGGTCTTGGGTGGCGACATCAGCCTCGACCCCATCGTCATCGCCTACGAGCCGGTCTGGGCCATCGGCACTGGCCGGACGGCCACGCCCGCCCAGGCCCAGGAGGCCCACGCCTTCACTCGCCAAAAGATCGCCAAGCAGTATAATAGCGGTGCTGCTGACACGATCCGCATCCAGTACGGCGGGAGCGTCAAGGCGGACAATGCCCGCGAGTTGATGTCCCAGCCGGACGTGGATGGGGTCTTGGTCGGTGGCGCCAGCCTCAAGGCCGACGAGTTTCTCGGCATTATCAACGGGGCCCTGGCAGCCAAGTGAGTGGGAGCAGCAGGCCCGGTGGACGGTGGTCTTCCGGGTGCGGCACATGTTTGTCTATTTTGCGCCCGCGGTGGGCGGACTCGAGACGGAAGCCACATTCATGAATCCATTGGCGGCTATTACCTGGGCTCAGATTGTTGTCACCGCGCTCTTCGTGGTGATCTGCGTCCTGCTGATCCTGGTCATTCTGATCCAGAAGGGCCGTGGCGGCGGACTGTCCAGCGCCTTCGGCGGCGCCGGCGGCTACAGCGCCTTCGGAGCCAAGACCGGCGACGTGTTCACCTGGATCACGGTGGCCCTCACGTTTCTGTTCATCCTCATGGCGGTAATCGGCAATTACATGTTCGTGCCGCCGCCGGTAACCACCCTGCCACCGCCGGAGGCAGTTGCACCTGGTACCGCGACACCGGAAACGCCGGCCGAGGCTCCGACGCCGGCACCGCAGTAAGTCTGGCACCCGCATGATCCTCTCGATGACCGGCTATGGCGAAGTGCAGCACAGCGACGACGGCGTGTCGTACGCGCTGGAGCTGCGCAGCTTGAACAACCGCTACTTCAAGGCGGCCATCAAGCTGCCCGACCACCTTTCGGTCTTCGAATCCG
>BTUC01000413.1:0-641 GCA_045863575.1 Phycisphaerae bacterium
AGCTCACCCTGCTTCCATTCTCCCGCAATTGTGAGCACGTGTCCACTGACCACACTGCGCCAACGCCGAATGGGGAACTAGTCAAGGAGCGCGTCCGCGTCGCTATCGTCATGGTCTGCCCGCCAGTCTTCAACGGCACTGATGCCTGTCCCAGGCTTTGCCCCGGGGCTGTGGGCCAGCTCTCGTCGTACATGCCCCGCGCTGGCCCGCCTCCCGCGCCTTGGCCAGCAGGGCGCGGTACGTCCGCCGCCTGTGGGTGTCCACCTGGGGCGGTGGGTACGGCAGGGCCTCATCGTAGCGGGTGGCGAGCTCGGCCTTGCTGGCCCGGCGCACGGCCTGCTCGTAGCGGCGGACCAGCGAGCGAGCCACGCCGGTGGGCAGCGGCTTGCGGCAGGAGCGGAACCGGCTGGAGAAGCTGGCCGTCAGCGTCTGTCGGCTCACATCAAGCAGGAGCTGGAGCAGCGCCGGGAAATC
This sequence comes from Phycisphaerae bacterium, assembly GCA_045863575.1. GTDB lineage: Bacteria > Planctomycetota > Phycisphaerae > UBA1845 > PWPN01 > JAAXZI01. The sequence goes on from BTUC01000413.1 coordinate 475, forward strand.
GCTCAGGCCGTCATTGTCCACCAGGAGCCGCGCGGCGGCGTAGCGGAAAGGCATCCTGGCAGGCTTCCAGCGCAGCTCGCAGCAGTTTTGATGCCTGTGGACGGGGGAGAAAAGGGGTCGGGAGTCGATCTATCTGCCGGGCCTCAACCCCTTTCGTTCTCCTGACG
>BTUC01000413.1:651-6414 GCA_045863575.1 Phycisphaerae bacterium
ACCGAGTACGACAAATCGTCGCCTTGCCCGCCCTCGTATGTCCTGTTTGGCCCCGGACTTGTGATCGTTGCCTTCTGTCCTGTTGGGTCGACACTGTATACCAGTTCGGTCCCCCAAGCATCACGACCAGCAACTATCTCTGGGCAAGAACGCATCCGGCCGGAAGTCGCTTCGTGTCTTCCCATCGCGTTGATCGCGTCCTGTAGATTGGGCCCAGGAAATCGCCCTTCAGCGGTGACGAAACCCCCTAGTGCGGCTGAAAAAACACCTAATTGCCGCTGCGTCTTCTGGAAGCGTTCGCTCTCTACCTCATGAATCCAACATGCGACCACGAAGCCAACGAATCCGGCAGCCAGCGCAAACACAACCCAACGCCCTACCGGCATCTCAAACCAACGGAGACGTCCTTGTGTGCCCTCATCCACAGCATGGCTACTACTTGAAAACGGCAACAGGCGCAGCATCGTTCTCCAGATTCGAGCGGCCGCGCGGGCTGAAGCCCGCGGCACCCTTCCAGTTTTCGGTGGACCTGTTCAGCCTTCCCGACCGGCCTTGATGAAGAACTCCATGAGTTCGTGGCCGGGATCGATGGGCTGGCCGTTCTCTTCCGCGTCCGCCTCGGTGAAAGCCGTCGCGCGGTCCGGTGCGATGCCGGTGCCCGCCAGGCAGTACGGGGGTGGTGTGGCCGTGTGGATGCGCTTCGTCACCGGCGTCGGATGATCCGGCAGGCAAAGGATCCGCCATTGCGGGAAGCTGCGGAGCTTCTCCAGGACGGGGCCCACGATGTGCTTGTCGATCTCTTCCAGGGACCGCACCTTGGCTTTCGCGTCGCCGTTGTGGCCGGACTCGTCGGGGGCTTCGATGTGGACGGCCACCAGGTCGACGTCGTCGAGGGCGGCGACCGCATACTCGCCTTTGCCCTTGTAGTTGGTGTCCACGTAACCGGTGGCGCCGGGCACCTGGATGAGCTTCCAGCCGGCGCTGATGGCGATGCCGCGGATGAGATCGACGGCCGTAATCGCCGCGCCGCGGATGCCGAAACGATCCTTGAAGGTGGGCAGGCGCATCGATTGCCCCTGGCCCCACAGCCAGATGGACGTGGCCGGGTTCTCGCCCAGGTCCCGGCGAACCTGGTTGACCTCGTGAGCCGCGAGAAGGGGCTCCGATCGTTCCATCAGCGAACGGACCAGGTCGCTGCCCTTTCCGGAGGGCAGGTAGCGCGAGACCTCCTCGCCAGGGATGTCGTGCGGAGGCTGGCACTTCACCTTGATCTCGGACGCGGCATTCTTGATGGTCACCAGGTGCCGGTAGCTGACGCCGGTGTGAAAGCGGATGCGGTCATCGCCCAGATGGTTCTGCAGGTCGGCGACGAGCTTCTCGGCTTCCGGTTGAGAAATATGGCCGGCGGAAAAATCCTCCATCCGCCCGTCAACAATGGTAACGAGGTTGCAGCGGAACACCAGGTCGTCCGGGGCCAGCGAGATGCGCTGGGCGACGGCCTCCAGCGGCGCACGGCCGGTGTAGTACTGGCGGGGGTCATAGCCGACTACGCTCAGCGTAGCCACGTCGCTGCCGGGCGTGAAGCCGTCCGGGACCGTCTTGACCGTGCCGGTCCGTCCATTGGCCGCGATCCAGTCCATGTTCGGAATGCGCGCGGCCGCCAGGGCGGTCTGGCCGTCGAGTTCCGGAATCGGCTCATCGGCGGCTCCATCGGGCAGGATCAGTGCATACTTCATGATGGGTACTCTTCGTGCTCCTCAACCACCCGGATCATCACCGGCCGGGCCCGGACGACGGACAGCCCCTCCAGCTCGCGCAGGGCGGCGCGCATCTGGCCTTCCCTGGCAATATGGGTCATGACCACCACCGGCACTGCGTCAGCCGGGCCGGAACCGTCCGGTTCATGCTGGGTCACGGCTCGCAAGCTGATGCCGCGGTCGCCGAACGCGCGGGTGATCTGGGCCATGACGCCGGGAGCGTCGGCCGCCGTCAGGCGCACATAAAAGCGGGTCTCGAGGTCATCCATCGGCGTGTACGCCGGCGGCTCTGTGACATCGTTGAGCATGCGGAACTGCTCAAACGTCCTGCCGGCGTTGCCGACGGCGATATCCACGAGGTCAGCCACGACGGCACTGGCGGTCGGCTTCCCGCCGGCGCCACGGCCGTAGTAGAGCGTGTGCCCGACCCAGTTGCCGTAAATGCTGATGGCGTTGAAAGAGCCGCTCGTGGAAGCCAGCGGATGGCCGGAATGCACGAACGAGGGGTGAACGCGCAGGCTCAATCCGCCATCGGACTTATGCGCGATGCCCAGCAGTTTGCAGACGTAGCCAAGTTCCCGGCCGGCGGCGATGTCCTGCGCGTCGAGCTTGTCGATCCCCTCGACAAAGATCTTGTCCAATGCCACGTCGCAACTGAACGCAATCGAGGCGAGGATGGCCAGCTTGTGGGCCGTGTCGCCGCCGCTCACGTCGAGTGTCGGGTCGAGCTCAGCGTAGCCGGCTTCCTGGGCCTCCCTGAGGGCATCGGCGTACGACTTCCCCTTACCGGTCATTTCGCTGAGAATGTAGTTGCAGGTGCCGTTGAGGATACCGTATATGGCCGTGACGCGGTTGGAGATCAGGCCGCAGCGTAGCGGGAGAATGAGCGGGATGCCCCCTCCGCAGCTTGCCTCGAAGGCGATGCAACGGCCATGCTCGCGCGCGGCGGTGTAGAGCTCCCGCCCATGCTTGGACAGCAACGCCTTGTTGGCCGTGACCACGTCCTTCCCGGCGCGGAGCGCCTGAAGCACGAACTCCTTAGCAATCCCCGTCCCCCCGACAAGTTCGATGACCGCATGGATCGAGCGGTCGGCGAAAATGTCCGCGGCGTTCGTGGTCACGCGATCCGAAGGCACGTTCACCTTGCGGGGCTGAGCGGGGTCTTTGTCGGCCACGCGCGCGATGTTGAGGCGGATACCCGTCTTCCGCTCGATCTCGGCCGCTTCGGTGTGGATCAACTGAACCACGCCTTGTCCGACGGTTCCGCAACCGATCAGACCGATGTTAAACGCCTCGCCCATCAGACCCGCCTTTCCCGAGCTGTACCGGAACCCAACGCCCCTTCTACTTGGCAACTTCCGCGTTTTGTAGCCGGCCTCCGAGCCGGCCGTTTAGCTCGATGAACGGCCGAGCACGGAGGCCAGCCGCTACAGAACTGGGCAACCGGAAGGGGCACTTGAGAGCGATCAATTTAGACGTTCGACGCGGTCTCCGCAAGGCATGCGGGGTGGCGGCGAGCCCCCCGCCAGCGGTGCGTCCCCCGCGCCTGACCGGGACGTAAGTGCCTGCCAGTGCAGCACCGGTGGAGGTCAGGGCGCACACGTCTTCCGTAACTGGGCCAGGGTGGCCCGGAAGTCCTTCGGTGGCGGCGCCTCCACGCATACTGGCTCACCCGAGGTCGGATGGACGAACCGCAGCGACTCGGCGTGGAGAGTTAACCGGGCGATGAGCGGTCGCTCCTCCTGGTCCAGGCCGCGCCGATAACCGCGTTTGACCGAGGAGAGGAAGAACGCCTCCGCGCTCCCGTAGAGCGGATCGACCAGCAGTGGCATGCCGGCATGGGCCATGTGCACGCGGATCTGGTGCTGGCGACCGGTGAGCGGCCGGCAGCGCAGCAGGCTGATGCCCCGGAACCGCTCCACCACGGTCCAACGGGTCTGGGAACGCTTTCCGGATTTCGTGCGGACGCGCATCCGCCCGGGTGTGCGGGGGTCGGGTGCCAGCGGGGCATCCACCAGGCCCTCATCCTCGGCGGGACTGCCGCGGACAATGGCCAGGTAAGATTTCTCCACTTCCCGGCGGAAGAACTGCCCGGAGAGCTCCCGCTGAGCCGCCACATGCTTGGCCAGCACGAGCACCCCGCTGGTTTCGCGATCCAGGCGATGCACGATCCGCAGGCCGGTCTTGCCCTCGTGCGTGCGCTCGCGGAAATTCAGGAGGACCTGTTTCTGACGGGCGAGCAATTCCCGTAGCGACTCGGCCCCCTGCCGGTCCGGAATGGTGAGCATGCCGGCGGGCTTGTTGACGGCCAGGAGGTCAGCGTCTTCGAGCAGGATCTGGACAGAATCGGCCATGAGTGGATATCACTGCCCGCGGTCGTTCGCTCCCGAGCCGGGGAAAGCCATGGCCGTGTTTACGCAATGTCGTGCACGACCAGTTCGGCTTCCATACGGTTTTCACCATCTTGCCCACAACGTAGCCCATTTTGCAGCTGGTCACAAGGGGCGCGCCAGACGCGTCAGGCACCGATTGCATCCTCACCGGTCTTCAGTCGCATCTGGACAATTCCCGCTTCCCTCAAGAACTCCCGCCTCATCGTTGCGGCTGCTACGGCGCTCTTCCTTCGCCCACCCCGTTGAGTAACGCGATAGTTGCATAAAGAGAAAAACCGAGATAAAAAGGAGTTACTGTAATGAGCCAGTACTGGACGCACGATTCACGGCCGGTCGCCAAGAGGATCGACAGCAGAATGCGCGTTTGGATTTTCAATCACTACGCCGAATGTTCAGGAGGGATGGCTCTCCGGACCTTCGAGCTATCGCAAGAAATGGTCCGCCGCGGTCATGCGGTGACGATCTTCGCCAGCAGCTTCAGCCATTACCGCCTGAGGGAAGAGCACATTCGACAGTGGTGGCGCCTGTGGCTCCAAGAGGAGCGAGAGGGAGTACGCTTCATCTGGCTCCGCGGCAACGGATACTCGGCTAACGATTGGCGGCGGGTCTGCAACATGCTGGCGTACAGTGTCCTGGCTCTGCTTATAGGACTTACGACGCGCCCACGGCCTGAGTTGGTCATCGGATGCTCCGTGCATCCCTGCGCGGCTCTGGTCGGCATGGCTCTGGCACGTGTCTCGCGGGTGCGCTTTGTCGTCGAGGTCCCTGATCTGTGGCCGCAGGTTCTCGTCGACTTCGGTCGCATCAGCGCTCATGGGCTTACCGCTCGAATTCTTTACCAAATCGAGCGGTTTCTTTATACCCGCGCTGAGCGAATCATTATGCTATGGCGCAACACACAACCGTACCTCCGAGCCAGAGGGTTGGATCCAGGAAAAGCTATCTGGATCCCCCACGTTGTTGAACCCTCTCACAACTTCTCCAAGCCGAATTCGAGAAAGAGTGATCAATTCGTGGTGATGTTTCTCGGCAGCTTCGTGCAAAGCATGGCCTTGGACGTCGTGCTTGACGCGGCCCAGATCCTCCAGGAGCGCGGGCGGGACGACATTACGATCGTCCTGATCGGGGAGGGCGTGGAGAAACGGAGGATCGCCCAGTCCGCCGCCGATAGGGGTCTCTCGAATCTTGTCATTCGGCCGGCAATCCCGAAATACCAGGTTCCCCAGGTGCTCCAGGAGGCTGACGCCTGCCTGTGCACGTTCAAGAACTCGCCGGTCTATCAGTATGGACTCAGTATGAATAAGGTCTGCGATTACCTGATGGCCTCCCGGCCGATTGTGTTCTGCGGCAACTCGGCCTATGACCCGGTGGCTGAATCCCGTGCCGGCCATACGGTTCCAGGGGAGGACTCGGAGGGCTTGGCGAGGGCGATCGAATCTCTGGCGGACACTCCGGAGGAAGCTCGCAAAGAGATGGGACTTCGTGGAAGGGCCTTCGTCCTCCGGCATCACAGCCTTCAGGTGCTTGGAGATCGTCTGGAAGAAGTTCTTGCCGGGCAGGCACTAGGCTCTGTCTCAAAACAGCAATCGAAAGTAACGGCGAATCATTGCCAA
>BTUC01000414.1:0-6412 GCA_045863575.1 Phycisphaerae bacterium
CGCGCTGGGCCTCGCCGCCGGAGAGCGTGGTGGACGCCTGGCCGAGCGTCATGTAGGACAGCCCGACCTCATCCAATGCCACCAGGATCTGCTTGATGGCCGTGAAGCTGTCGAAAAAGGGAATGGCCTCCTCCACGCGCATCTCGAGCACGTCCGCGATGTTCCGGCCACGGTAGCGGACCTCCAGCGTCTCACGGTTGTAGCGTGCCCCCTTGCAGACGTCGCAAGCCACGAACACGTCCGGGAGGAAGTGCATCTCGATGCGCTTGGTGCCCTGCCCCTGGCACGCCTCGCACCGCCCGCCTTTCACGTTGAAGCTGAACCGGCTCGGTCCGTAGCCCCGGATCTTGGCCTCGCGTGTCTTGGCATACAACTGGCGGATCAGATCGAAGGCCCCGGTGTAGGTAGCCGGATTGCTGCGCGGCGTTCGCCCGATCGGCGACTGATCGATGAGCACGACCTTATCCACGCGGGAGGCCCCGATGAGCTGGGCGTGACGCCCGGGGCGTTCGCGTGAGTTGTAGAGCTTGCGGCGGAGGGCCTTGAGCAGCACTTCGTTGACCAGCGTGCTCTTGCCGCTGCCGGAGACGCCGGTGACGCACACGAAGGCGCCCAGCGGGAACTTGACATCGATCTCCTTGAGATTGTGCTCGGCCGCCCCGATGACCTCCAGCGACTGGGCCATGACCACCTTGCGTCGCTTGTCGGGCAGGGGAACGGCCTTCTCGCCGGTGAGATACCGGGCGGTCAGCGAGGCCGGGTTGGCGAGCACGTCGGGGAGGCTGCCCTGGGCGACGATTTCGCCGCCGTGAGCGCCGGCCCCGGGTCCCATGTCCACGAGGTGATCGGCCGCCCGGATCATGTCCTCGTCGTGCTCCACGACGAGCACGGTGTTGCCCGCGTCCGCCAGCCGCCGCAGCGTCGCGATCAGCCGGGCGGCGTCGCGCTGGTGCAGGCCGATGGTCGGCTCGTCGAGCACGTAACACACGCCTACCAGCCCGCTGCCCACCTGCGTGGCCAGCCGGATGCGCTGGGCCTCCCCGCCGGAAAGCGTGGCCGACGCACGTTCGAGCCCGAGATAGCCCACACCGACGTCGATCATGAAGGCCAGCCGCCGGACGATCTCGCCGAGGATCTGGCCGGCCACCACGGCCCGCTCGCCGGTCAAAGCCAGCTGCGTGAAGAAGGTGTGTGCCGCATCGATACTCATGCCGGTCACGTCGTGGATGCTCTTCTGGTCAATGCGCACGGCCAGGGCTTCCCGCCGCAGCCGGGCCCCACCGCACGCCTCGCACGCCCGCTCGCTCATGAAGGCCAGCAGCCGTCCTTTGAGCGCCTCGTTCTCGGTGCTCTCCCAGCGCCGCTTCAGGTTGGGCAACACGCCCTCGAAGCGGGACTGGTAGCGTGCCTCTTTGTCCGGCGTGGTCCCGTGCATCAGCACGTCGCGCAGCTCAGAGGGCAGCTTCGCGAAGGGCACATCCGGCGGCACCTGGAACTGGGCGCAGAAGTCCTCGATGAGCTTCCTGTAAAACACGCCCTGCCGCTTGCCCGCCAGGCGCCAGGGGGCGACCGCTCCCTCGGCAAGCGAAAGGCTCTCATCCGGCACCACCAGTTCGGGGTCGAATTCGAGGATATTGCCCAGACCATTGCAGGCGGAACAGGCCCCGTGCGGGGAATTGAAGCTGAACAACCGCGGGGAAAGCTCCGGGAGCATGACCTCCGGATGCAGCGGGCAGGCAAACCGCGCGCTGAAGATGTGATCGGTGGCGTGGGGCCGACCTGTGGGGGACCGGGATCCTACCGGTCTACCCTCCTCCAGCTTCTGAGCCGGCGCTTCGGCCGCTATGAAAACGGTGTCGTTGCCCAGCGAGAGGGCCAGATTCACACTGTCCGCCAAGCGAGCGGCGATGTCGGGCCGTACCACCAGGCGGTCGACGACCACGTCGATGCTGTGCTTGCGGGTTCGCGTGAGCTTGGGCACATGACGCACGTCGTGCAGCTCGCCATCCAAACGCACGCGCACGAAGCCCTCGCGCTGGATATGGCGGAACACGTCCGCGTGCTCTCCCTTCTGGTCACGCACGAGCGGGGCGAGCACCATGATCCGCGTGCCGGCGGGCATGGCCAGCACCGCGTCGACGATCTGGGCCGTGGACTGCCGGTCGATCCGCCGACCGCATACCCAGCAGTGCGGCTCGCCCACGCGGGCAAACAGCAGCCGCAGGTAATCGTAGAGTTCCGTAGTCGTGGCCACCGTCGAGCGCGGGCCACCCGTGCCACTGCGCTGCTCGATGGCGATGGTGGGCGGCAGACCTTCGACGTGGTCGATGTCCGGCTTCTGAAGCTGTTCCAGGAACTGCCGGGCGTAGGCCGAAAGAGTCTCAATGTATTTGCGCTGTCCTTCGGCGTGAATGGTGTCAAAGGCCAGCGAGCTCTTGCCCGACCCTCTCAGCCCGGTCAGCACCACCAGGCGGTCACGCGGAATGTCCAGGCTCACATTCTTGAGGTTGTGCTGCCGGGCGCCCTGGATGCGAATGAAACGCGAATCGTTCATCTGCGCCGTCACCTTCTGCGCCTCAACCCGCTTTGCTTAAAGCCTGTCTCAGCCGGGTGTGGCACCGGTTTCCAACCGGTGTGGTACCCAAGCCAATGTGGCACCGGTTTCCGACCGGTGTACACCGGTTGAAAACCGGTGCCACACAGGGCCTCATGGCATAGGCCTCTCAGTTGCCGCCCGCACACGGCACCGGCTCTCCTGAGGTATGCCGAGAATACGGGCAGCGTAAGAGTAGAAGGATCCCCGCGAGATGACAAGCAGACGAGCCGATGCGCGTCGGCTCCGTAACAGGCTGGACGATGCGGCTCTTCAGAGCCCTGAGCCCAAGCGAGGGGCCGAAGCGCCGAGGGCCCCGCTGCAACCGAATCCCCCTCGCTTGCGCTCGGGGCTCTGATTCCCCGCCGATCCTGTCACAGACCCATCCGCGCAGCACGGCCGAACCAGCCCTGAAAGGGCCGGCCGGAGAGCCGCCTTCGGCGGAAAGCCCCGTGAAACGGGGCTCAGCGTGAGCAGCGATCCGCGACTTGCATCATGCCAGCGTATGGACAGGGAATTATCGCTTGGGCTAAACTCCTCCTCCGCTGGTCAAGAACAAGGCGCAGGGAAAAACTGGAGGCAGATGATGAAAACGACCTGGTTCATGCGATGGTGCTTTGCGGCACTGCTGGTGGTCACGCTGGGCTGCGAGCAGAAGGCGGGCAACGGCCCCGCTCCGGGGAACGGATCGCCGCCGGCCACGACCACCAGCGAGACGGACAAGCCGGCCGCGTCCGGGACACACGCCCAGCCTGCAACCGGCGCGCCCACCACCCAGCCCACCGACGCGACGGCGGCCGAACCGCCCCCACCGCCCGGCCCCCCGCGCGTGGCGATGGAGATCGGTTTGAATGGCGAAAAGTGGGGAACCATCGTGCTCGAAATGTTCCCGGAGCAGGCGCCGATCACGGTCCAGAACTTCCTGGCGTACGTCGATGAAGGTTACTACAACGGGACCATTTTTCACCGCGTCATCTCCGACTTCATGATCCAGGGCGGCGGGTTCACGGCCCTGGAGAGGCCCAAGGAGGAAGGCCTGAACGATCCCATCAAGAACGAATCACCGCAGACACCACCGAATACCCGGGGCACCATCGCCATGGCCCGCAGCGGTCCCCACACGGCCACCAGCCAGTTCTTCATCAACGTGAAAGACAACGCCGGACTCAACCACCCCAGCCGTTTCGATCAGTGGGGCTATGCGGTTTTCGGCAAGGTCGTGGACGGGATGGATGTAGTCGACCGGGTGAAGTCCGTCGAGGTCAGGCTCGCCCCCAATGGTGAGATGTCGGTGCCGGTCAATCCACCGGTGATCATGACTGCTAAACGCGTGGAGGAATAAGCTGGTACTTACCCCCCTCCGCAGGATCCGTTGACTGCCAAGCCCCCACCCTGACCCTCCCCCGGAGTACCAGGGGAGGGAGCAGGAGCTTCGGAGTACCCGGGGAAGCAGTCGGAGCTCCGAGCGCAAGCGAGGGGGGAAGGCACGGATGCCTGACCAGTCCCCTCAGAGCCCCCAGCGCAAGCGAGGGGGGAAAGCGTCAACCCGATTGAGGATCGATGACAGCAGGCAGGAGTGAACAGATGAACGGGAAGATGGAGAGACGCAGTTTCCTGGCCGGCTCGCTCGCCGCCGCCGGGACGGCAATCGGAGTGTCTTCGGCCACGGCCCTCGCCGCCGATGAAGCAGCCGGACCCGCTTCCGGAAAACGTGAGCTGTATGAGCTGCGCGTGTACCGCATGCTCCGCGGACCCATGCTCCAGCGCGCGGACGGGTACTTTCAAAACGCCCTCCTGCCGGCGCTGAAGCGGCACGGGCTCGGGCCGGTCGGCGTGTTCACGCTCATGGTGGGCCCGGACAACCCGTCCTATTACGTACTGATCCCCCACCCATCGGCCGAGTCGGTGGTGACGCTGGGCTCGCGGCTGGGCGCCGATGCGCAGTACAAATCAGCCGCGGCCGACTTCGGCAAGGCTCCGGCCACCGATCCGCCCTACAAGATGGTCGAAAGCAGCCTCATGCTGGCGGCCGACTTCATGCCGAAAATCGAGGTGCCGTCAGGGGCTGCCAACAACAGCCCCCGCGTTTTTGAGCTGCGGATCTACCGCAGTCACAGCAAGACGGCCAACCGCAAGAAGATCGAAATGTTTGGCCCGGCCGGCGAGCTGGCCATCTTCCGCCGAACGGGTCTGCAGCCGGTCTTCTTCGCCGAGACGCTGATCGGTTCGATGTTGCCCAACCTCACATACATGCTGGTGTTCCCGGACATGGCCACGCGCGACAAGAACTGGTCCACGTTCGTGGCCGACCCCGAGTGGAAGAAGCTCAGCACCACCCCCGGCTACACGGACCCCGAAATCGTGGCCGAGATCACCAACGTGCTGCTGCGACCGACGGCGTATTCGCAGATATGAGAATGGGTGTTGGGGGTTGGGGCGTCATGGACTCGGAGCTGACGGCCACGAGAGCGCCTCGCGCGGGGCGGCGGAGAGGTCCGGGGCAAACCAGTCAGCGCCGGCGAGTTGCTGTCGGCTGAAACTGGTGGTCAACGCCAGGCAGCGCGATCCCGCCGCCCGGGCGGCGGCCACACCATTCACCGCGTCCTCCACCACCAGGCAGCGCCGCGGGTCCAGGTCGAGCTTCGCGGCGGCGGCCAGGAAAATCTCCGGCGCGGGTTTCTTGTGGACCACGTCCTCGCCGGTCACGATGGCATCGAACGTGGACATGGGCAGGCCGATCTCGCGCAGGTTGCCCTCGGCCTTGCGGAAGTCCGCGCTGGTGGCCAAGGCCATCTTCTTGCCGGCCTCCCGGCAGGCGGCCAGAAATCCGTGCACACCGGGCAGTGGTTCGAGCCGGCCGCGGATGATCTCGAGGTAAATGTCGTAGGTGCGCCTCTTGACCTCCTCGATCTCCACGGGAAATTCGTACTTCTCGGCCACACCGCCGATGTAGCGGTTCTCGCCGGCGCCGACGAAGGGCAGAAAGTCCTCCGGCCGCACCTGCAAGCCGCGTTCGGCGAACATCATGCAGGCCGCCTTGCAGATGAAAGGTTCGGAGTCCAGCAGGACGCCATCCATATCAAAGATCACGCCAAGGGGAAGTTGCATCATACTCTGACTTCGCGCTACTGACTCATTCTTGCGATTCAATCCTGAACCCGGAATCGCAACAGCATGGCGATGCCATGACGCCGGCCGTGCTCGTCGAGCAGTAGCCCTGCGGCCTCACGCATGGCCCAGGGCCACGACTACGTTGTCTTCGTGGTCGCGGTAGACCTTCCAGTTGCCCTCCTGCCTGGTCTGGGCATGGTTCTCCAGGTAGTAGAGCGTCGGCTCGGCGATGTGTTGGTTGTTGAGGAACGGCTCGGTGTAACGGATGTCGCCGAACTCGGCCTTTTCGAAGTGGTGCTGGGCGCTGACGTGGTTGTTCCAGTCCACGCCTTCGGTCAGAAAACCGTAGGGCCCGTGATGGTGCCGGGCCGCCGCCCGCAGGATGGTCAGGGCATCGGCCAGGTATTCGCGTTTGCCCGTGTCGCTGTACGCCTCCAGGTGGGCCAGAGAGGCCTCGGCGTTCTCCCACAGGTAGGATGTATCCCAGGTCTCCTCCATCCACAGCAGCCCGGTGGTCTGCACGCCGTTGCGATCCTCGTGCATCTTGTAGCGATCCAGGTTGGGCAGGATCTTCTCCAGCGCGTAGGCGGCCAGGCCCGGTTCACCGAGCACCTGCCCCGCACGCCGGAAGACGCGGAAAGCCACGGAGTAAGCCACGTTCTCGTGCGGATCGTACGTATCGTGGTTGATGCTGCCATAGATTCCGCC
>BTUC01000415.1:0-6405 GCA_045863575.1 Phycisphaerae bacterium
GCCGCACGCTCATCGAATCCGCCGCCCGAGGCCGGGCCCTCCTGCAGGTCGGCCACTCGGAACGTTTCAACCCGGTGGTGCGGGCCATGACCCGCATGCAGGTGCGCCCGCAGTTTATCGAGACGCACCGCATCAGCCCGTTCACCTTCCGGTCGGCGGACATCGGTGTGGTCATGGACATGATGATCCACGACATCGACATCGTGCTCTCGCTGGTGCGGGCCAGGCCCGCGCGGGTCGATGCTGTGGGCGTGAGCGTGCTGGCCCGCCATGAGGACATCTGCAACGCCCGCGTCACTTTCGAGGGCGGCTGCGTGGCCACCCTCACCGCCTCGCGCCTGGCCCTCAAGACCGAGCGCAAGATCCGCATCTTCAGCACCGAGGCCTACCTCTCGCTCGATTACCAGAAAAAGGTGGGCATCGCCATCAAAAAGGACGCCAATCTCGACCTGCTCAAGCTGGCCCGCGAAAAAGACGCCAGCGACCTGTCCCAGCTCGCCGGCCTGGACTTCGGCTCGTTGGTCAAGGTCGAACCGCTGCAGGTCGACGACGTCGAGCCGCTGCGCGCGGAGATCCAGTCCTTCCTCATGGCCGTCCGCACCGGCAGCGAGCCGGAGGTCAGCGCCGAAGACGGCGCCGCGGCCGTCGACCTGGCCGAACGCATCGTCGCCGCCGTCCAGGAGCATGACTGGAAGCTACCGGGGCGGTGAGGGTCGCTTGAGGCCTGGGGCGTGGGGGAGCACGGCTGACGGCTGAGAGCGACTCCGGCACACAGACGGAACGCGGCAGATAGGTGCCGCGCATCTTCGGGTCGGCAGACAGGCAGCGCCAAACTGCCGGACGAAGAAAAGGCCAGAAAACATGATCCGCGCAGCGGTGGGCGGGGCGCGGCAATATTCGATGATCCGGTTCGTCGGTGTAGTCGGGCGACGTCAGGCTGCCCTATCGAAGTGGAGGATTGCCCGTGGTGCCTGCCAAGTTCGCAACCTTCCGGCCCGATACCCGTGTACTCGATAAGTTCATTGCTTGGATTGAGCGTTTCGAAACTCAACACGCACGCAATTGGGCTCGCCTGTACAACGCCGACCCCGAAGCCGCGATGTGCGAGGCGATGTTTTGGGGTGTGTTGACCGATTGCGGCGTCACAGTCGAGCCAAATGCCGATCTTGGCGGTTTGAAAAAGGCGCCAGATTTCGTCTGCAGCAAGGGTGGGCGGAAGTTCTACGTCGAAGTAACATGCATCCTCATCGACACTGCAACTGAACACAGCAGCCTACCTTCAGCATCCGAACCAGGAGCGAGACACTACCACCATCTCAACGACGCTATCTTCGCCGAGGTTACGTCAAAGACGCCGCAGTGCTCGAATCTCGATGCGCCATGCGTGCTGGCTGTGGGTACGTTTCACTATCACGCTTCAATTTCGTGCATCCGCAAGACATTCGTCGAATGGTTGCTGACGGGCGAAACGAACATCGGTTGGTACTTCGACCCGTCCCTCGGCACGGCCGTCGGAGAACCATTCCAGGCAACGAACTTCAAACGGGCGGCATTCCTCAAACCGAGTCCGCTCATCGGTGTGGAGCCCGCACGTAAACCAATCTCTGCTCTAATCGTCGCGGGCTTCGGTTGCAAGCCGCCACAGGTTTACGGTGCGATCCACCCCCATCCCGTCCGTGAATTCGAGCCGGACCAATTGGATCTCATCCCGTTTTGTCGCGTGAAATATGACATCTTGAACGCGTCGGTGACAACGGAGTGGACGAGGAACCCAGGCCCGGAAGGACCGGAGTGAGCAGGGCCCATTCGGAACGACTTCTTGCTGAGAACAACCCAACGCGCCAGTTATGAATGACGCTTGCCCCACATGTATCGGCACGGCGTCAGCGAGCCCGAAGTAGAAGAGATACTGGCCCGTCCGATTGAGGCGCGGCGAGGAAGGCTCAACCGTCCAGAACGGAAAGACGTGGGGTGGTCGATTTCTGCGGGTCATCGCGGTCTTCGATCCAGATCTCCAGGGCTGTTTTGTGATCACGGCCTATGACCTGCGGGGCAAGGCTCTCAAAGGGTTGCTCCGCATGAGGAAACGGGGACACTCATGACTAACAAACGCTCCCCACGCAAGTCCGCTAAACGTGCCAGACCCAGGGACCCCAACCGGTACCCGAAGGGCTGGAACCGGCAAAAGGTCCAGGCGGTCCTGGAACACTACAAGAACCAGTCCGATGAGGAGGCAATCGCGGAAGCCGAGGCGGCATATGAGGACCCCGGCAGCGCCATGATCCAGGTGCCGGTCGAGTTGGTTCCCCGCGTGCAGAAGCTGCTGGCCAGGTACACCGGGTGAAAAAAGGTAGCACCAGGCGGCGGCGCGTTGACCTTGCCTGAAAGGCTCTCTGGTGGCCACGGAGGAAGTCAACCAGGCTCCCTCCCACGCGACCCTTGTTCCGCACTCGTTAAGGTCATCTGCTCGGCGGTACCAGCGGCACAGTCGGCGGTAGCCTCCCCGCCGGGCTGGCCGTATAATTTGAGCATGGCAGCCTTGACCATCGCTTTGCCGCCCCAGCCGACCCAGACGGCCTACAACCTGCGCCGCTGGGAACAGTTGCTGGCCGACCCGGCGCTGGCCAGGGTTGAGGGCCGCATCGAGACCGACCGGCATGGCCGCATCATCATGAGTCCACCACCCGCGCCCCGTCACGGCAGCTTCCAATCGGAGATCGCTTATCTGTTGCGCAGCCTCATGCCTGAGGGCCGGGTGCTCACCGAATGCCCCGTCTCGACGGCCGACGGCGTGAAGGCGGCGGACGTGGCCTGGGCGTCGCCGCAGTGCGTGCGCGCATTGGGCGACCGGGTCTGTTTTCCGCGCGCGCCGGAGATTTGGGTCGAGATCCTGTCGCCGCGCAACACCGACGCCGAGATCCGGGAGAAGGTGGCGCTCTATTTCGATGCGGGTGCGAAGGAGGTTTGGGTCTGTGCGACCTCCGGCGCGATGAAGTTCATGGCCTCGGCCTCGGGCCGCCCGCTGAAACGCTCCCGCCTTTGTCCGGAGTTTCCCCGTCCGGTGAAACTGCGCTGAGCACGCCCATGAGCGAAGCACCTCGCATGGCTGCCCGGTTCTCGGACCGATCGGATGTTTGAGGTACGCAGCAAACGACAGGACTACGAGCACAACGCAATAGCCGAGTACTGGCTCGTGGACCCGCAGAAGGAACGCTTCACCTTCTACCGGCTTGAGGGTGGACGATATACAGAAGCAAGGGTGCGCGGCAGCCGTTTCGAGAGCCGGGCGGTCCCCGGCTTCTCGCTCGATCTCGTCGCCCTGTGCAAGAAGTTCCACTCCCACTGATTCTCGCCCAAGGCCGGCGCCGCTATAATCGCCGGCGATGAAAAGCAACAACAGCACATTCACGATCATGCGACGCATCGGCGTTTCGATGTTGTGCATCCAGCGCACGGTTAGCCTCTGGGCACTCTGTGGAATTGCCGTGGCGGCCTTAATGGGCGGGTGCTCGACCAAGGTCGAGCGGCTGGGGCCGGTGGTTGAGCCGGAGGTGCTGGCCCGGCGGGTCGGTGAGTCTTCACGCCGGTTGATCGTGCTGGACGTTCGCGACGCGGCGGCTTACGAGCAGGGTCACGTGGCCGGCGCGGTGCGCGTCGACCCGGCCGTGTGGAAGGATGAGAGCCTGGCGTCAGAGACGGGCCTGGATCATCAGGCGCTGTGGCGTGGGCGCATCGGGGCGCTGGGCGTGACCGGCCGTGAGCCCGTGGTCATCTACGACGACGGTCGTATGACCGAGGCGGCCCGCATCTGGTTTGTCTTTCAGCATTTCGGCGTTCCCGAGGCCGCTGTGCTCAACGGCGGATTCCCGGCCCTGAAGCCGTTGGCGGCCGACGGGCGCATCCCCATCGATCAGCAGGCCGTGGCGCCTACACCCGGTCAGTTTACGCCATCCATGTCGGTCGGTACTCGCGTCGGACTTGCCGAGCGACAGCAGGTCCGGACGGCCGTCGAGCAAAACGAAGCCCAGATCTTCGACACGCGCACGCACGAGGAGTACACGGGGCAGGATCTGCGCAAAAACAAGCGGGGGGGCCACCTCCCGACGGCCATCAATCTGCCGCACAAGCAACTGCTCGATGAGCGGAGCCGCCTGAAGTCGCCCGAGGAACTCGCCGCCTTGTTCGAGCAGGCCGGCTTCCAGCGCGGCCGTCCGATCATCACGCACTGCGACGGTGGGGGGCGGGCGTCGCTGGCCGCTCTCGGCGCCCAGCGGGCCGGCTACGGCCCGGTGCTGAACTACTATTTGAGCTTCGGCGACTGGGCGGCCGATGCCACCTGCCCGCTGGTCGGCGCGGACGAGTAAGCACACCATGATTGGGACCGGATTGTGTGATGAAGCGAACGAAGAGTCCTCAACCACTGAACGGTCGTCGTGAGGAGGCTCCCTATCGGTGCTATCCGCGTTATCCGTGGTTTATACTCTGAATTCATCACCACGGATAACACTGATAGCACGGATAAGCTACTGTCCAGGAGGTATCGACAATGGCTCCTTCGGTCTTCTCCGTGCTGCTGCTACTGGCTGCTGACAAATCGCCCGCCACCAGCCAGCCGGCTGACCAGATCCAGGTGGAACCGATCGCCGTGTGGGAAATGAGGGCCAGGATCTCGCATCCCGTACTGAGATCGAATAAGCTCACTCCCGGCGATCTGGGTCCCGACAAGGTGGGTGTGAACGTGATCGCCCGGATGCAGGGAGCCCCTCTGCGGAACGTCCGCTCGTACCGCGTGCGCGTGGACCATAGTCTCATCAGGCGGGCCGATGAGCTTGGCATTATCGCTTCCGGGCCTGTGGATTCGCCTCATTTTTTCACCCGCGCGGCCGTTCTGGATGAGGAAGGGCAACAGATCGACAAACTCTCATTCTCCGTGATGTCAGGCGGTTTTCGATTCGACACGATAAAGATGGACAAGGCGCCGGACGACACGATGACCTTGAAGCTCGAGCTGCTGATCGGCGAGAAAACGATCACCGTACCCTTCGAGTTGGAGGACATTGAGCTGTCGTAGGGCCGGAAGCCGGGTTGCACCGCGCTCAGGAAAGGCGCCGGAAGTCAACGATGCGACATGACCCCGACCAGCTCCGTGGCCCCGGAGAACTCCGGTTCTCGAATCGCTGCCGGCCTGCGCTATCCAGATACGTCACTTGAGAGCGGCCTTACGCCAGGTGGTTCCCCGACGCGTCGCGCAGCGGCGGGATCTTGGATGGCCCGCTGGGTGGCGGGGCCCCGGGTGGCGGGGCTGGCTCCAGGGTATCGCCCATCGCCTCCGTGATCTCGTCGAGCTCGTCGAGCAGCTCCTGGCGCCGCTGGGTCTTGTCGATGTAGCCCGGCGATCCCGGTTGGGCCGACAGACGCTCCAGCTCGTCCGTGACTTCCCGCTTCCGCTGAACCAGGTACTCGCGTTCTTCGGGGGGTAGCTCCATGGGCACACCTTGCCTTACTGAACCAGGAAACCGTTGACCTCCACCTCGGTGAAGAAAACTCCGGCGATGTCCTGCTGGAAGATGAAGGTGACCACGTCACCGCACAGGAACTCAAAACCTTCCTCCAGGAAGGGCACGTTCGCGCTGGCGACTTCCTCAAATGGAGAGATGATCAGCGATGCGTCCGTCTCCAGTATGTCGCCGAGGAAGCACTCGATATCCAGCGTCTCAATTTCGCCTGGCGCCAGCGGCGGGTCGATGGCGATGAATTCGCCCGAGATGAACAGATTGGGGTCAACCGGGAAGGCCGTGTTGTTGATCAGCTCGACCGTGACGATGTCAACGATCGGTCCCGGTCCCGGTCCGGGTCCGGGTCCCGGGCCGGGAATCGGCAGAGGAAATCCACCGCCAGGGCAGGCCGTCCCCAGTAGGGGGATGGTTACCGCGCAGGTCATGGTGAACAGAACCGCCGATCGCGACAGTGATAATCCCTTCATGCCAGTTCTCCCAATATGCAGCGGCGCCGGTATTCCGCATCATGTCCCGGCGCCTCAGGTATTTGCGGCCGGCCATCCGGCGTGCTACAGGTCGTGATCCCGCGGTGGAGGAGCAGACGCCACCGATCATATCAGCGCCCGCGGTGTGATTTCAAAGGGGTCAGGCCAAAATCTGCATGCGGGCGTCCGTAGGGGCGGCCCGGGGAGAGGTCCAGACGCAGTTTCGTCCGGACTGCTTGGCGGCATAGAGCGCCTCGTCAGCATCGTGTACGACCTGCTCCCACTGCGAACGATCGCTGCTGGCCGTCCCGATGCTGACCGTGATCCGATCGGCGGTGCGGCTCAATGGGTGGGGAATGCTCAGGTCCCAGACGGCTTGCCGGACACGCTCGGAGAGCGCCTGCACGCCCTCCAGGTTGGTC
>BTUC01000416.1:0-6396 GCA_045863575.1 Phycisphaerae bacterium
ATGTCGTCATGGAGCCTTATCGGCAAAAACCGGAGTTTTGAGACAGGGCCTAGTAAGAAAGAGCACATGATCTGCGTTATCCCCAGTTGCCGGCGCATCGAGATGGCCAATTTCGAGCCCCTCATTGAGGCGGGCGCCCGTTTCATCATCGTAGACGACTCACCAGGATCGATTCGGATCAGCCACCCACAGTTTTCAGTGTACAACTGGGAAGACCGGCGTCGGTTTCTGGGAGCAAACGAGGTGGCAATCCCCCGTGGCAATGGTGCTTGCCGGAACCTGGGCTTTTACGTCGCCTGGCGAGAGTCGAGCCCGGAGGAATTGGTGTTAGCTCTGGACGATGATTGTGTTGTTGGGCCTGAGTTCCCCAAAGAGGTGGATGCAATCCTCAGCCGCGCAGAGCGGCCTCTGGTTCAGGGAGACGGCGGGCATTTCAACACGTTCGACCTGTTTGATGACGCACGACTGAGTTGCCGATTTCCACGTGGTTTTCCGTACTCGCAGCGCGTGGGGTACCAGCCCTGGAGCACGACGACATGCGCCTCGCGGCCGGTCGCGTTTAACGTCGGCCTCTGGCGCGGAATTCCGGATGTGAACGCGATCGACCGGCTGCCGGAGGAGGACATCAACTTTCCCACCGTGCGCCTTCGCGACGCTTCGGTGATCGTGCCTCCCGGTGCTCGGGTCTCGGTGTGCTCCGGAAGCATGCATTTTCGCTCGCGGCTCGTCCCGGCCGTCTTCCAATTCCCAATGAACGTCGAGCTGATGCCTGGATGGACCATCAATCGCTACGGAGACATCTGGGGGGGGTTCACGCTGAAGACTCTGATGGACCGGCGCGGCGATGCGATGAGCGTCGGTGGCCCCATCGTTCATCATCTTCGTGCTGGGCCGGCCGATCTCAACGCACGGAAAGAGCATCTGGCGCACCTGGTAAACGAGGAGTTCCTGAGCCTTCTGAATGAGGTTGGTGAGTCCCTGACGCAAGATACATACTTGGAGATGATGGCCCAGGTGCGGGAGGAGCTTTCACGACGAAAAGAGAAGACCTCGCCAATCCTCCGAGCCTATCTGTGTACGCTTGACGAGGCGCTAGGCGCCTGGATTCGCGCCTTGTCTTGATCGAGAACTGGTCATGGGCAGTCGTGATCCGCTGAATCGGAACCGCATTCTCTTCATCCAGCCACCCTCGACGATGCTGCGTCTGCAACGTCTGAAGTCACGACGGCCGGCGTTGGAGGCTCCACTTCCCTTCGTCTACCTGGCACCCTACTTGTTGGATGCCGGCTTTCAGGTCCGGGTCCTCGACCTGCGGATTGATTCAATCGCGACTCTCCGGCGGTGCCTCCAGAATGAGTCTCCTGGAATCGCAGGGATTTCGGTGATGCCCGGCAGCATGCTGAAGGACACAATCGAAGTGACCCGGCGAATCAAGCAGTGGTCGCCCGGTACTCGCGTGGTATGGGGCGGAACGTTTCCCTCGCTCCACCATGAGATATGCCTGCAGGTCGATCAGCTTGATTTTGTCGTCCGGGGAGACGGCGAGATCACCCTTCTGGAACTCGCCAGCGCTCTGCGGGATGGCTCCGGCGGAGCCGACTGGGACCGGATCGCCGGCCTGGCCTTCATGCGGGGCGGGGCGATCGTCACGAGCCCTGATCGGGAGCCGGCTGATCTGGAACGTCAACCCATCGGTGCATGGGGCATCCTTGACCGATACATCGAACACTACCTCGGCCCCCTGGGACAGCTGTCCATCAACACCGCGCGCGGTTGCCCCTTTTCCTGCACTTTTTGTTACAACACCGCGCTCTACCGCGGCTTCAACAGATACCGAGCCAAAAGCATCGAAGCATCCATGGAGGAGATCCGGTTCTTGCAGGACCGCTATCAGCCTCGCGTACTGACTTTCATGGATGATGACTTCCTGGCCGACCGAAGGCGAGGCATCGAGCTTCTTACCTCGGCCCACGAGAGTTTTCCGTCGCTCAAGTACTGCATCGATGCGCGGGTGAATGAGCTAGACGATACCGACAGAGTGAGTCAGCTCTCTCGCCTCGGCGTTGCGAGCGCCTTCTTCGGTGTCGAGGCCGCCAGCCAGCATGTACTGGAGCAGGTCCGCAAGGGCTGCGATACTCAAGAGGCTTTCGAGGCCGCGCGGAACTGCGCGACCTACGGAATCGCCGCAACCTACTCCTTCACCTGCGGGTACCCGGACGAGACCACCGAGGACCTGATCAGGCGGATCGAAATGGCAGCGATGCTCCGGGAGCTGCATCAGGCGGGCCGGAGCCAGATCGAGATCATCTCGCCGGTTCTGGGCACGCCGCTCTTCGCCGAGCTGACTCGAAAGCAGATGGTGCCACACGAGAGCGTGGAGCGATGGTGCCATTTCTCCGACTGGAAGAGCGCGAGGGAGAAGCGCTGGATTGGCGACGCCAAGTTCTACGAGGCATTTCAGCTCGCCTTCTACCTGGCCTTCTCCACGCAAACCCGGCGCGATGGCAGTGCACGACTTCTCACCGAAATGCTCTCTCGATGGTCGCGCTTTCGCTTGATTGGCAGGCGCCCGAGAGGTCTGCTCGAATATCGTGCCGCCAACGCGCTCGTGAAGAAGCTGATATGGTCGTGATATTCAGCGTGACGCTTCAGCGATGAGCTTCTCCATCGCCACTGCTAATCGTTGCGCGTTGCGTTGCGCGTCCAGCTCCCGCAAAACACCCAAGCGACTCTCGCTACATGCCCGGCCGCGGAGTTCGCGGTTGTCCAGCGCGGTTTCCAGTGCACCCGCCAAGTCCGCCGGATCTGCCGGATCAAACAGCAGGCCTGTCTGACCATGTTTCACCCACGGGGTATTCGCAGGAATTCGCGACACCACCGGCAGGATTCCAGCCGCGATCGCTTCAATCAACGACACACTCGTTCCGTCGCTCAAGGAAGCCGAGATGTAGATATCTGACCGGGTCAGCAGCTGCGCAACATCAGCGTGAGGCAGATGTCCGGTGAAACTGACCCGCTCATCAAGATCCAATTCCATGGCCAATTGCCGGTGCGATTCCAGCAACGAGCCGCCTCCGGCCAAGGTGCAGTGAAACTCCCTGCCTGACTTCTGCAACCTCGCCAGTGCTCGAAGTATCGTGGGAATGTTGTACACCGGCTCGTGCTTGCGGGTGCAGACGATTTGGGACGCCACAGGGCGAGGCATGTCCGCTGCCTGTCCAAAACGCTGCAATTCCGCGCCGAATGGCTGTGTCATGATCTTGGACGGATCCGCGCCGATCCGCACCAACTCCTGCTCGATCTGTCTGGAAACCGGATTGATGAGTGCAGCCCTGCGGCACACAAACCTCACCACCCTTTCCAGGACGCGTCGCCGCCATTCGCCGTGAACTCCGATGTCCAGCACATCGCCTCCGACTGCCGACACGACCACGGGTACCTGGGATGCAAGGACCGCTGTAAGGCCATTGGAACGCAGATAGGGGGCAAAGACGACCTCAGCTCGGAACCGCCGCAGACATCGGCGGATCCTCGGCACGCGTGCTATATAGCGGTGCTTACCGCCATGAAGGTCGCGGGTCTGGCTGCCGACATACTCAACCCGACTACCTTCCATCACGTCGAGCTTCCCTGGCGAGAAGCTGATCAGGAGCAGATGATCGCCGCGTTCGGTGAAAAAGCGCAAGAAAAACGGCGTCCAGGGCGCCTCAGAGTGTGCGATCATCCCAATCCGCACCAGGCTTAACTCCCCATCGCTCCGCACAGTCCGATCGCACGGCACACGCTATGGTCCTCGCTTCTGGGCTTTCGGCGTCATGGAGCTGGATTGGTCCACAGAACGTGATGAGGACATCCGGTCTGACCCGTACAGGTTCAGCCCGACTGCTGCCAGAGCCCGAGCTGCCTGACGGCCTCAGGTCCGTCAGTCCTTCGATCGCTTCTCCGGTTGGAGCCGACGGCGTAGTGTTCCTCTCTATCCCTCGCCCCTCGGCCAACTTGGCTGCCCGCTCAAGACCCTCTTCGGTCCGCAAATCCTTATTGCGTCGAGAGCTATGGTAAACCAACAGGGACGCAAGTTCTTGTACAAAACCCTTCGGCGTGGCCGATCAATCTACTGAGAGCGCTGGGACTCGAACCCAGGACCCAAGGCTTAAAAGGCCTTTGCTCTACCTACTGAGCTACGCTCCCAAAGGCTTATACTTCAGCAACTTACGTTACTTCCGGGCTATCGGGTGTCATTTTCTAGACTCCAGTATTGACACTTAGACACCTGAGCCGGTATTCTATTGTCAATGGAAGCGGGGTGTCGGCCGTTACCCGACACCCGCGCGTGACACCCGACACCCCGGTGACACCAGGAGTCAGTGACATGACCAGTGTAGTCAATCACCCCCGCCCGGAAAAGCCCTCGAAACCGGAGGGCTGCCCCTTGTTCCCCCACGCGACCGGCCGATGGTGCAAGAAGATCGCGGGCAAGCTCGTCTACTTCGGCCCCTGGGGCGACCTCGAAGGGGCGCTGAAGCGATACCAGCAGTACCTTGATCTGGACGGCCGGTTGCCCCGCCGGCGACGTGGCCGCGGTCCCGAGCCGAGAATCAAAAAGCCATCCCGGCCCCATCCCGACTACCCGCTCTTCCCTCATGCCTCTGGACGGTGGGCGAAAAAGGTACGCGGCCGGCTGGTCTACTTCGGCAAATGGGATGAGCCGGAGGCGGCGCTGGCCAAGTGGCTGGAACAGAAAGACGACCTCGTGGCCGGCCGTACGCCTCGGACACGCGACGGGCTGGTAATCGGCGACCTCTGCAGCATGTTCCTATCCGCCCGCCGGCACAAGGTGGAGATGGGCCGGCTGCAGGAGCGGACCTGGAAAGAGCTGCACGGCACGTGTTCTATCGTCGTGGCCGCGTTCGGCCGGAATCGGCTGGTCGATGATCTGCGGCCGGATGACTTCCGCGCCCTGATGACGGAGTTCCGCAAGGGCCGGACCTATGAATCGGTGCACAACCAGGTGCGCCGCGCCAAGTCGATATTCTCGTGGGCCGTCGATGAGGGCAAGCTGCCCCACCCGGTAGCATTCGGCCAAGACTTCCACGTGTCGAAAGAGGATCGCATCCGCGAGCGCGAAGAGGCGGGTAAGCCCGAACGGCTGTTGGAGGCCGGCGAGATCCGCGCCCTGCTGGACGCCGCATCGATTCCCATGCGCGCCATGATCTACTTGGGTGCTAACGCGGCCCTGGGGAATGACGACTGTGCCCGACTGCGGCTTCGGCACCTTGACATGGATGCCGGCATACTCGAATACCGCCGGCACAAGTCAACCGTGGACCGCCGCGCCACATTGTGGCCAGAAACCGTGAAGGCGTTGAAGGCGGCTATTGACGCCCGGCCCCAGCCGAGAGACGAGGCGGACAAGGATCGGGTGTTCCTTACCCGGCACGGCCGCCCCTGGGTGCGCTTCCACGTGAAAGAGCCCGACGAGCCCGGCAAGCCGAGTAAGGGCGGACACGTCGATGGCATCGCGCAGGAGTTTAAGAAGCTGCTGGACGGCATCGGCGTCAACCGGCCCGGCACGGGCTTCTATGCGCTGAGGCACACGTTCGAGACCGTGGCAGGCGAAATCGGAGATCAGGCCGCGGTCGATCGCGTCATGGGGCACGCGTCGCCAGACATGGCCAGCCATTACCGCAAGTGGCAGGCCGACGCGACGGAGAACGCCCGGCTGCGCAAGGTAACAGACCACGTGCGCCGCTGGCTGTTCGCAAAGAAGCAGGGCGGGGTATAATCAAGGCATCGGGACGGGCGGCTAGCTACCGCCCAAGCGGCCCGGCGGCGACGGCTGACCACCTACCAGCCCGACCCGCCGGACCGGCCCGGTTGAAAAGTAGGTGGATCATGCCAGATATCACGCTGAAGGCGGCAACGTTTATCGAGGTTCTCGACAAGTGGGCATCGGCCGAGCCGGAGCGGCGACGCCTGTATACCGACCTGTTGGCCCGTCTGCGCGGCGAGGCCCATTGCGACCTGCACCGGGAAGCACAGGCCAAGTTCGGCCACGGTGCCGAGAACCCGCCGGCTGAAGTGGTCAATGCCCACATGTTCGGACACCTTGAACACTTCACCTCCGAGCTGATGGCTACCCATGACGGCAAGCGGATGATGACCCGTCTGCAAAAGCTGGATGAGCAATGCGAGGGGTGGCGCGCGGTACTCAGGACCTACGGCGAAGCCATCGTTGTGGCTGCCGGACAAGAGGCCGCGCCGATTGCCCGTCTCGTTGGACGGTGGAACGTCGATGATGCGACGGCTGCCCGCGACTGCGCCGAAGTGTTGCGGCTGAAGGCGCCATCACTGGCACAGGCCGATGCTCCGCCGCTTGCTCTGAGCACTCAGGACATT
>BTUC01000417.1:0-6395 GCA_045863575.1 Phycisphaerae bacterium
GGCCTGGTCATTGGCCCGCGCGGCGCCGAGGTGGACAAGCTCCGCGAAGAGCTCGAGGAGCTCATCGACCGCAAGATCAGCCTGAACGTCGTGGAGATCAAGAACCCTGACGTGGATGCCCAGTACGTCGCCGAAAGCATTGCCGAGCAGCTCAAGAAGCGCGGCAGTTTCCGGCGGGTCATGAAGATGAAGTGCGATGCGACCATGCAGGCCGGCGCCAAGGGAGTTCGCATCCTGTGCAGCGGCCGGCTGGGCGGGGCGGAGATGGCTCGCCGCGAGACGCAGAAGCGGGGCTCGATCCCGCTCCAGACGTTGCAGGCCAACGTGGATTACGGGTTCGCCACCGCCTTCACCACCTACGGCGCGATCGGCGTAAAGGTCTGGATCCACCGGGGCAACTTCGGTGACGAGGAAGTTCAGCCGGAAGGCCAGGAAGCACCGGCCCGTCCGCGGCGCAGAGCCCGGCTGTAAGCAAGAACCTGAGGTAGAACCATGGCGTTAATGCCCAAACGGATGAAGTACCGGAAGTCGCAGCGCGGCACGTACCGCGAGAAGGCGACCCGCGGAAATAAGGTTTCCTTCGGCGAGTTCGGGATCCAGTCGCTGGATTCCGGCTGGCTCACCGCCCGCCAGATTGAGGCCGGGCGTATGGCGGCGACGCACTTCCTGGCCCGCGAAGGCCGGGTTTATATCCGCGTCTTCCCGCACAAGCCGGTCTCCACGAAGCCGCTGGAGACGCGTATGGGCAAGGGCAAGGGTGAGCCGGAGTACTATGTCGCCATCGTGAAGGAAGGCACCGTGCTGTATGAGATCGGCGGCGTGACCGAGGACATCGCCCGGCGGGCGTTTACCCGGGTGGCCCACAAGATGCCGTTCCGATGCCGGTTCGTCACCCGGCAGCATTCGGTGTGACCGTCCTGTAGCCAGCAAGGCCGTGCGGCCAGGAGTGTTGCTGAGATGAAAATAGCGGAAGTGCGGCAGATGAAGACGGCGGAGCTGCACGGCGAACTGGACCGGCTGCGGCGACACGCGTTCGATCTGCGCAGCCAGGCGGTGACGGAGAAGCTGGAGGATTCCTCGCAGTTGACCAAGGTCCGCCGGGAGATTGCCCGCGTGCTCACCGTGCTGCGGGAGCGGGGCGAAAGCGGCATTGAGGAAAAGCAGGTTCATCTGGAGACCGTGGCGGCCAAGCGCAAGGGCTGAGATCCCGGCGCCAGAGAAGCGGTGATTGGTACGAGAGGATGGTTGGCGGCTGATGGCAGAAACAGAGCAGAGCACAGCGAAGCCACGGAAGACGCGGCGGACGGTCGTGGGCGTGGTGACCAGCGCCCACAAGACGCCTAAGACACTGCGCGTCGAGGTGCGCTGGCAGAGCAAGCACTCCAAGTATGGCAAGATCGTCGGAGAGCGGACCCGGGTGCATGCCCACGACGAGAAGGCCGAAGCCCACCTGGGCGACGTGGTTGAACTGATGGAGTGCCGGCCCGTCTCCAAGACCAAGACCTGGCGGCTGGTGCGGATCGTCCGGCAGGGGCCGCGGGAATAGAAAGGCGGAAGGTGCGCAGTGATTCAGCAGCAGACCATGGTGGATGTGGCGGATAACACCGGCGCCAAGGCGGCGATGGTGATCCGCGTGCTGGGTGGCAGCACCGCGCGGCACGGCAAGCCCAAGCGCCGCACCGCGGGAGTGGGCGACGTGGTGATCTGTGCGGTCAAGAAGGCGCTGGCCAACAGCGACTTCATGAAGCCCGGCAACAAGAAGGCCCGCGTCGTGCGGGCGGTGGTCGTGCGGGCCAAGTACCCCACGCGCCGGCCCGACGGCAGCTACGTCCGGTTCGACCGTGACGCGGTGGTGCTCATCGACGACAAGAACGAGCCGCGCGGCACGCGCATTTTCGGGGCCGTCGCCCGCGAGCTGCGCGAGCGCGGGTACATGAAGATCGTGTCGCTGGCCGACGAGGTGATCTGAAACCTGTTGAGAGCTGACAATGGCGTGCCATATTCGCAAGGATGACATGGTTGAGGTGATCGCCGGCGATCACAAGGGCGAGCGCGGCAAGGTGCTCCGCCTGCTGCCCAAGCGCGGCATGGTGCTGGTGCAGGGCGTGAACATGGTCTACCGGCACGTGCGCCCGAGCCGACGCAACCCACAAGGCGGGCGTCTGCAGAAGGAGGCGCCGCTGCACCTCTCAAACGTGCTGCCGGTAGACGAGCGGACCGGCCGTGGGTCGCGGGTGCGGTTCACCAGCGAGGGTGACACCAAGTACCGGGCGACGGTGGGCGGAACCCGGCTCAACGAGGTCAGCACAGAAAAGGCGGAAGGTTAAACCATGACGCGTCTTCAGGAGCGATACAAGCAGGAAGTGGTGCCCAAGCTCTTCGAGCAGTTGGGCACCAGGAACCCCATGGCCCTTCCCCGCCTGGACAAGATTGTGGTCTCCATGGGCGTGGGCAAGGCCACCCAGGAGAAGCGGCGCATCGAGCTGGCCGTCAAGGATCTTTCCGTGATCAGCGGGCAGAAGCCGCTGGTCTGCAAGGCCAAGAAGAGCGTGTCGAATTTCAAGGTGCGCCAGGGCCAGGAAACCGGCGTGATGGTGACCCTCCGCGGCGCCCGCATGTACGAGTTCCTGGACCGGTTGATCAACATCGCTATCCCGCGTATCCGCGACTTCCGGGGCCTGAACCCCCGCAGCTTCGACGGGCGCGGCAACTATTCGTTGGGCGTCGGTGAACAGACCATCTTCCCCGAAATCGACGCGGCGGCCGTGGAGTTTCCCCAGGGGATGAACATCACCCTGGTGACCACGGCACGCAGCGACCGGGAGAGCCGGGAGCTGCTGCGCCTGATGGGCATGCCCTTCCGGACGGACAAGGCCCTGGGCGAATGATCAGTGATGAGTGATGAGTGCTGAGTGCTGAGTGGTGAGTAATGAGTGATGAGCGGCTCAGTGGCGAAGCTGAGAGCAGAATGCTGATCGCTGAGAGGTAACCATGGCGACGAAGGCGTGGGTTAACAAGGCGAACAAGACGCCCAAATTCAAGAGCCGGATCGTGCGGCGCTGCCAGATCTGCGGTCGATCCCGGGCGGTCTACCGCAAGTTCAAGCTGTGTCGCGTCTGCTTCCGGGAACTGGCCAATGATGGCATGATCCCCGGGGTGAAGAAAGCCAGTTGGTGACGACGAGGAACAGACAGCATGTGGAGTGATCCGATCGCGGACATGTTGACACGGATTCGCAACGCGGCGCGCGTCCGCGCCCGCGAGGTGAAGATGCCCGCTTCCAACCTGAAACTCGGGATCGCCAAGGTCCTGCGCGAGGAAGGTTATATTCTCGCGTTCGACCGCATTGACGACGGCCGGCAGGGTGTGTTGCGCATCCAGCTCAAGTACGGCGCCTTAGGCGAGCCGGTGATCTCGGAGATCCGCCGGTCCTCCAAGGCCGGGTGCCGTCTCTACCGGGGCGTGCGCGAGCTGCCCAAAGTCCTCAACGGGCTGGGCATCGCCATCGTCTCGACGAGCCAGGGGGTGCTCAGCGACCGCGAGTGTCGCGAGCGGAACGTCGGCGGCGAACTGCTCTGCACGGTGAGCTGACAGAAAAGGACGGATGCCATGTCGCGTATTGGCAAGAAACCGATCGCAGTCCCTTCCGGCGTGAAGGTGGAGCTGCGCGATCATCACGTGAAGACCTCCGGCCCCAAGGGCGAGTTGTCCTGGAGTTTTCCGCCGGAGGTTTCGGTGAAGTACGACGCCGCGGCGGCCCAGATCCACGTCGGCCGGGAGAGCGAGTCGGCCCGGGCCCGGGCATTCCACGGCATGGCCCGCGCCCTGATCGCCAACATGGTGAAGGGCGTCGAGCAGGGCTATTCCAAGTCGCTGGAAGTGTACGGCACCGGTTATAGCTGCAAGATTCAGGGGGACAAGTTCTACCTGAACGTGGGCTACATGGGTCTGGGTGTGGACGTGGCCGGCAAGCCGCGTGAGGCACAGTTCATTATCCCCATTCCCAAGGGATTGAAGGTGACGGTCGAGGTTCCGGCCGCTCGTGGTGAGTCGGATCCCGCCAAGTTCACGGTTGCCGGCGCCGACAAGCAGCAGGTCGGTCAGTTCGCGGCCGAGGTGCGGGCAATTCGTCCGCCGGAGCCGTACAAGGGCAAAGGCATCCGCTATGCGGGTGAGTACGTCCGCCGGAAGCAGGGCAAGGCTTTCGCGGGCGGTGGCGGCTGATCCTCGAAGGAGGCGTGACTCATCGAGGTGCCAGAGGCCGTCGGTTATGGCCAGGGTGTGAACGAATGAGCAGCATCAAGACCAAAACGGTCCGGCGAATCCGGCGAAAGAGGCGGATTCGCAAGTCAGTTTTCGGGACGCCGGAATGCCCCCGCCTGACGGTGTTCCGCAGCCTGAAGTACATCTACGCACAGTTGGTCGACGACACGGCCGGCCGAACGCTGGTCTCGGCCAGCAGCCGCACCCAGGAGCAGGGCACGGCTGCCGGTGGTGGGAACAGAACGGCCGCCGCGCAGGTGGGCAAGCTGCTGGGTGAGCAGGCCGTGGCCAAGGGCATCCAACAGGCCGCCTTCGACCGGAACGGATACCGGTTCCATGGGCGGGTGAAGGCACTGGCTGATGCGGCCCGCGAAGCGGGACTCAAAATATAACGGAAGACGGCGGCTGTTGCGGCGGCCGCGGACCCCATAAGGATCGAGGCATCGATGGCTGACGAGCTGAATAACAGAACGCAGGATTCGGCCCAGGAGCAGGAGCAGCAGCCCGCGGCTACTGAGGGGGCACAGGCGGCTCCCGAGAGCCAGGCGCCCCATGAGGAGCGTGGACATCGTGGCGGCCCCGGGGACCGTCGCGGGGGTCGCGGTGGCCAGGGCGGCCGCGGCAGAGGCCCGCGCGATGGCGGGCGTGACCGCGAAGAAGGCGGCCTGGAGGAAGTGGTCGTCCGCGTCTATCGCTGCGCAACCGTGGTGAAGGGTGGCCGCCGGTTCAGTTTCGGCGCCCTGGTGGTTGTTGGAGACCGCAAGGGGCAGGTGGGCATCGGTTACGGGAAAGCCAACGAGGTCCCCAGTGCCGTGGAGAAGGCCACCAAGGTGGCCCGCCGCAACGTCATCAGCGTGAAGCTGGCGGGTACCACCATCCCGCATCAGGCGGTGGGTCGGTATGGCGCGAGCAAAGTGGTGGCCATCCCGGCCGGCGAGGGAACCGGCGTCATCGCGGGCGCCAGCGTGCGGGCGGTCATGGAACTGGCCGGCGTCAAAGACGTGCTCACCAAGTGCTTTGGATCAACCAGTCCCAAGAACCTGGTGAAGGCCGCGTTCCTGGCATTGACCGAAATGCGGACCAAGGATGATGTCGCCCGGCTGCGGGCGGTTTCGATTGCCTAAAGGCCCACGGGAGCTGCGGCAGGCAGGAGTACACCGACCATGATGATATCCGATGTGACCTCGAAGGCCGGGCGATGGAAGCGCCGCAAGCGTGTGGGCTGCGGTATCGGGTCCGGACATGGCAAGACGTCCACCCGCGGCAGCAAGGGCATGGGCCAGCATTCGGCCCAGGGCCCGCACCCGCTCAGCGAGGGCGGTCAGATGCCGCTGTTCCGGCGCATTCCCAAGCGCGGCTTCAGTAACGCCCGTTTCCGGACGCAGTACCAGGTGGTCAACGTAGGGACGCTCGAGGAGCGGTTCGACAGCGGGGCCAAGGTGACGCCGGCATCGCTGGCCGCGGCGGGGCTGATCCACAGCGCGACTGCGCCGGTGAAGATTCTGGGCACGGGCGAGCTGAGCAAGAAGTTGGACGTGGAAGCAACCAGTTTCAGCGCTGCGGCCGCGGAAAAGATCGCCAAGGCGGGCGGTCAGGCCAAGACGGTCGAGTAACCCGCGTCATCGCGCTGAGTTGCAGAGGGTGATGAATGTTCAGTACTCTCGCGAATATCTTCAGAATCCCGGAGTTGCGGCGTAAACTGCTGTTCACGCTGGGACTGCTGGTGATCTATCGCCTCGGCTATCACGTTCCGCTGCCGGGCATTGACCAGACCGGCATGGTGGAGGCCATGGAGCGCGAAGGCGCTGGCGGCGGCTTCCAGCAGCTCGCGGCGGCCTTCGCCATGTTCACGGGCGGAGCGTTGCACCAGAGCACCATTTTCGGCCTGGGCATCATGCCGTACATCTCCGCCAGCATTATTTTCCAGCTCCTGGCCACCGTGCTGCCCTCGCTGGAGAAACTCCAGAAGGAGGGTGAGTCCGGCCGGAAGAAAATCAACGAGTACACCCGCTATGCCACCGTGGGGCTGTGTCTCGTCCAGGCGCTGTTCTGGGTCAACTACTCCCGGAACTCCGGCTTCGTCTATCCCGAGTTCCGTAACTCGACGACGTTCATGCTCATCGGCGTACTGG
>BTUC01000418.1:0-6381 GCA_045863575.1 Phycisphaerae bacterium
CATGTCGTCATGGAGCCTTATCGGCAAAAACCGGAGTTTTGAGACAGGGCCTAATACTCCGGCTCTGAAATCATGAGCCTTACGGTTTTGTGCGTCAACCGCCTACGGTTCCAAGGGTCGCAATTCCCCTGCACTGCCGCGCCGGCAATGCTCGATAAACAGGGTAGAATGGAGTTGCATCGAGCGCGGGTCGCCTCTAGCCTGGGCAGGCAGGGACAGTCATGAGCACTCAACCCATCGGCGTATTCGATTCCGGCCTTGGCGGGCTGACCGTCGTGCGGGCGCTGCAGCAGCACCTGCCCGGCGAGAACATCGTCTACTTCGGCGATACGGCCCGGGTGCCGTACGGCACGAAGTCTTCCCAGACGGTGTTCCAGTTCGCGGAGCAGGACTGTCACTTCCTGCTTCGCTTCAACCCGAAGATGGTCATCGTGGCCTGCAACACGGCCAGTGCCTTGGCCTTGAATGATCTGTATGGCCGTATTCCGGTTCCTCTGCTGGGCGTAGTCGAGCCGGGAGCGGCGGCGGCGGTTCAGGCCGCGGCCGGGCGAGCCATCGCCGTGCTGGCCACCGAATCGACCGTCTCGTCAGGAGCGTACCCCCGGGCCATCCAGTTACTTGCCCCGGATACGCCGGTCGTTCAGCAGCGCTGCCCGAGCCTGGTGTCGCTGATCGAGGAGGGGCGGCCCTGTGACGATCCCATCCTACGGCTGCTGCTCGATGAGTATCTCGATGGCGTCCGCTGGTTGCGGCCCGCCGTCGTGCTCTTGGGATGCACGCACTATCCGCTGGTCGGCAGCGCGATCGCGGAGCTGATGGCTGGTTCGACGGTCATCGATTCGGCAGACGCCACCGCCCGCCGGGCCAAGGCAATGCTGACTGACCTGGACGCCTTGTCCTGTGCCGCGGGCAAAGGTAGACTCCGCTGCTATGTCAGCGACAATCCGCAACGCTTCCGCGAGATCGGCGGGCGCTTCCTCGGCCATGCCATCCGCGATGTCACCTGGGTCACTCCCGAGCAGTTCTTCAACGAGAACCTCCTCAACACCGACGAAGCCGCACTTGAGGGCTGAAACAGCCGAAGCATCCCACCAGACCTGGTGGGCTGAATCCACGCGGCTCTCCCCCCCTTTTGAAGGGGGGGCTGGGGGGGGTATTCGCGTGGCAGCGCATCGTTCTTCACGCGCCTTGGCCGCCGTGATTGTCCCCGCCCTCATCCTGTTGACCGTTGCGACCTCCGGTTGTTCCGACCACACCAAGCGCCGGTGGCGACACCAGTCCGCCGAGGACAACTACCGGCTGGCCCTGGAGGCCGAGCACCCCGATATTCGCCGCGACGCCGTGACCCGCATCGCCGAGAGCGGCTACGTAACCGACGACGATTCCTTCAGCGTTCTCGATGCGGTAGCCCGGACCGATCCGGCCAGCCAGATCCGCTGTGTCGCCATCAAGGCGTTCTGCCGCTACGACGACGGCCGGCCGGTGGGCCCGCTGCTGTCCATCCTGCAAGCCGGTCCCGATTCGCAGGAGGCCAAGCCCCCCGACAACGACGTCCGCTGGGAGGCGGCTACTGCATTGGCGGCGTTCCAACGGCAGGGGCTCGTGCCCGAGGAGCATCGGCAGACCGCACAGAACCTCTTCATCGCCATGAGCGCCCGTGGGCAGCCCCGCAACGTTCGTTTGGCCGCCCTGGAGGCACTCGGGACATTCCAGGATCGCGAGGTCTTCCCGCCGTTGATTAATGCGCTGCACGAGAGCGATTTCGCCCTGGCCGACCAGGCTGAACGCTCGTTGATCGCCCTGACCGGCGTTACCCACGACTACGATGGTGATGCCTGGGAGCAGTGGCTCTCCGTCACGCAGGAGCCCTTCGCCCACGCCGGGGAGAAGCCCGTCACCACCCGCCCGGCAGGGCCCACGTGGTGGGATCGCCAGACGCGGAAGTGGCGCAAGACGTTCAAGTTGCAGAATAATTAGCCACCGTGCCCGCTGAGGCCCAGAGAGCTGTCCTTTTGCAGCGAGAGGCCTCCGCGCCTCAGCGCTCTCTGCGTGCTCTGTGGCTCGATTCTTCAGCGGGTCAGGAGGGCCGTCGCCCACGTGCTGGGGTCGAGGTACCAGTTGAGATCGTCACCGATGGTGAGGTGCTGCTGGCCGAGATCGCGGTCCTCCAGGAGTGTGAAGATCCCGATGCGCCGGTGTTCGCCGGGATCGAATCCGCTCAACGCGGCGGCCGGGACATACCCCTCCAGTGTATAGCGGGCGCCCTCACGCGCGCCGGCCACCTGGACCAGTCCCGGCGGCGGCAGGGGGGCGTGCTCGGTGGCCCGGACCACCTTGGCGGCGCCGGCCACGGCCGACCGTCCGAACGGACCACCGCCGGACGGCAGGAAATAGAACTGCTGGCAATAGCGCGAGCCCCGCTTGATGTCGCGCGTATCGCGCATATCCGTGCACAGCCGCAGGTTGTCGCCTTTCCAGAAAGACTTCGGCTCGCTATGAAAAGGGGACTTGCGGCCATGGACCTCGCAAGCGATGAACAGTCCGGACTCGTTCCAGCCCATCCAGATCTTCCCGAAGGGCGCCTGTCCGTCCAGGGCGCTGACATCCGGAATCAGGAACGCATCGGACCAGTCGGACAAGTCGCCATCAATGCGCGGCGACTTGCGGTAACGCAGCGGAAACTCGTAGCGGAACAGGTATCGGTTGGGTACGAGCGTGCTCATACGTCAACCTCCATTTCGGCATTCTGGCTCAGAGCTCCGTTTCCTCCACGGCCGCTGAGGACTTCGACTGATCCACGGACGAGTGCATCGAGCTGCTTGAGATTGCACTGCTCGATCCGCTGAAGCCAGAAAACCACCTTGGCGCCTTCGCGAGGCAGATCCCGAATCTGCACGTCCAGCCCCAACCCCTCGATCATGGTCGGCGTGAACTGGCCTCGGCCCACGTGCACCTCGATGCGCATGGCCTGGGCATGGTTGGTGACCAGTCGAGCCCAGACGCCGGATACGTTCGGATGGCCCAAGGTCACCATCACCTTCCGGCTCCAGTCTTCCTTGGCCGCGGGCGCCGCTTTCTTGAACAGCCCGAGCAACTGCACGAGTAGATTGCCGTTCCAGAGCCGCTCCGAAGACTTTGACAACATGCTCTGCGAGAGGTGCCAGGCCCGGCCGTTGACTTTCCACGGCTGGGCGACGGTCACGTCTTCCTTGAGCTTGCGCAACAGCCGCCAATAGGCCTGCATGGCCCGCTTGATGAACTCGCGGCAGCCAGCCGTGGCGATCTCGCGCCTGGAATGAATCAGGATGCGAATGTCGTCCGTGTGCGTGCCGGAATGCCGCAGGTTCACGCGCTGATTGCTGCCGTAGACGGGTAGTTCGTCGCAGTCGTCCAGCGGCTTGAGCGGGATGAGCTTGCGCACTTCAGCGGCCGAAAACGCCCGGGCGGGTACACGGAAGGTGGCATCCAGCAACCACGCGCCGCCCGTGCGCGCGTGCAGGAACCACGGTGTCTCGCTGCCGGGGGCTTTGATCTCGATCCGCGTGCGATGGTTGTAGTTGGTGGGGGCGAGGCGCTTGCGTCCGACCGCCTCGACCTGGTCGATGATCCATGCGAGGGCTTCACCTTCCCAGCGGACCTTCTCGCCGCGGTGGCCGACGCGGTCGCGCGTGTGCCAGCGCCGGCCGTCCACCTCCCAGGGCATCCGCGCGTCGCCCACTTCCTCCTCGAAAGCCTCCAGCTTCGGCGGTGGCTCGACCGCCTGTCGCGGATCAAATACCTGGCGCGCCTCGTGCGGGTCGCGTGCCAGCACTTCGCCCAGGATCGCGCCGGTGTGCGAGCCCTTCTTGGCGGCGATCTTCTCCGGCGGTCCCTCAACCACGATGTGGCCGCCTGCCTGTCCGCCCTCCGGGCCCATGTCGATGATCCAGTCGGCTGTCTTCACCACGTCCAGGTTGTGCTCGATGCAGACGACCGTGTTGCCCAGGTCGCAGAACCGGTGCAGAACGGCCAGCAGCTTACGAAGGTCGTCAAAATGCAGGCCAGTCGTGGGCTCATCGAGGATATAGAGCGTCTTGCCCGTACTGGGCCGGCCCAGTTCGCCCGCCAGCTTGACGCGCTGGGCTTCGCCGCCGGACAGCGTCGGCGCTGCCTGGCCCAGCGGGAGGTAACCCAGACCGACGTCGACCAGCGTTTGCAGCAATCGGCGGATCTTGGGCACGTTGGTGAACAGCTCCAGCGCATCGGCGATCCGCATCTCCAGCACGTCGGTGATGCTCTTGTCCTTGTATTTGACTTCCAGCGTTTCGGCTTTGAACCGCTTGCCCTTGCACGTCTCGCAGTCAATCCACACGTCGGGCAGGAAGTGCATCTCGATGCATCGCTGTCCGTTGCCCTCGCACGCTTCGCAGCGCCCACCGGGTCGATTGAAGCTGAAGCGGTTAGCGGTGTAGCCCCGGACCTTGGCCTCCGGCAATCGCGCGAATAACTCGCGGATCAGGTCGAACGCGCCGGTGTAGGTGGCCGGGTTACTGGTCGGCGAGTTGCCGATCGGCGACTGGTCGACATTGATGACCTTGTCCACGGCCTCGAGGCCGACGATTTCGTCGTGCCCGCCCGGCTCGGTGCCGGCCCGATGGATTCGCTTGGCCAGGGCTGCATAGAGTACGTCGTTGATGAGCGAGCTCTTGCCGCTGCCGGACACGCCGGTGACGGCCACGAAGCAGCCCAGCGGGATGGTGAGGTCGACGTCCTTGAGATTGTTGTGCCGGGCGCCGCGAACGGTCAGCGATTGTCCATTGCCGGTGCGGCGGTTCGTCGGGACCGGGATAACCTCACGACCGGCCAGGTATCGCCCGGTGAGCGATTCGCTCGACTTCGACAGCCGTGTTGGCTCCCCAGCGGCCACCACGCGCCCGCCGTCCGATCCCGCGCCGGGGCCGAAATCCAGGACGTGATCCGCCTGTTCGATCACCTCGCGGTCGTGCTCCACCATAAGCAGCGTGTTGCCCAGATCGCGCAGCCGGTGCAGGGCCGCGATGAGCCGGCGGTTGTCGCGGGGGTGCAGGCCAATGGTGGGTTCATCCAGCACGTAGAGTACCCCGGTGAGGCCGCTGCCGATTTGGGAGGCCAGCCGGATGCGCTGCGATTCGCCGCCCGAGAGAGTGGGTGCGGAACGGTACAGGGTGACGTATTCGAGGCCGACATCCACGAGGAACTTGAGCCGGTTCCGAATCTCCACCAGCAGCTCGCCGGCCACCTTTTTCGCCCGCGCGTCGAGCTTGAGCCCGGTGAAAAAGCCCAGGGCGGCGTCGAGCGCCATGCGGCCAATTTCGACGATCGTCTTGCCGCCGACCCGAACGACGGCCGCGTCCGGTCGCAGGCGGCTGCCGCCGCACCGCTGACAGGCGACCTCGCCGGTCAGGTGGCTCAGGCGGTGACGGTACTGCCAGCTTGACTTGGTCGCCTCGTCGATGGCCGGATAGAAGCCCTTCCACTGGAAGCGGACGCCGTCGCCGCGATCGAGCCACGCCGCCCCGGTTCCATACAGGATGCCGTGCCTCGCCTCCTCCGGGAGTTCCAGCCAGGGGGTATCCAGATCGATGCCCAGATGGTCGGCCACTTTCTCCATCATGGCGGCCAGCGTGGGGTTCTCGGCAATGTCCTCCCAGCCTGCGACAGCTCCGGCGCGGATCGATTGGCGCGGGTGAGGCACGATCACGTCCACGCTCGCCCCGGCCTGTGTCCCCAAGCCCTCGCAGGTCTCGCACCAGCCGAGCCGCGCGTTGAACGAGAAGTGGTGGGGGGTGAGATCCTCGTAGCTTGTTCCGCACTGCGTGCACGAGCGGCGTTGAGAGAACTTCACGTCCGCTCCGCCGTCCACCGGGGCCAGGACCATCCAACCGTTGCCCAGCGACAGGGCCATCTCCACGCTCTCGGCGATTCGCGCCCGGGCGCGCCTGGAAACGGCAATGCGGTCCACCACCAGCTCGATGCGGTGCCGGCTGCGGCGATCCAGAGTCGGTGGCGACGTGAGTTCGTGGACTGTGCCGTCCACGCGGACGCGGGCGAAGCCGTTGGCCTTTTCGCGGGCGAAGAGGTCGGCGTAGTCCTCGGCGCCGGTGCGCTCGATGGGCGCCAGCAGCAGGGCCCGGGTGTTATCCGGCAGGGCCAGCACCCGCTCCACGATCTCATCGGAAGTTTGCGTGCCGATGGGGATGCCGCACTTGGGACAGTAGGGCTCGCCGATCCGAGCCCACAGCACGCGCATGTAGTCATAGATCTCGGTGACCGTGCCGACCGTGGAACGCGGCGAACGGCTGGCGGCCTTCTGCTCGATGCTGATGGCCGGCGAAAGACCTTCGACGTGCTCGACCTTCGGCT
>BTUC01000419.1:0-6371 GCA_045863575.1 Phycisphaerae bacterium
CCGGCGTCTCGAAAGGCAAGGCTGACGTCGTGCTCATCAGTGGATTTGACGGCGGCACCGGCGCATCGCCGCTGACCTCCATCAAGCACGCCGGGCTCCCCTGGGAACTGGGCCTGGCTGAAACCCACCAGGTGCTGGTCATGAACGACCTGCGCAGCCGAATCGCGGTGGAGGTGGACGGTCAGCTCAAGACCGGCCGTGACGTGGCCATCGCCTGCCTGCTGGGCGCCGAGGAGTTCGGCTTCGCGACCGCGCCGCTGATCGCCTCCGGCTGCATCATGATGCGCAAGTGCCACCTGAACACCTGCCCGGTGGGCATCGCCACGCAGGATCCCGAGCTGCGCAAGAAGTTCGCCGGCAAGCCCGAGCACGTGGTCAACTTCATGTTCTTCATCGCCGAGGAACTGCGGCGGATCATGGCCCAGCTCGGCTTCCGCACCATCAACGAGATGGTGGGGCGGGTGGACCGGCTCGATGCCCGCGCGGCGATCAACCACTGGAAGGCCCAGGGACTGGATTTCAGCAAGATTTTGTACAAGCCCGAGGTGCCCGAGCACATCGGCACGTACTGCGGCAAGCCCCAGGATCATGGCATCGAGAAGTCGCTGGATATGACCGTGCTGCTGGATCTGGCTCGGCCGGCGCTGGAGCGCGGCGAGAAGGTGTACCAGGAGCTGCCCATCCGCAACATCAACCGCACGGCCGGCACAATCACCGGCAGCGAGCTCACGCGGCGGTGGGGCGCGGAGGGTCTGCCCGAGGATACGC
Organism: Phycisphaerae bacterium; assembly: GCA_045863575.1. GTDB lineage: Bacteria > Planctomycetota > Phycisphaerae > UBA1845 > PWPN01 > JAAXZI01. The sequence continues at coordinate 769 of BTUC01000419.1, forward strand.
TGCACTTCAAGTTCAACGGCTCCGCGGGTCAGAGCTTCGCGGCCTTCGTTCCTCGCGGGATGACCATGGAGGTCGAGGGCGACGCGAACGATTACTTCGGCAAGGGCCTCTCCGGCGGCAAGCTGATCATCTACCCGCCGAAGAATTCCAGCTACGTCTCGGAGGAGAACATCCTGATTGGCAACGTGGCGTTCTACGGGGCGACCAGTGGCGAGGCCTATGTGCGCGGGCTGGCCGGTGAGCGCTTCTGCGTCCGCAACAGCGGCGTGCAAGCGGTGGTGGAGGGAGTCGGTGATCACGGCTGCGAGTACATGACGGGCGGCTACGCGGTGATTCTTGGCCCGACCGGACGTAATTTCGCGGCCGGCATGAGCGGCGGTGTCGCCTACGTGCTCGACGTGCAGGGCGACTTCGGTGAGCTCCGCTGCAATCGAGAGATGGTGGATCTGGAGGAGCTCTGCGAAACGGAGGATGTGAAGCGGGTCCGTGGCCTCATCGAACGGCACGTACGCTATACGGGCAGCACCGTGGGGCAGCAGATCCTGGATAGCTGGGAGGACTGGCTTCCCAAGTTCATTAAGGTCATGCCCCGCGACTACCGGCGCGTGTTGTTGGAGCGTGCCCGCCAGGCACGTCCGGCGGCCGGGCAGAAAGTGGGGCAGTTGGCGGAGGTGTCCCATGGGTAAGCCGACAGGATTCCTGGAATTTACGCGCGAGGGCTTCGACGAGGTTCCGATCGAAGAGCGCAAGAAGCACTACCGGGAGTTCAGCATTCCGTTGCCGGTGGCCAAGCTTCAGCAGCAGGCTGCGCGGTGCATGGATTGCGGCGTGCCGTTCTGCCACACGGGTTGCCCGCTGGGCAACATCATTCCGGACTTCAATGACCTGGTCTATGCGGAGGACTGGGAGGGGGCCATCCGGACGCTGCACTCGACCAACAACTTCCCGGAGTTCACCGGCCGGGTCTGCCCGGCGCCGTGTGAAGAAGCGTGCGTGCTGGGCATCAATGAGCCGCCGGTGACGATCAAATACATCGAGGTCTCGATCATCGAGCGGGCCTTCAAGGAAGGATGGATCCGGCCGAACCTACCGGAAAAGCGCACCGGCAAGAAGATCGCCGTTGTCGGTTCCGGCCCGGCCGGACTGGCCGCCGCCGATCAGCTCAACCGCGCGGGCCATACGGTCACCGTGTTCGAGCGCGCCGATCGCATCGGCGGCTTGCTCCGCTACGGCATCCCTGACTTCAAGCTCGAGAAGCGCATCATCGACCGCCGTCTCGCGCTGTTGGAGGCCGAGGGCGTTGTTTTCAGGGCCGGTGTCAACGTGGGGGTGGACATCACCGGGGATGAGCTGCGCAGGGACTTCGACGTGATCGTCCTGGCCGGTGGGGCGACCAAGCCGCGCGATCTGCCCATCCCCGGCCGTGAGCTCCAGGGCGTCCATTTCGCCATGGAGTTCCTCCCCCAGCAGAACAAGCGGGTGGCCGGCGATAAGGTCGCGCATGGAACCGATGGCTGGTGGTTCAGCCGGGGCACGGGCGACATCCTGGCCACCGGCAAGGACGTCATCATCATCGGCGGCGGCGATACCGGCTCGGACTGTGTGGGCACTTCGAATCGGCACGGAGCCCGTAGCGTGACGCAGTTCGAACTGCTGTCCAAGCCGCCCGAGAATCGTCCGGCCAGCCAGCCCTGGCCTTACTGGCCGATGAAGCTGCGTACCAGCAGTTCGCACGAGGAAGGCTGCCAGCGCTGCTGGAGCATTCTCACCAAGCGCTTCCTGGGCGAGAACGGACGCGTAACCGGCCTGGAGACGGTCGAAGTCGAGTGGACGCCCGCGAACGGCACACGGCCGCAGATGCGCGAGGTACCGGGCACAGAGAAGATCTGGCCGGCGGATCTGGTCCTGCTGGCCATGGGCTTTCTCGGTCCCGAGCCGGACGGAATCGTTGCTCAATTGGGCGTGGAACTCGATGAGCGCGGGAACGTGAAGGCCGGGGCGGATTACCGCACCAGCGAACCGGACGTATACGCATGCGGCGACATGCGCCGCGGTCAATCGCTCATCGTCTGGGCTATCAGCGAGGGCCGCGAGGCCGCGCGCAGCATCGATGTGGCCCTGATGGGCTTCTCCATGCTGCCGGCCAAGGGCGAGGGCGACCTGCCGCGGGCGTGAGAGACGGTAACGGCGGCCACTCCCGGCCCGCCGCTGGCGAAAAGGGGTTCCACAAATGGTCCCGGGCTCGCGGACGCCCCCGCAGTCGGGGGATCCGTGAGCCCGGACCCGCGTGCCCTCCAAGAACGGATAACTTACGTGTGAGAGGCGACCGGCTCGGGCCCCCGGGGGATGGTACAGGCCGCCTGCCGATTCCACACGCGTGGAGCGAGCGGACTGATTTCCCAGGCCTCCAGCAACCGGCACTCGGAATCCGGTTCCAGACGCCGGGGCCCGCAGTCCAGCAGCCCGCATGGCCGGATCAGCTTCACACCCCCCGTGGACACCCTGCCAGACATCTCGCCCCTCCCTCCGGTGGGCACCGCGAGTTCGTCTCCGCGACTCCACTCCCGTTTGCCCGCGATGCCCATCGCAACGGCCATCCGTTGCATCATGAACATGGTATATGTTGCCCGAAGAGGCAAATGGATTGTGCCCGGAATTCAACTTCGTTTTTATCGGCGGAAGCCGACGGGGAGGCAAGGGGACAAGGCGACGAGGGGACAAGGCGAACGCTGCTTCTCCTTGTCCCCTGGTCTGCTTATCTGCTCGTCTTTCAGTTACCCGGCCGGCGGTCCGCCGCAGCCGTCGTGCTCGAGGCGTTCGCACTCGCCGATCTTGCGCACGCGACGTTCATGGCGGCCCCCTTCGAAGGGACTCTTGAGCCAGACCTCGACGATGCGGCGGATGAGTTCTTCGCCGATCAGGTCGGCGGGCAGGCAAAGAATGTTGGCGTTGTTGTGGCGGCGGGACATCTCCGCGGTAAGCTCATCGTGACACAGTGCAGCCCGCACGCCGCGCACCTTGTTGGCCGTGATACACATGCCGATTCCGGTGCCGCAGAGGAGAATACCCAGATCGCACTCGCCGCGTACCACCGCCTTACACGTCGGGTAGGCAGTGTCGGGATAATCGAAGCTCGAGGGCGAGTCCGTGCCCATGTCCAGGACTTCATAGCCGCGGGAGACGAGCATGCCCTTGATCTTCTCCTTCGCGTTGAAGCCGCGGTGATCCGAACCGATGGCGATCTTCACAGTGTGATCTCCTGAAGCCGGCTGCGCACGGCTTCCTCTAGCTGGGCGGCGCACTGGTCGTACACGTCACCGCTTTCGCCAATGGGATCTTCAATGTTCCCATCGGCGATCCGGCGCGTACGCTCCGCTGCCTGAGGATTAATGCGCAGCACCGCATCGAGATGCTTGTCGGTCATGGTGAAAATGTAATCGGCCCGGTTCACCTGGTCGAGCGTCAAGGGGCGGGAGCGATGATTCGAAATGTCGATGCCCCTTTTCTTGAGCGCCTGGACGCCGGCGGGCGTGGGTCCCATGCCCGGATACGCAGAAACGCCGGCCGACTCCACGTAGTAACCGCGGGCGGCCAGTTCGGACTCGCTGCAACCCAGGCGCTCGGCCAGCAACCGCCGAAGCAGGCCCTCGGCCATGGGGCTGCGGCAGGTGTTGCCGCTGCAAATCACCAGGAAATTGACCTGGGTCAGCCGTCGCACGGTGCGCTCGTCGATCACCCCTTCGCGAAGGACGCGCACGTTGTTGCCGTTGACCTTTACGATAGTCGAAGGCCGGGCATAACGGGTTCGACCGGCATCGAGCACGAGATCCACCTGGCCGTCCAGTGTGGCCAAGGCTGCCTCTGCGTCCACCGGCGGGGGGGCATGGGCAGGATTCGCGCTGGAAGCGACCACCGGAACCCCCGCCTGGTTCAGTAAGCTCAACGCATTCCGGTCATCGGGGCAGCGGATACCGATGGTGCCCTCGTGATAAAGTGCCTGGGCGTGCTCCAGCGAGCTCTGCTGTACGACCGCGGCTGCGGCCACATCGTTTACCTGGAAGATGACGGTCAGCGGGCCAGGCCAGGCCTTCTCAATGAGCCGCCGAGCCAGTCCGCTGATCTCGGGCACAAACCGGTCGACGGCCGAACGGGAGCCAATATGGGCGGTGAACGGCTTGCCGTCATCCCGCTGCTTGACGGCGCGCAGGCGCTTCAGCGCCGCTGGATTCGTGGCATCGGCGCCCAATCCATACACGGTCTCCGTCGGAAACACCACCAGCCCGCCGGAAGCCAGACACCCGGCGGCCTCGCGGATCGCGTCTCCGTAATCCCTGCTGGATTCAAGCTTTAGGACCTTGGTGCTCATGAATGACCAGACACCTGCATGCCGGGATTATCAAATCGCTCTCCGCCAGTGTCAAGGAATCGCCACGGGAGAGTGTAGGGGTGGTATGGGGCTATCTGCCACATAGGCACGTACCCCCGCAACCTGGTGCTCTGCCTCAGGAAACGGGCGGTGCGGGCCTATTCTGATCCTCGGTGGCCGGGTCTGGAACCGGGGAGACCTGGCTCAGCCCGAGCACCTGGGAGAGAATCGCTCCGCTCATGAACAGCAGGGAGAGGACGACCCGGATGATCCAGGAAATGGGGCGCTGTTTGAGCTGATAGGTGGTGGTGGAGGACCTGACCACCTTCGGCAGTTGCACCTCTCCGCTGGTGGCCGCCCACCTGACGTAGCCGACGAAGCCACCGGGGGCGTAGTTCTCCTTCAGGGTGGCCGAGAAGGCCTGCGTGGTTCCCTGCCGTAGCTCCTGCACCTGCTCAGTGGTCAAGGACGTGCGTCGCATGGAGTCGCGGACGGCTTTAGGTGCGTCACGCGTGATCGCGTTGTTGTATTCCACAAGCAGCGACGTCAGCCATATGGCCAAAGCCACGGCCATGCCAGTGGTCCACAGGAGGGGCCTGGCCATGGGTGCGGCCGGTCGGCCGGCGCGGTACATGAACGCGCCGATCAGGAGGCCCAGCAGCAGGAAGAAGAAAAGCCCCAGTTGGAAAGGGAGTATGGCCAGCGAAGCCAGCAGCCACCCGACAGGCAGACCCAGCAGCACACCCACGATCAGCATGATGCCGGCGCGTCCCCGCGATGGCCGTATGGCTTGATCCATGCCGCTCTCCGTGACCGCACTCCACACGAACTGGAGCCAACCAGGAGCGAGCGCCCCAGACGCCCGCCAAAGGCGCAGTGTAGCCGCCTTTGAGCCTCGCCGCCAATTCGCGCATGGAGCCGGAACGCTACGGAATAGGGGGAGGATCATCATCGCGGCCGGTTCCGGAGAACCAACGATTGTTCCCCGCTCCGGTCAGAGGGACGGTGCCGTCCTCCTGTACGACATAGCCGAGGTGGGTGGCCTCGCGCCGTTCGACATGGCCGTCGCAAAACACAGCGTTGAAGCGGCCGCCGTGCCGCGGGTCGGGCGCGGAGCGGGCTTTGCCGCGGAGGTTGTCGTCGCAGAAGTCGCTCGACTCCGTGAGACGCGGGGGATCGAGCGACCAGGCATGGTTGGCGATGCGGGCGGGATCGGTGTTTGCACCGGTGGGGTCGT
>BTUC01000420.1:0-6370 GCA_045863575.1 Phycisphaerae bacterium
GCCGCCCGGCGGACCGGCGAAGCTCAGTCCGGATGGTGGCCCGCACACGGGAACGCCGCGGCTGTTCGAGCCGGCCTCGGGGAATCCGGTCGCCAACGGCGCCGGGCCGTTCTACTTCCCCGACGGCAAGGCGCGGTTCAACGTGGCCGTCTACTCGCCGCCGGCCGAGGAGGTCGATGCCAAGTATCCGCTGATCCTGACCACCGGTCGCGTGGTCAGCCAGTTTCTCTCCGGTACGCAGACGCGACGCATCGGGCCGCTCGTGGAGCAGTACCCCGAGCCGCGCATCGAGATGCACCCCACGCTGGCGGAGAAGCTGGGCATACGAGACGGCGACTGGGCGACGGCCGAGACGCGAAGAGGGAGCTGCACGCTGCGGGCTCAAGTGGTGCAGACGATCCGCCCGGACACGATCTTCATTCCCTACCACTGGCCCGGGCGCAAGAGTGCCAACCAGCTCACCATCGCGGCGCAGGACCCCATCTCGAAGATTCCCGAGTACAAGGTGTGTGCGGCGCGAGTGAGCAGGGCGGCGGGGGCGCCGGAGTATGCGGCCCGGTTGGAGGCGCAGCAGTGAGCATTGGTGAAATGACAAGGAGAGAAGGTGGATGACGACAAGGAGACAAAGGGACAAGGGGACAAGGAGAACCTGGGTTCTGTGGAGGTTCCGATGACTACCGACTCTTACTCTTCTTGTCTCCGCGTCCCCTGGTCTCCTTGTCAATTCCGAAGCAGGGCTCCTGAAGCATGAGCGTACCCGAGAACTACGGCTTCTACATCGACCCGAGCCGCTGCATCGGCTGCCAGGCCTGCGTGCAGGCGTGTGGCGAGTGCGACACACACAAGGGCCACCCGATGATTCATCTGGAATACATCGAGCGGGCCCGCTCGACGCAGACGACGCCGGTGATCTGCATGCATTGCGAGTCGCCGACCTGCGCGGAGGTGTGCCCGGCCGACGCCATCAAGCGGAGCGGCGACGGCGTCGTGCACAGCGCCCGCAAGCCGCGCTGCATCGCCTGCAACAACTGCGTGCTGGCCTGCCCATTCGGCGTGCCCAAGATGAACGTCGGCTTCGAGCTGATGATGAAGTGCGACATGTGCTACGACCGTTCGTCGGCGGGTTTGAAGCCGATGTGCGCGACGGTCTGCCCCAGCCAGGCGCTGTTTTTTGGCACCCGGGAAGAAGTGGAGCGGCTGCGGCCCCGCTCGGCGCCGATCAACGAGTTCCAGTTCGGTGGGCAGCGCATCCGCACGAAGGTACGCATGATGGTGCCCAAGGAGAATCGGCCGGAGCATCTCGACGTCACGGCCGCCATGGAGGATCGCCCCGCGCCGCGGACGGTTCCTCTGGATGTCATGATGGATGCGATGTATCAGGAAGAGGATGTGTCCGAGGAGGTGCAGGCGTGAGCGGTCCAGGCCAGTTCAATACGGATTCTGGCGAGCCAGGCTTCAGGGAAACCTCGCCGTCCCGTACAGAGGCGGATGCTCGTCGGTCGGACAGGGGTGTGGTGACGCCGGACGGGCGCATGGCGGAGCATCCGCCCAAGTGGCGGCGCGACTTCCCGGTGGATCTGCCGGACGATCACTATGTGGCCCGCCGGGACTTCACCAAGTTCATGGTGCTCACCAGTTTTGCGTTCGTTGTCGGGCAGGTGTGGATCGGGGCCAAGAATCTGCTGCGGCGCAGTCGGCGGCAGCCTGAAATCGTAAAGATCGCGGACGTGGATTCGCTCGCAGTAGGGGCGGCAGTGCCGTTTACTTATCCTGAGGAGCATGACCACTGCATTCTCATTCGCACCGGTCCGGACACCTTCCTGGCGTACGACCAGAAGTGTACGCATTTAAGCTGCGCGGTGCAGCCGGATGTGCGCGGCGGGCAGCTCATCTGCCCCTGCCATCAAGGGTTCTTCGAGCTGGCGTCCGGGCGGCCGACGGCCGGCCCGCCACGCCGGCCGTTGACGCGCATCCTGCTGGAGATCCGCGGCGGGAGCATCTATGCCACCGGCCTGGAGGCGCGGACATGAAAAGCCCGTTTACCCGCGAGCAGCGCACGACGGTCGTCTACGGCATTCTGTGGATCGTGCTGATTCTGGTCGTACTACAACTCTGGCTTTTGACCGCCACGCTCGACGCATATCTGGGTGGCGATACCTCCGTCGTGTGGCCGGCAGCAGGGGCCAGCATAGTCTGCTTCCTGCTGAACCTCGGGTTGTTGTGGTACCTGTACCGACTGGAGCGACCATGAGCGATCGACCGACCAGGGATACCCGTGCGGAGGTGCTCTCCTATGCGGCCGCACCGGGCTTTCAAGGTGGTAACACGCTCCAGTTAGTGCTGGGCACCGGAGCCTTCGCGGTGTGCTTCGCGGTGTTCGGCTCGGTGTCGGCGATGATGCCGATCCTGAAGCAGCAGCTCGGGCTCAAGCCGTTCGAGGCCAGCGTGGCCATCGCGCTGCCCGTGCTGCTGGGAAGTGTCGGACGCATCCCGCTGGGAATCTTCACCGACCGTGTGGGCGGCCGGTTGGTGTTCTCGCTGACCATGATCGCGTCGATCGTGCCGGCGATGCTCATGGGGTTCGTCACCGAGTATTGGCAATTGCTGGTGTGCGGCTTCTTCATCGGCATCGCCCTGGCCAGCTTCTCCGTGGGCGTGGGTTTCGTGAGCGGTTGGTATCCGCCGCAGCGCCAGGGCACGGCGTTGGGCATCTACGGCGCCGGCAACGCCGGTCAGTCGCTGGCCGCATATGGCTCGCCGGTGCTGGCGGCGGAGCTGGGATTTGGCTGGGGCTTCTGGACCTTCGGATGGATCACGCTGGGGTGGCTGGTGCTGTTCGCGCTGTTGGCGCGAAACGCACCGCGGACCGGACCGCGCAAGTCGTGGGCGGATACAGTGCGACCGCTGGGCGACCGAAAGAGCTGGCTCTTGAGTGGGTATTACTTCCTGACCTTCGGCGGTTTCGTCTCGATGGCCATCTACCTGCCCATGTTCCTGACGGACATGTTCGGACTCACGCCGGCGGACGCGGGGTTGCGGACGGCCGGCTTCGTCATCGTGGCCACGGGCATGCGGCCAATCGGAGGTGTCCTGGCCGATCGGTATGGCGGCGGCACGATCCTTTCGTTTGTCTTTCCATTCACGGCCCTCATGGCCGTCTTCATGGCCTGCCCGCTGATGAGTACGTTCACGGCCGGCGCTCTGGGCATGGCGGCCGCGATCGGGTTGGGCAACGGGGCGGTGTTCAAGCTGGTCCCCGAGTACTTCCCCAAGTCGGTGGGCAGCGTGACCGGCCTGGTTGGTGCGGCCGGTGGCCTGGGGGGCTTCTTTCCGCCCCTGGTGGTGGGCCAGGTCCTAGATCTGACCGGCTCCTACAGCGGCGGCTTCCTGCTGCTGGCGTTGTTCGCGGCCGGATGTTTTGCACTGGTGCTTGTGCAGCGGCGCGCGGGGCGCGCGGCGGCCACCGCTACGGCCTGATTGGTCTTGCGGCCGCGCAGACGGGCGCTTACGCTTTCCAGCCGGCACGCCCAGGGGTGCCCCTGAGGTCTGACTGGACAGCGGAGAGTCGCCATGGATATTCGGTCGCACGGACAGCGGCGCCGAATCGCGGTTTGGCCGATGATCGCACTGTTGTTCATCGGCGGATGCCAGTGGTTCATCGACGCTGCGGACCGTGAGGTTTTTGGCCTCATTGAGAAGCGGCAGCGCCAGGCGCTGGGCGTGGACCGGGAATTCCGGATCGATGATCCTTCCGCCGACCGGCCCGAACGGGTGGCGGCTCGCCGCCAGACCACGCCCTACGAATTCGTACCCCATCCCGTCGATGATGAAATTCCACCTTCCTTCCGGGTAGCCGAGACGAGGCCTGCCGACGTTGCGGGAGAGGCCAACGCCGCGCCCGCCCCGGCCACCGCGCCGGCGGAGGGCATAGCGGCGGAAGCGGACCTGGCGGCGACTCCGCCGCCTCGCCCCCAGCAGGAGGATCTGCCCCCATCGGCAATCCCCCATACCCAGCCGGCCGAGCAGTTGGCTCTCGCTCCCGCCACCCAGTCGGTCGAGAGCATGATCGGTCCAGCCACGCAGCCGGCGACTCGCGAGCTGTCCCTGGAGGAGGTGCTCGCCTATGCGTTCAGGCATTCGCGGGCTTACCAGGACGCCAAGCAGGACCTGTACCTGGCGGCGCTGGATCTGACGCTGGAGCGCTTCCTGTGGACGCCTCAACTGGTCGGCGAGCTGAGCGCGGTCCATTCCAGCTTCCAGGAGCTGACCGAGCGCCGACGCGGCGAACCCACGCTCGAACCGGATCGCACGTTCGATGCGGTGGCCCAGGTCGGAGCGAGTCAACGGCTGCCGCTGGGGGGCACCATCACCGCCCAGGTCATCGACCGCTGGATGCGCGATCTGCGGGACAAGATCACCGAGGGGGAGACCGGTCAGACCGTCCTGGAAGCGAATATTCCCCTGCTCCGCGGCGCAGGCCTCGTGGCCATGGAGTCGCTTTTCCAGGCCGAGCGGAATCTGATCTATGCCATCCGGACGTTTGAGGGGTTCCGACGCAACCTGGCCGTTCAGATCGCCGGCGACTACTTCAATCTCCAGCAGCTTCGGCAGGAGATCGTCAACACCGAGCAGAGCATCGCCGCATTCGCTGAAGAGGCCAGACGCGCGGAGGCTCTCTGGCGCGGCGGGAGGCGAATTGCGCTCGACGTCCAGCGCGCAGAGCAGGATCGGCTGGTGGCCGCTAATCGGCGGATCGATGCTCTCGAGCAGTACCAGAGCGCGTTGGATGCTTTCAAGGTCCTGCTGGGCATGCCGCCCGAGGAACAGGTGGACATCATGTTCCCCGGGGAGCCGGATGCAACGGGGCCCGACCCCTCACTCGGCACGTTGAGCGAGGGCTTGCGTATGCCATCGGTGAGTGAAGACGAGGCCATCGACGTCGGTCTCAAGTACCGCCTCGACCTGCTCAACGACTTCGACCGGATCGGAGACGCCCAGCGTGGCGTGCGGATCGCGGAGAACAACCTGCTGCCGGACCTGGCCGCTACCAGCAGCGTGTTAATGAATACCGATCCTGACCGGTTGGGAACATTCAAGTACGACGGCGAGCGGACCGTCTGGAACGTGGGTTTGACCTTGGAGCTGCCGCTCAACCGCCAGGCGGAACGGAACGCGCTGCGGCGGTCGCACCTGGTCAAGGCGCAGGTCGAGCGCGACTACGAGCAGGCGCGGGATCTGGTGATTCTCCAGGTCCGCCGGGCCATGCGACGGGTCATACAGCAGAAGAACTCGCTGGAGATTCAGGCCATGAACCGCGATCTTGCTTTAGAGCGTCGCGAGCAGTTTCTGGTCCTGTTGCGTACCACGGGCGAGATCAGCAACCGCGATCTGGTGGAAGCCGAAAATGCACTGCTGTCGGCGCGCAACCGCCTCGCTCAGGCGCAGGCCCAGTTGAACCTGGCCATCCTTCAGTTTCGGCGCGACACGGCCACGCTGCGGATCGACGAGCAGGGCCAATGGGCAGGGGCTCCTGGCGGATGAGAACGGCGGTCACGCCCGATCGGCTGGTGGGCTCACGCCCCACTTCATTGTTTACTGGCACATCAAACGTTGATCGCGCTCCAATGCGTCGGTTACAATAATCGGTCCGGGGTGCTGAGGTGGCGCGCGCCCTTTGAGCGCAGATCAAGCCCCGAGCGAGCATCTGCGCAGTCGGTCAGGGGTATGAGACACAGGGTGATTCTGTGAGCACGGTTCAGCCAGACGCATTGGCGCCTTCTTCCCCATCCTCGGCCAGTCCGGGGCAATCCACCGCCGGTTGGACTGCGGCGGGAGGACTCAAACCGACGAGGCGCATTCGCTGGAAGCCGGTGATGCTGCTGGCCGGACTGATCGTGGTGGGCGTCAGCGGATACATGGGCATGAACCGCCTGACCGCGTCGGCCCCCACCCAGGACATCCAGCTCTTCGAGGTGACCCGGCGCAGTTTCCCCGTGCTGCTTCAGGAGAAGGGCGAGCTCAAGGCCGCCAGCACCATCACCGTGCGTAGCGAACTGGAGGGGCGATCCACCATTATCTACCTCGTTCCCGAGGGGACTCACGTCAAGACGGGCGACCTGCTGGTGGACCTGGCCAGCAACGAGATCGACGACAAGATCCGCGATGCGGAGATCAAGGTTGCGACCGCCAAGGCCGCCTACGAGGCGGCCGAGAAGGAATTTCAGATCCTCAAGGACAAGAACATCAGCGACATCCGCAAGGCAGAGGTGACGCTCTGGCTGGCTGAGCAGGCCAAGGAGAAGTACGTCAAGGGCGACGCCGTCCAGCTTCTCAATACCGACCAGCTCGCACTGGAGAAAGCGAAGTACGT
>BTUC01000421.1:0-6337 GCA_045863575.1 Phycisphaerae bacterium
CGAGAACACCTGGTAGCCACCGCTGTTGGTGAGGATCGGCCCGTCCCAACTCATGAACCGATGCAGCCCCCCGAACTCGGCGATCAGTTCCGGACCGGGCCTGAGGTTCAGGTGATAGGTGTTGCCCAACAGGATCTGGGCCCCGCTCTCGCCCACCTGCCGCGGCCATACGCCTTTGACCGACGCGCGCGTGCCCACCGGCATAAAGGCCGGGGTGTCCACGCACCCGTGGGCCGTCCTCAAGCGCCCCCGCCGCGCCAGGCCATCCGGTGAGACCTGGAGAACCTGGAAGCTCAGCGCGTCGTCTGGATCGAGCCCGGCTGGTGTCATTGGACCGGGAGTATCCCATAACGCCCCCACAGGCTCCAGAGCGGTCGTGCCGAACGACACGAATGAAACGTTCGCCTATATGGCCGCGGTGATCACTGCTGACACAGCGGTGGCACGCGCGCTGACACCGCAAGGTTTACACAAGGGTCGATCGGTTTTGGGCCCTACTGGGACAGGGTGCTATGGCCGATCCCGGTATCGCTCGGCTCGCGAAAAGGAGGCCTGAATCGGCAGGTGATCCGATACCGTCCTGGCAACCGACAGGTCCGGCCCTTCGAACGTGATGATCCGGGCGGCGTGCCCGGCTGCCTCCTCCTCGGCCAGATCGAGCGAGACCACGAAATGATCGTACCGGTTGCCCGCATGGGTTGTACCTACGCCGTCCTGCCCGGCGGGCACCAGCACTACCATGCCCAGTTCGCGGGCCAGCTCCGCGATCTGGGCCTCCTTCAGATTGAAATCTCCGACCAGCATGACGTCCGGGTCGTGCTGAGCCATGTCGCGGGCGATGCCGCGCAACAATGCCATCTCCTGCTCCCGCCGGGCGACGTTCGACCAGGAGAGGTGCACGGTGATGACGACCGCATCAAAGCCACCCGAGCAGACGAGGGCCACCTGGGCCGGATGCTGAAAACCCTCCGGATCGGGCAAGTCGTAGAGCGCGACGGCCGTGGACGTGAAGATGGCGTTGTCCATCCCATCACGTGAATCGAGGAAGGCCACGGTCTTGAGGCGTGCGTCGTTCGAACAGAACGACGTGACCCGATCCCGGTTGGCGATCTCCTGCACGCAAACCACGTCCGGACACCACAGGGCCAGTTGCTGATGAATCCACGCCGTATCCGAAGCGTGCCGTTCCGGGTATCCGCGGATGTTCCAGCTCACCACCTTGAGCGGACCGATAGCGTCAACGGGTTCGGGAGCCCTCGAGACCTCGGGGCCCGTCCCCATTGGCCGTGCCGTGGTGCAGCCCGGCACATGAGCGAACCCGGCTGCCCACAAGGCAGCCCAAACCACTATTCTGCCTACCCCATTCCACTGCCGTGTGAACACCATCACGTCCATCTGGGCATCCTCCCGGTACCAGAACCATCCCGCTTGCCACCAATGTACGCCCTGACGAAGACTGCCGCGAGTCGCCTGCTGCCGCTCTTGCGCCGGATCCCTGCCTCTCCATCCCCGGTCCTTTCCATCTCTCCCCCTTTGCCCTTCTCCCAGCCCAAACGGATCCTTACCATTGCCAGCACTTGGCATTTAAATCACCCTTGTGGTAGAATAGAACTAGCCAACGGTCGGGCGGCAGACTTCGCGGTCCTGGCCTGCTCGACCGGGCGTTCATCACTCGGTGCTGTACCCTCGTACAACCTGGTCGTTTCGCCTCGACGCTGCCAACGCGTGTATTGCGAAGGGAGGTCACCATGCGGACAGGTTTCATTCTCCTTCTCGTCCTGGTTGTTTTCTTGTGGGCGGGCGAGGCCGCAGGTCAGGGCTGGTTGTGCATGCAGGATGACGAATGTGGATTTCGCGAGTACTGCGCCCATCCGTCCTACCAGTGTGACTCCCCCGGCTCCTGCACGCCGATCCCGGTTCAATACTGCTTCATGGTCTGGCTGCCGGTATGCGGATGCGATGGTCGTACCTACAGCAACGCCTGCGTCGCCGAGACGAGCGGGGTCAGTATCAAGGCTCAAGGGGAGTGTACGTGCACAACCAATGCAGATTGCGCCGGCGGCTGGTACTGCTTGCATCCAACGGGAGACTGCACGGGCGCTGGTGTATGCCGGCCGCGCGGGAATAGTTGCTCGGGGGTGTGGAGCCCGGTCTGTGGATGTGATGGGCAGACCTACGCCAACGAGTGCCATGCGCGCCTGGCGGGCGTCAGCATGGCCTACGCGGGGGAGTGCAGCCCACCTTGCAGCAGCAACGCCGAGTGTGCGCCCGCCGAGTTCTGCTGTGAGCAGAGCATCTGTCTCCCCCGACCCGCAGACTGTGACGATACCGCGGAGCCGGTCTGCGGCAGCGACGGGGCCACGTACGCGAACGCCTGCCGGGCCCATCAGGCGGGAGTGACCGTGGCCGGCGAGGGCCCCTGCACAACCGTCCCGCCGGACTTCGATCGGGACGGCGACGTGGATCAATCCGACTTCGGCGTGTTGCAGTCCTGCTACGGGGTGCCTGAGCTGGCACCCTGGCCCCCCGAGTGCGCGCCGGCGGATCTGGACCAGGACGGCGACGTGGATCTCGACGATTTCGGCTTCTTCCAGCGATGCATCAGCGGCCCGGATATGGAGCCGGAGCCGGGTTGTATGGAGTAATGCTTCGGCCGCACTCTCGGGGGCATCGGGCAGGCCTGGGCAGGGAGCTTTCCCGCTCTCCAGCTCTCCGTCTTTCATCGCCCTGGTTGGGTCATTCGAATACTCCGGCCCTTGCCTCAGCCCCCACGCGCCAGGTATATTCTCGGGATGACGCGTGTCCATCCACTCACTTTCGGGAGTATCATCGGCGACCGTAAGGCCCTGCGCAGCGGGCGGCCTCTCGGTCGCCGGCCCAATGACTGCTAGCCGGCCGCTCCCCCCTGGGGCAACCTCTGGCTGGCCTGAACCGAAGTCACTACACTGTTGCGACTTATTTCCGTCGTCTCGAGTAATAAACGCCGGCCATCCCGGCGGCAGTACGGCCGGAATGGGCCGGGTGGGCCTGGCGCCCGCGAATCTGGAGATCTTTTGTGGCCATCCCCTACAACCAGCGAACGTGTGACTGCGGCGCACTGCGTGCCAGCGACATCGGCAAAGAAGTCATCCTGGCCGGCTGGGTCAACAATTATCGTGACCATGGCGATAACCTGGTGTTCATCGACCTCCGCGACCGCGGGGGGCTCACGCAGTGCCGGTTCAACGTGGATACCGATCCTGAGGCGACCAAAACGGCGCGGACGCTGCGCAAGGAAGACGTGATCACCGTCCGCGGAGAGGTCATCAGCCGCGGAGAGAACGTCAACCCGAAGCTGCCGACCGGTGAAATCGAGGTCAGCATTCACGAGGTGAACCTGCTGGCCAAGTCGCAGACGCCGCCGTTCGAGGTGGCCGATCACGTGGAGGCCAACGAGGACCTGCGGCTCAAGTACCGCTTCCTCGATCTGCGCCGCGGGCCCATGCAGCGGGGCATCATCACCCGCCACAAGGTGCTACAGGCGTTTCGGCAGTTCTACTACGGCGAGGGCTTCCTGGACATCGAAACCCCCATCCTGACGAAGTCCACGCCGGAAGGCGCCCGCGATTACCTCGTGCCCTCGCGCGTACACCCGGGCAGCTTCTACGCTCTGCCGCAGTCGCCGCAGCTGTTCAAGCAGTTGCTCATGATCAGCGGCTTCGATAAGTACATGCAGATCGCGCGCTGCTTCCGGGATGAGGATCTCCGCGCCGATCGCCAGCCGGAGTTCACCCAGGTGGACCTGGAGATGGCCTTCGTGGACGTGGACAACGTGCTGGATGTCGTCGAGCGCTCATTGGCCTTCACCTGGAAGCAGGTGATCGGTGTGGACGTGCCGGTGCCCTTCCGGCGCATGCGCTATGACGACGCCATGCGCGACTACGGCAGCGACAAGCCTGACCTGCGCTACGAGATGAAGCTGATCGACGTCACCGAGATCGCCCGGAAGACCGAGTTCAAGGTGTTCCATGACGCCCTCGGCTCCTACGCGCCGGCCGACGGCCGCGGCTCTCCCCCCCTTTCAAAGGGGGGTCGGGGGGGGTCGTCAAGGCCATCTGCCTCAAGGGCGGCGCCGAAATGACCCGCAAGGAAACCGACGGGCTCACCGCGGAGATCCAGGGCGTGGGCGCGGGCGGGCTGCCTTTGTGCAAGGTGGCCGAGGAAGGCGGCAAGGTCGTGCTGCAAACAGGTATCGCCAAGTTCTTCCCGGCGGACGTGGCCGCGGAACTGGTCGCGGCCGTCGGAGCCGCGCCCGGCGACACCATCTTCTTTGCGGCCGGCTCGTTCTCGAACGTGTCGAAGCACCTGAACTGGCTGCGGACCACGCTGGCCGAGCGGCGCAAGCTGATCCCCCCGGGCAAGTGGGAGTTCCTCTGGATCGTGGACATGCCGGCGTTCGAGTGGGACGAGGAAACCGGCAAGTGGGTGTTCCTGCACCATCCGTTCACTATGCCGCACGACGAG
This sequence comes from Phycisphaerae bacterium, assembly GCA_045863575.1. Taxonomy (GTDB): domain Bacteria; phylum Planctomycetota; class Phycisphaerae; order UBA1845; family PWPN01; genus JAAXZI01. Next base: position 4,504 of record BTUC01000421.1, read on the forward strand.
GACCTGCCCATCCTGGAGAGCGATCCGGGCGCCGTGCGGGCCAAGTGCTACGACATGGTGCTCAACGGCGTGGAGCTGGGCAGCGGGTCGATCCGTATCCACCGGCTGGATACGCAGTACCGGATCTTCCGGATGCTGGGGATTACCGACGAGGAGGCCCAGCGCAAGTTCACGCACCTGCTGAACGCGTTGCAGTACGGCGCCCCGCCGCACGGGGGCCTGGCCCTGGGACTCGACCGCATCGCCATGCTGCTGTCCGGCCTGCCGAGCATTCGGGAAGTGACGGCCTTCCCCAAGACACAGAAGGCCTACGACCCGATGACCGAATGCCCCAGCGAGGTGGACAGCAAGCAGTTGCACGAACTGGGCATCGACCTGGCGCCGGAGGTGAAGGCGAAGCGGAAAGGCTGACGCAGCCCGGCGCCGCGGCTCGTGTGCCCCGGCAGGCGCCATGACCGATCCTTCGCCGTGTGCCACTGCTGTGTCAGCAGTGCTGAGCCGTCACGGGCGTGCGACCGCTGTGTCAGCAGTGCTGGGTTGTTACGCGCGTGCCACCGCTGTGTCAGAGCTTCTGTCGCCCTTTCAGGGCTTATCTCACCAGCCGCCCGTCCGCGTACCGAGGGCTTACGCACCTCGGCTATTGACTCCCGCCCCTGCGGGGCTGAACGCGGTGATCAGGCGGATCAGACGTATCGGACCGAGCGGACCGAGCGGACAGATTAGACAGAGCGGACCGAGCGGACAGATTAGACAGTGGTGAACGCCCTCGATAAGGCCACAGTTGCCTTCATGGCTATCGATCCGGCGGCGGGCAAGGTGAGCTGTGGGAGGAAGGTTTGACTGGACAACGCCATGAGTACACCCACCGATCGACGACGCGACCAGGGTGACTGCTTCTCGGTCTGCGCGTGGGCGGCACTGGCGGTCGGCGTTGTCGTGATGTTTGCCGAGAGCTTGCCCGCCCAGACACTCCCCTCCGGTGCCACCATCACCGTCCCGTTGGAAATCTGCCGAGGACTTCCGTTCGTTCATGCACGCTTGAACGGGCGCGGCCCTTTCCTGTGCCTGGTGGACAGCGGTACCACGCCCTGCATTGTCGATTCGGCCGTCGCCCGCGATCTGGGGCTGATCATCACCGGCCGCCGCAGCACCAGAGAAGCGGGCGGAAGTTCAATGGAACTTGCCACCACGTTCATCGAGCGCGTCGACCTGGACGGAATTCGCCTCGAGAACCTGGCGGCTGCAGTCTCGGACCTGAGCGGCCCGGGTAGTGCAATGGGCAAGCCGCTGGCCTGCATCCTGGGAAGCCACCTGTTCAGGGATCATCTGATCACGATCGATTATCCGTCTTCCGCGATGACGTTCGAAAAGGGGTCGCTGCCTCGCCCCAATGGCCGGGACATTCTTGGATTCGAGGTGCAGTCACGTCGTTCCCTGACGCCGGTGGTTGCTGTCGAAATGGCCGGGGAGTCTTACCGGTTGGTGATCGACACGGGCAGCAACGCCGGCTTTAAGCTCCCGCCCGCTTTGCGCGAAAGCCTGCCCCTGAAGGGCGGCGCGAGTCCGGCTGCCGGGATGCAGACTGCGGCCACCCTAATAACCGTACAGTCGGCACAACTGGACGGGGACGTGCGGCTGGCCGGCCAGGTGATCCAGATGCCGTCCGTAGAATTCGGCCCGGGAGCCGCCAACATGGGAGGCGAGATCCTGCGCCACTTTCGAGTGACCTTCGATTATGCCGGTGGAAAAGTCCGTCTCCTGCGCGCGACGTCAGGCCCGCTCGAGATCCGCCGCGGTCGGGTCGGACTCGGCCTCCTCAAACGCGGCGAGCACT
>BTUC01000422.1:0-6334 GCA_045863575.1 Phycisphaerae bacterium
GCAACGCGTTCGAGCTGTTCGTCAATGGAAACTCGATCGGCACATACCTCGATCTCCATCACCGCTTCGATGGCCCCGGCTACTTCGGCCTGGCGACCTGCCAGACGGAGAGCGAGTTCGACGATGTGAACCTCCAGGCCGGCACGACCTTCACGGACAGCTTCAGCCACTCGGCGAGGTACGGCGCGAGCCTGGCCCGCTGGCTGGCCTGCGACCCTCACAACCCCGGCGTGTTTGCCCTCAGCTCGCAGGGTGGAGGCATCTGGCGTTCCACCGATCATGGAGCAAGCTGGTCGCGGATCACGCCCGACTCCGGCGAGGGGCTGGTCAACTACCGGCCCATTATTTCCTCCCGACTGGACGGCAACATCTATGCATGCCGGGGCTCGGGATATGCATGGACGATCAATAACCTGCACAGCGCCGGCACGGCGATGCAGAAGCTGGGCCAGACGTTGCAGTACTCCAGCATCAATGTCAGCGAGGATCCCGACGACCCCCAGCGCCTTCTGGCAGCGGTCTACGCTCAAGGGATTCTGATTTACAGCGGCGGGGACGTGGCCGGGACGCCGGCGCCGCCTTTTCCTACGCCCGGTGATTTCGACGGGGACGGCGACATCGATCAGGAGGACTATGGCCATCTGCAGGCCTGCATGTCCGGTCCGGGTGTCCTCCAAGCCGATCCGGATTGCGCTGACGCGCTTCTGGACCTGGATGACGATACGGACATCACCGATGTGCAGCGGTTTCTGCAATGCCGAACGGCCCCGGGCGTCGAGCCCCCGTCGGCGTGCCGCTGCCAGGCGCGGTGAACACCCACTGGAGAGAACCGTTGTGTCCATGTAGCGGCCGGCGTCTCTGTCAGGCCGTTTTTCTTGCGCGGGTGTCGATTGCCAATGACGGGGTTCTGCTGTCCGATTAACCCCCCTGCCCCCCCTTCAAAAGGGGAGGAGAGGCCAGCCGCTACGAAATCGGAAAACAGTTGACATCCGGGCGATCCCGCGGAGCGGGAACGGATTACTGCGGCGTCAACATGCCCGACTGGGCCACCTTTTCGGCCAGGCGTCGATGTGCCTGCACGAAGTCCCGGCAGAGCAGGTCCATGCGCTGCGAGAGATCGCGGCGCTCGCAGATGATGCGGGCTACCAGTTTGCGGAGGCGGCGGTGGCGGACGCGCTGTTTTCGCAGGCGGCGGGTCTGATGAAGCGCCGTACGGACGGTTCCGGAGAGCTCGCTCAACTCGAAAGGCTTGACCAGCACGTCGCTGACGCCCAGCCGCATGGCATCAATCACCTCGGAGGCGTCCGGCGCACCGCCCAGGAGAATAATCGGACAGCGGTTGGTCCGGCGGACGCGCTGGGCCAGACGCAGGACGTCCTCGTCGGGCAGATCCATCGAGGCCACCAGCAGATCATGCCGTGTAGTCAGCTCCTCGCGGAGGGCCTCCGCCGCAGTCGACACGCGGGTGACCCCTGCGGGCAGGCAGTCGGCGAGGTGCCGCTCAATCATCACCGCCAGGTCTTCATCATCTTCGACGAGCAGGATCTCGAGAGTACGTTCACGCATGCTCAATCCACCACCTGGCGGCATCTGACCTGCAAAAGGTGGCCAGCGGGAGTCGCGGCCGCGAGAGCGAGGAGGAGGAGGAGACCCCGATCTCCCGCCTGGCCCGGAAAAGCCCTTCACAGGTTCAAATGTCGTACGTCTGAATACCCCGTTCCAGGGACAGGTATGGAGCGGTCGTCTCAACGAGCGGCCGGAAGCTCCACGGTTACCTGCGTGCCGTCGCCGGGACGGCTGGACAGGCGGAGGCGGCCCCCATTGATTTCCGCGTAGCGGCTGGCCCGCGACAGACCCAGCCCGCGTCCGCGGCCCGCCGTGCGGTGCGAGAAGAACGGCGTTATCGCCCGTTCCAGCACCTCCGGCGTCATGCCGCACCCGTTGTCCTTGACCCTGATCACGACCCTGTCATCGGCAACATCGGTGCGGCAATTGACCACCAGCAGAGGCTCGGCTATTGCCTTGCAGGCTTCGATTGAATTGCGAATCAGCTCGTCGAATAATACGCGAATCTGTGCGGCGTCAGCCCGGATCGCAGGCATCCGGTCCGATAGCTCCAGGCGAAACTGTCGCTCGCTCAAGACACCTTTTTCAATCCAATCGCGGCGCAGTTCTTCCAGGAAGAGGCGCAGCTCCCAGGTCTCCGGCCGGGGCGCGGCCGGCTTGGCGAATTCCATCAGCTCGCTGACCATGCCGCTGGCCCGATGCGCGTGCTCGGAGATCAACGCGGCGGTGCGGCGGACCTCGTCGCCGTACTCCTCCCGGTTGAGCAATTGGGCCCGTCCGGAAATCACCGCCAGCGGGTTGTTCAACTCGTGAGCCGCGCCCGCGGCCATCTCCCCGACCATGGAAAGCGAGCGCATGTGGGCCAGCTCCGCCTGCGTGGTGTGCAGCCGGCGGTTTATGTCCACCTGGTCCTCGTTGAGTTGGCGCGCGGAGGCCGCGGACTCCGCAGCGGCCAACCAGGCCCCCAGCCAGTCCGATAAGACCACGAACAGATCGTCGCCGTCGTCCGGCTTGTCGCCGCCGGCAAAGAAGGCACCGGCAAAACCCGAGCCCAGGGGCCCCCAGATCGGGCGGCACCAGGCCGGCGGATCCCCCATCGCCGTCGCCACGCGGTCGGCGAGCGGCCGCGGCAGAATCGACGCCGGCACCCAGCCGTTGAACATCTCCGTCAAAGAGCCGAGCGGCCCGACGACTGAGCTGTCCACCACCTCCAATACTGATTCGCCTGATCCGGTGGCGCCCGCGGCGATGACCAGGATCGAGCGGCCGCGGGAATATCCCAGGACGCCAAAACGTTGGCCGGGAGACGCCCCCTCCAGCGCCTCCACGGCCGCTCCAACCACACGTTCGTGGGTCAGTGTATCGCCCAGGCCGGCCCGTAAGGCTACGAGAGCCTCGAAGCACCGCGACCGCTTCTGGAGCCGGCGATTGGCCTCAGCGAGTGAACCGTTGATGCGGGCCAGCTCCGCGTTCGCTCGGGCCAGCGCCCCTTCATAGACTTCCTTCGAGGTGAGTCGGTCCAGCCCGATGAACGTCGCCCTGGCTTCGATAAGCTCCGGCAGCGCTGAGAGCACTCTTTCAAATTCGCCGCCGGAGAGTCCCAGGCTCTCTGCCAGCGCGTCAAGGGGCTCGTCCAGCGACCAGTTGCCGGAGTAGCCGATGCGCATGTGCCGCACGAGTCGGTCGGCCACCTGTACGAGGCGTACATGTTCCGGGTGCGCCACGCGCGTCGGCGTGGCCGATAGCGGGCTGTGATGCAGCCAGATCGACTCCGCGATCATCGCCGGCAGCTTCCAGTGCATGGCCAGGCGGCTGCCGGCCAGTGAATGGTCCAGCCCGAAGACTTCGCGTTCGGCATCCAGGATGGGGAGTGCCACATCCTCCACCCGGGCCATGACGCGGTCGTAGCTCTTGGGGAAGCAGGCGTCGAGCGCCACTTTGCCCAGATCGTGCAGGAGGCCGCAGATGAAGGCCTCTTCGGGCTTGGCCGCTCCACTGCCCGCCACCCCGTTATGAAGCACGGCCTCGGCCAGCAGCCGGGCCGCGCAACCGACCGCCAGGCTGTGCTTCCAGAACTCCGCGCGGTCGAACTGGCCACCGGAGCGTTGCTGGCGATGTGAAAACGTCTCGAACACCTGGACGGAAAGGACCAGGCTGCGGACGGCCTCGAAGCCCAGCAGCACGACGGCTCGATCCACGGCCACCACGTTGCTGCCGGTGTGGGCCTTGCGGACCAGGGAGAGCAGCCGCGCGGCAAGGCTCTGGTCTGACTCGACGGCTTGGATGACCTCGCGGGCGCTGGAGGTGTCGCTGGTGGTCAGCTCCAGTAACCGGGACGCGATCGCCGGCAGCGTGGGCAGCGATTCGATCTGGGCCAGGATCAGCTCGATCTGTCCCGGCTCGACGGGAACCGCCCGGGGGCCACTCCTGGTCAAGGTCGCTGTCATCTGTGCCTCATCCAATCCGACCACCGGGCATCAGACCTGCACGAGCTGGAGAATCCGTGCGATCAACTCGTCAATCTGGAACGGCTTGCGCATGAAGTCGTCCGCCCCGGCCGCCTTGAGCTCTGCGATCTCGTCCGGGTCGGCCACGCCGCTGATAATGATGATCTTCATCTGCGAGAAGCTCGGATTCGTGCGCAGTGTCCGACAGACTCGGTTCCCATCGATATCAGGCAGCTTGTAGTCCAGCACGATGCAATCGGGCTGGAACTCCTGGGTAAGCATGCCGGCCTCGTAGCCCCCGCGGGCCACGCGTACCTCGAAGCGCCCGTCGCGCTCGAGCAGCTCAACCAGCATGTCGAGAATGGCCTCGTCGTCATCAACCACCAGGACCCGCTTCTTGCCCGAATCCAGGTTCTCCAGAGGAATGGAGTTATCCTTCATGAACTGCATCAGGCTGTCTCGCGGGATCCGGCGGAACTTGGATCCCGGCACGCGGAAGCCGCGCAGTTTCCCACTGTCGAAACACCGAATGACGGTCTGTTGACTGATCTTGCAGATGTCCGCCACTTCCCCGGTGGTGAATACGGTTTTCATTGCTGCCGTGCCCTCATTGCAATCGACCGTCCCCCCAACGTATCCCATTGCGCTAGCTCCCGGTTTCCGATAAGCAATTAGCTTGCCTATCTTCACCAAATTGCCCAGTTAATCTACCAATCGTTCATGCGGCTCGTCAACTCTAAAGTTGATTGATTCAGCGATTTTTTGGGGAGGCGCAAATCGACGGCAGGTCCTGAAACCTGGAGCCCCGTCCAAGCCGTCAGTTCTGTGGCGGCCGGGCCTGGAGTGCCGGCCGTTCCCAGACCAGAACGGCCGGCAGGGAGGCTGGCCGCTACAGAACGCAACTTCAAACGGAATCGGACCGGCGGGACAGATAAAGGTGCAACGTCGCGATATCGGCGGGGCTGATGCCGCTGATCCGGCCGGCCTGGCCGATGCTACGGGGTCGGAAGCGGGACAGCTTCTCGCGCGCTTCGATACGCAACTCGGGAATAGCGCCATAATCGAAGGACTCGGGGATGCAGCGGGCTTCGAGTTGGCGATAACGATCGGCCTGGCGCTGCTCGCGCTCCAGATAACCGGCATACTTGGCCCGAATCTCGACAGCTTCCTGGACGCTCGGATCCAGCTCGCCGTCAGGCAAGGAGGGCACGCGCGCTCGCAGGGTTGATAAGGTGATTTCGGGCCGCCGGAGCCATTCGACGAGGGGACGGCCCTCCAGCCGCAGATGCCGCAGTTGCGCCTCGAAGGCTTCGATAGCCAGCAGCTTCCGCTGAAACGCGGCCCACCGGTGGTCATCAACCAGGCCAAGCCTCCGGCCTATGGGCGTCAAGCGCTGATCCGCATTATCGCTCCGCAGGTGCAGCCGGTATTCGGCGCGCGAGGTGAACATCCGGTAAGGCTCGTCCGGCGGACGAGTGACCAGGTCGTCAATCATGACGCCGATGTAGGCCTGGTCACGGCCAAGAACCAGCGGCTCGCGTCGCAGTACGCATGCCGCTGCATTGATCCCGGCGAGCAGTCCCTGTCCGCCGGCCTCCTCGTAGCCGCTCGTCCCGTTGATCTGGCCGGCGTGGAAGAGACCGGACACCTGCTTGGTTTCCAGGGCGGAACTGATCTGGTCGGTCGGCACCCAGTCGTATTCGACTGCGTAGCCGTATTGCACGACCCGCGCGTTCTCCAGCCCAACGACCGAACGCACCATCAGTTCCTGAACGTCGCGCGGCAGCGACGTGCTGATGCCATTGCAGTAGATCCGCTCGTCATCGTACCCTTCGGGCTCCAGAAAAATCTGGTGCGAGCTCTTTTCGGCGAAGCGCACCACCTTGTCCTCGATACTCGGGCAGTAGCGCGGTCCACGCGACTGGATCTGGCCGCAGTACATGGGGGCGCGGTCCAGATTGGCTCGGATCAGCTCGTGCGTGTGTTCGTTGGTGTGTGTGATCCAGCACTCAACCTGCGGCTGCGTCAGACGCCGGGTGAGATACGAGAACGGAACCGGCGGATCGTCCCCTGGCTGAGATGGAAGCCGCGCGTAGTCAACTGTGTCGCGATGGACGCGTGGCGGGGTGCCGGTCTTGAGACGTCCGAGCGTGCAGCCGAGTCGGGCCAGTTCGTCACTCAGCGTGACGGCCGACCCCTCGCCGATGCGGCCGCCAATCGTTTTATGCTCGCCGCAATGCATGAGTCCCTTGAGGAAGGTGCCGGTGGTGATAATCGCGGCTCGACAGGAGAGCTCACGGCCATCGTGAAGACGAACCCCC
>BTUC01000423.1:0-6293 GCA_045863575.1 Phycisphaerae bacterium
CGCGATCGGCATCTTGCCGGTCAAAGACGGGCTGGAAGCCCATTCCGCACTGCACGGCTCCGAAGTTCTAATCAGTTCAGATCAAAGATCTGGCCGCTCTCGGGCATGCTCACCTGCGCGAACCCGTCCTCGCGCATGCCCCGGGCGAGGATCTCCTGCTGATCCAGTTCGCCGTGCACGAGGAAGGCGTGGCGGCAGGACTTCGCCAGCGGGCGGGTCCACTCGCGCAGCTCGCGCGCGTTGGCGTGCGAACTGAAGCCGTTGAGCACCTTCACCTCGGCCTTCAGCGTGTACATCTCGCCGAAGATTTTGATCTGTTTCACCTTCTCGACAATGCGCCGGCCCAGCGTATTGGCCGCCTGATACCCGACGATGAGCACCGTGTTGCGCGGGTCCTCGATGTTGTTCTTGAGATGATGGAGGATACGGCCGGCCTCGCACATCCCGCTGGCCGACACGATGATGATCGATCCATCCACGCCGTGCAGGGCTTTGCTCTGCTCCACGTTCTCGATGTACCAGGCCATCTTGAAATCGAAGATGCTGCCCACCTTGTGGTTGAAGCGGCTGGCCTCTCTGTCGAAAACCTCGGGATGCTTGCGGAAGACTTCCGTGGCTTGCAGAGCCAGCGGGCTGTCCACCACCATGGGCACGGCCCGGTCAATGCGGCCTGAGTACAGAAGCTGATGGTAGAAGTAGACCAGCACCTGGGCCCGCCCCACCGCGAACGACGGGATGATGATCTTGCCGCTGCGGGCCACCGTCTCGTTGATGACCTGCGCGAGCTGCTCGGGCAGGTCGACCGGGTTGGAGGTCATCCGCCCGCCATAGGTGCTCTCGGTAATAAGATAATCGCAGTCCGGCAAAGGGGCGGGATCCCGCAGGATGGGCAGCCCCGGGCGGCCCAGGTCGCCGGTGTAGACGATGCGCACCGGCCGCTCGCCGCCCGTGTCCGCCTCGATCAGCACGCCGGCCGAACCGAGCATGTGGCCGGCCTCGTGGAATCGCGCCCGCACGCCGGGGACCACCTCAAACGACTCCTCCAGGCTGTGGCCGGTCACCAGCCGGGCCGTGGCAGCCACATCGTCGTCGTCGTAGAGCGGCTCGATGGGCGCATCGCCCCGCTTCACCCGCTTCTTGTTCCAATAGATGGCATCTTCCTGCTGCACGTGGGCCGAGTCGGCCAGCAGGATGCCGGTCAGGTCCCGGGTCGGCAAGGTGCAGTGGATCCGCCCGGCGAATCCCTGCTTAACCAGCAGAGGGAGCTTGCCGCAGTGGTCGATGTGGCCGTGCGACAGCAGCACCGCGTCGATTTTCGTCGGGTCGCAGGGCAGGAGACGGTTTTTCTTCTCCGCGTCCGCACGTCGGCCCTGGAACAGCCCGCAGTCCAGCGCAATGGTGTAGCCGTTAGCCTCCAGGATATGCATCGAACCGGTGACTTCCCGGGCCGCCCCGTGAAACCGCAATCTGGCCTTCATACTCACACTCCGTGGCGCGACAGTTCTCCGGCGAACACCGCGACTGACCTTCAAAGGTACCGCAGATCCCCGCGTCGTGCCATCCCATCGCCGCGCGGCACGCGAGCAGTCTCCGCGCCGCCCCGCGTCTCGTACAGGACGCCCGGAGAAAGCCGCTCCACTCGGTCACCACAGCGGCAAGCTGTTTCGCCCGCTTTTCTGGAAACGCATCCTCGAACAGCAACAACCTGCAGCAGGTTGTAATCTGCAGCCTCCTGCCTTATAATGCCGACCCTGTTGGGCCGAACTCTAGCACGGAATACGGGCTCCATCCTCTGCGCGACCCGAGAGAAGAGGTAAGCCCACCTTTCAGATCGTCCCAGGATGCGACCGCGCTCGAGCGGCAACATTTCAGGCACCGCCGTTCGGATGATGGCGGGCTGCTGACGGCTCGTGATTTCAAAGGAGGCTTCCCATGTGCGGTCGCGGTGATCAGTGCGTACTGACCGGGCTGCTGTTCTTAACCACGACAGGGATCCTGGCGGGCGCTCCGCTGGGCCAGAGCTTCACCTACTAGGGTCATCTCAAGTTCGCCGACCAACCGGTGGACGGGATCGTTAATGCCGTCTTCAGCCTCCGCGACGATCCGATCGGGGGCAACCTCGTGGGAGCCAGATGGTCAATGGACTGCCGGTCACGAATGGCCTCTTGACGGTTGTATTGAACGATGCCGACCAGTTCGGCCCGAACCCGTTTACCGGGGAGGCGCTCTGGCTGGAGATCACCATCGACGGCACACCGCTTTCGCCGCGCCAGGCGCTATCGGCCACACCTTTCGCCGTTCATGCGCTTCATGCGGCGAACGCAGACACGGCCGGCAGCGCCGCGCTGGCCCAAAGCGTGCCCTGGTCAGGCGTGACGGGTGTGCCGCCAGAGATCGGCATCCCATTCACGCCCTGGACGATTTCCGCTGGCGGGCCGCTGGCCGGCTGGGGCGACAACAGCGACGGCCAGATCGACGTTCCCTCGGGGAAGTTTATCACCGTAGCCGCGGGCTCTGATCACATCTTGGCCATCCGACGCACCATCGTCTCCGAAGCGAACGCCAGGATCGACGGGCAGGTGAGCTACTACTTCAAGGAGCAGGATCGCGCACGCAATCCGGAGCGCAACATGGGTTTCATCGCCCAGGACGTCGAGCCGGTGCTGCCCAACCTGGTGAGCGGTCGGGGTGATGCGATGCGCTCGCTGGATTACTCCGGCATGAGCGTCGTGGCCATCGGCGGCATCCAGGAACTCAGACGCGAGAAGGACGCCGAACTCCGCGAACAGCAGGCGGAGATAGCGTCGCTGCGCAATGAGGTCAGCGAACTGCGAGCCCAACTGGCCGCGGTGAAATCTCTAACCGCGCGGCTGGATGCGATCGAATCGAGGCTGTCAACGCGGGTGAGCGAGCCCCGTTTGGCGTCGACGCCATAGGCGTGAGCGTGTGGGAACGGACGTGCATCTTTGGTTTGGCGGCCGGTACCGCATCCCGTAAAGGCGAGATGAAAGAACAGCAAAAGCAGCTCACGGAGAGAGACCGCGAACTCCGTGAGATTCGGGCGGAGCTGGAAGCGCTCAAATCCGTCGTTCGCCAGATGGCGGGCGAACAACAGGAAGAACAGGAGCAATGAACGCAATCACCTGTGATCAGCGCAAATCAGCGTGCCCCACCGCTGCAAGCGGCTCGTGTGAAATGACTTAAGCGGGATACCGGAACCGGGTGCGTTCACACGCCAATAATCGATGGGGCGCGCTCCCATACGCGATTCCCGCGTCTCGCGGCGAGCCACCACGCAGTGCCGCCCACTGCGGGACGGGTGAACCGGCAGGCGAATCGGACGCGAAGCGAGAGCGGCCTCTGGCACAAAACCATAACAGCGCAAAGGAGACCCCCATGGCTCACTACCTCATTGTCGCCGGCTCGTTCGGCGTGCTCTTGCTGCTCGTAACCAGCATCGGATTCGCGGACAAGCCCGGCGAACGGCGGTATCGGGCTCTGATTGATCTGACCTCGACGACTGAGCAACAGTGGGCGTCTATGCTCAACAGCGTGGAGAACCTGCAAAAGGCGCTGGGGGCCGAAGCCGTTCAGATCGAAGTCGTCGTTCACGGCAAGGCTCTGGGTTTGCTGCGTGCGGATCGGCGAAGACCGGACAAGGCGGTCCAAGGTGATGCAGATGCCGCTCCGGCGCTTCAGAAGCGGCTCGAGCAACTGTCCGACGCGGGCGTCGTCTTCGCTGCGTGTGAAAACACGATGAAGCGCGAAGGGGTCAGCAAGCAGGACCTGCTGCCCTTCGCACGCACCGTCGATTCAGCCGTCGCCGAGTTGGTCCGCCGACAGTCCGAGGGTTGGGCCTATGTCAAGCCTGGTTGATTCATAAAGGAGATCGCCGTGGCCAGACTCACCAGACGGGCTTTGGTTCAAGCAGCTCCGGCCCTGGGCCTGGCCGGCATCCGCTCTGTTTCGGCCCGCGCAGAAGAGAGGCCCACTATAACCATGAACCGCTCCACCTTGACGATCCTGCACACCAATGATTTCCACGGCCATATCGAGCCATGGATCGGCTGGGAAGGCGACCTCGCGGGCAAAACCATCGGCGGGCTCGCCCATCTGGCGACGGCGGTCGAACGTGTCCGCCGCGAGGTGGGCCCAGATCGGGTGGCGCTGCTGGACGCCGGAGACGCAATCAGCGACACGATGCTTGCCAATGAAACCCGGGGGCAGGCGGTCCTCGAGTTGATGGAGGCGATCGGCTATCACGCCCTGGCCATCGGCAACCACGAGCCGGACTTCACGGCCGGGCGGCTTCGCGCGTACATGCGCTCCGGCCGTATTCCGCTCCTGGCGGCGAATATCACCGATCGCGCCACCGGTCGGCCGTTTTTCAAACCGTTCATCATTCACGAGGTGGCGGGAGTGAAGGTCGGGATACTCGGGCTGGGCTATCCAAACACACCCCTGACCACCGCTAAAAAGAACGTGGCCGAGTTGGACTTCCACCTCGATTCCGCCTTCGTCGTGCAGCAATACCTTCCACAACTGCGACAGCAGGGAGCTCAACTGATCGTGGTTCTCTCGCATCTGGGATTGGGCGCCGATCTCAGACTGGCGGAGTCAGTGAAAGGCGTCGACGTGATCGCCGGAGGACACAGCCACAACCGCATGGCGGATGCTATCAAGGTCGGCCAGACGCTGATTGTGCAATCGGGAGCCCACGGCTCGGACCTGGGGCGCCTGGATCTCACGGTGGAGAATGGACGGATCAAGGCACATGAGCGCGAACTCATTCCGCTCGACCATGACTCGCTTCCGGCGGACGCGCGAATAGCCAAAATGATTGACCAGATCGCCTCGCCGTTGCGGAACCGGCTCAATGAAATCATCGCCGAGGCGACCACAGCGGTCGTGCGGGCCCAGACACTCGCCGGCCAGCAGCCGCGCCACCGTGACCAGCAATCACCGGCCGACTCGCTGTTCGCCGATATCCTGCGCGAGGTGACCGGCAGCGATCTGGCCCTGTTGCCGGGCGTCGGCTACGGCGTGGCCCTCCAGGCCGGACCAATCACTGCCGGCGGGTTGCGCAATCTGGTGCCGCACGAGTCCAAGGTGGTGACCATGAGCCTCTCGGGAGAGCAGGTTCTCCGGGTGCTGGAGCAGGCGGTCGAGAACATATTCTCCGACGACCCGAAAAAGAAGGTCGGCGGCATGATCCAGGTGAGCGGATTGCGATTCAGCTATGAGCCCGAGGCTGAGGCGTTTCGGCGCGTGCGGGATGTGAAAGCAGGGAGCACTCCGCTGAACCCGCAACACACCTACGGGGTCGCGACCAACTCGATGCTCGCCGCAGGTGGACACCATTATGAAGCACTCATCCACGGCCGCGAACGCAAAGAGCATCAGCAGCAGTATGAAGTGATCCGAGACTGGATGAAGGAGAAGGGCCGCATTCAGATTCCAACCGATGTGCGCATCCAGAGAGCCTGAGCGGCAGATCCGGTTCACCGGCTGAGTCTCGACAACCTCTGGTGAATTCGGTGGTCATGTTGATCGGCTGGGAGGCAGGCGCATATAGATTGAGCAGAGATTGCTTTTGTACATTCTGCGGGAGATATCGCATGAATGGTTTGCGCAGGAAATCCTGGTCTCCCTACGCCGTAGGGGCTGGGATCGGTGTGTTGAGCTGGTTTGCCTTTGCCACGGCCAACCATCCCATCGGCATCACCAGCGCGTTTGAGAACACGGCCGCACTTGGAGCCAAGGCCGCCGCGCCGGGCATGGCCCAGGAGCATGCCTACTTCACCAGCCCGGAGAACAAGCCACCCAAGATCGGCTGGGAATGGATGCTCGTGCTGGGCGTGTTCTTCGGCTCCCTGGCTAGCGCGCTTCTCTCCAAGGATCGTGAGCTCATCCGCGTGCCTCGGCTGTGGGCCTCGCGTTTCGGCAACAGCACCGCGCTGCGCATGACGGCCGCCCTGGGCGGCGGCGCACTCATGATGTTCGGCGCACGCCTGGCCAAGGGTTGCACCAGCGGCCACGCCATCAGCGGCACGCTGCAACTGGCCGTCTCAAGCTGGCTGTTCGCCGCGTTGATCTTCGCCGTGGCCATCGGCACGGCATTCGTCCTCTATGGCCGTGAAGGAGCCCGCCGTGTTTGATGAACCACTCAAACTGCTGCTCGGCCTGCTGACCGGCGTCGTGTTCGGCTTTCTGCTCCAGAAGGGGCGCGTGGCCAAGTATGAGGTCATCCTCGGCCAGCTTCTGCTGCGCGACTGGACGGTGCTCAAGATCAT
>BTUC01000424.1:0-6283 GCA_045863575.1 Phycisphaerae bacterium
GGCGGAGGATACGCCGCCGCCGACTTGTGGGTAACAGCAAGCTGTGTCAGCAGTGCCGGGAGCGAGAAGAGCATCCGTGGTTTCCAACCACTGCTGAGACAGCTTGCTTTCGGACGCAACAGAGAACAGCAATCACGCTTGGTCGTCTCGTCGGAACTACAACATGGTCAGAGAGACACCCATCGAGCCTGTCGCAGCGACGCCTGTGGAGGCGCTCCCACCCGCTGGTGAGGGCAAGGAGAGCCGCGTTGCCGGCGGCGCACGGCCTTCGGCCTGGCTGGCCGTGGGGACGCTCTGGCGGCGCGAAGTGGTGCGGTTTTTGCGGCAGCGCAGCCGGGTGGCGGGGGCTCTGGGGTCGCCGGTGGTGTTCTGGCTCCTGATCGGGCTGGGGTTGGGGCGGTCGTTTCGGCCGCCGGGCAGCTCGGCCCAGATCGGCTACCTCGAGTACTTCTTCCCCGGCACGCTGGTGCTCATCCTGCTCTTCACGGCCATCTTCTCGACCATCTCGGTCATCGAGGATCGGCGCGAAGGGTTCCTGCAGTCCGTCCTCGTCTCGCCCGCGCCGCGCTGGAGCGTGGTCCTGGGCAAGATTGCCGGCGGGGCCACGCTGGCGTGGGTCCAGGGGCTGCTGTTCTGCATCCTGGCCCCGATCAGCGGCATCGAGCTGAGCCTGGCCGGGGCGGCCGCGCTCGTCCCGATCACGTTGCTGGTGGCCTTCGGCATGACCGGGCTGGGCTTTCTCGTCGCCTGGCCGATGGAATCCACCCAGGGATTCCATGCCATCATGAACCTGGTGCTCATCCCCATGTGGCTGCTGAGTGGAGCCCTGTTTCCTGCAGCCGGCGCCCCGACCTGGCTACAATGGGTGATGTGGGCCAATCCGGTGACCTATGCGGTATCGGCCGTTCGAGCGCCGTTCTACGCAGACGTGACCGCGGTGACGGGCGGAGGCATGCCCGGTACGGGCCTGTCGCTGGCGGTTTCGTTTCTGTTCGCGGTCGCCACGCTGGGGATGGGCGTGGTAATGGCCGGGCGAACTGGCGGAGCTTCGCGATGATGCAGCATGATTCCTATGGTGAGCCGGTCCGTGGTCAGTCGGTGCCTGGAGGCAAGGGCGTACCGCTCTGGCGGCGGATTCTTGTGCCCAGTCGCACGCCCGGGCCGGTGGCCAACTTGACCTTCCTCTGGGCGCCGCTGTTGGCCGCTCTTGCCTTGGCCCTGCTCTTGCCGTTGGTCTGGCGCGGCTGGCAGGCGGCCGATTCGCAGACGCCCGTCGCGGCCACGACCGAGTCGCTGCCGGTCATGTATGGGCTGCCTGAGTTCTCGCTGACCGCGCGCCGCGGACGGCCGGTGACGCTCGACACGCTGGTGGGGAAGGTCTGGATCGCCGATTTCGTTTTCACGAGCTGCGCGGGTCCGTGCCCGCTGATGACCACGAAAATGGCGGGTCTCCAGGCGGATCTCGCCGACGCCGGCGACCTGCGCCTGGTGACCATCACCGTCGATCCGGTCAACGACACGCCCCAGCGGTTGCAGGAGTATGCCCAGCGCTACCGGGCCCACAAGGAGAAGTGGCTTTTTCTGACCGGTGGTCGCGAGGACATTTACCGCCTCTCCACGGAAGGGTTCAAGCTGGCGGCGATCGTCGATGAGGAGGGTGTCGCCGCCGATCCCGACCATCCGATTCTGCACAGCACGCGCTTCGTGCTGGTGGACCGGCAGGGGCGGATCCGCGGCTACTATGACGGGATGTCGGCCGAATCGGTCGAGCAGCTCAAGGCCGATGCTCGCCGGTTGCTGGAGGAGAAGGCGGCGTAATGGACGTGAGCTGGCTGCCGACGTTGAACGCCTGCCTGAATGCGACCGCGGCGGCGCTGCTGACGGCCGGCTTCGTGTCCATCCGCCGCGGCCGGCGCGAGACGCACCGGCGGCTGATGATCGCTGCGGTGATCGTCTCGCTGCTGTTTCTGGCCAGCTACGTGACGTATCACGTGATCAAGCAGCAGACCACCGGCTCGGCGCATACGCGCTTCCCGGATCTGGGCGCCGTACGGTCGGTGTACCTGGTCGTCCTGGGGACGCACCTGGTGCTGGCCATCGTCATCGTGCCCATGGTGCTGGCTACGCTGTACCGGGCCTGGCGCGGCCAGTTCACGCGGCACACCCGCGTGGCCCGCTGGACGCTGCCGTTCTGGCTGTACGTGTCGGTCACGGGGGTTGTGGTCTATTTCATGCTGTACCACCTGGCGCCAAAGCTGGCCGGGGCGGCGGCGGCGTGATGGGGATAAGACGACCGGGTAGCTGCGATGGTGAGAAGGTGTGAAGGTGCGAAAGGGAGAACGCGAGAAAGTGCCGACGGGCGAAAGGCCGAACCGGAGAAAGCGTGAACGCGTCAAAACTGGACGTGCCAATGCGCGCGGGTCTAATGCGCGCTGACGTGAGAACGCGTGCGAAGGCGAGAGCGAGTGAAGGTGAGCCCACCTGTCACCTGCCCACTTTCCCACATTCCTCTTGTCTCAAGACGAGGTCCCCGATGCGACGGATGATCCCAAAGAGCTCACTGCGATTTGCCGGCTGGCTGGCCGTACTTGCCTTGCTGGCACTACCCACCCTGGGCTGGGCCTGCCCCAACTGCAAGGTCAGCGTGCAGGCCACCGACGCGGCCGTCACCGGCTCCGGCCAGGTCGGCAGCATGTCCGCGGGCTACGCCTACAGCATCTACCTCATGCTGGCCGTCCCAGCGGTGTTGGTGGCGGGACTCGTTTTCTTGATAAGGCGGGAAGTGCATCGGTCTCTACATGCCACCCGTGGATGAAAATGCATTCTCAATGTCCGTTGACTGCTGACTTTCTGCCTGTTCTTAAAAGATAAATGCAGCATTCAAAATGAAACCGGCCCACTCCAGCGAGTGGGCCGGCTGATATTTCTCCCATCCAGCAAGTAGCTAATTCAGCGGATCCGTCTTGACCTTCTCAGGATCCTTGATGCCGAAGCGGCGTAGCCACAGCTCATGTTTTTCGACTTCTGGCCAGGATTGCGGAGCCCGCTGGAACGATGCCGCGTGTCCATCAAAGAAAACGAAGTTAGTGAGGCGATTGAGGTGCATGTCACGTGCTACACGGCGAGGGCCCACCTTATCGTTGGTCTTGTTAGCCGTGTTCTCCGGCAGTAGCTCGGCGTTCCAGACATCAAACGCATCCAGGCCAGGAAGAGTGTCTGCCGCCCCCTGATACGCGACCTTCCACCACTGCTCTCGACTCGTCCTGAGCGGATCGAGGCCATTGTTGTTCTCCTCCTTCTCCGCATCTCCAATATACACGGTGTCGGTGGGGCGCCGAATCGAACTGAGGTTTGAGTATTTGACCTCTAACCACATGTTTGCATCTTTGTTGCGTCCGTTGGCATCTAATGCATTGACTGAGTAGTCGAGCGCAGGCAGAGGTTGTGTGTTGACGCGCTCGGGGCAGTGAAAAATGGGCATCCTGTCGATCTTCATGAGATTGACGCGAGGATACCTCGTCTTGTCGCCGAAGGCCTTCCAAACGATTTGCTGCCAATTCATTTCGTCGCGGTTGGCACCCCGTGGAACCACACCCTTCCATTCGACCGAATAGCCTTGCAGGGCGATACCGAACTGGTGCAGGTTGCTGAGGCAGTTGGTGCTGCGTGCCTGGGCCCTTGCCCGTGCCAGGGAGGGCAGCAGGATGGCAACCAGTAGGGCGATGATGGCGACGACGACGAGGACTTCGATGAGCGTGAAGGCTTTCAGGGCGGGACGACGCACGGGGTAACCTCCCAAAACAGGCAACGTGTTGTGAACCGAGTATTCGGGGTGACGACGATAAGCCGACCGTCGTATCAGAACGTATCACATCCTCCGCACCTTCTAGTGTAATACTCGGGCATTACTTAATTCAAGTCAATATCTGCGTCTGCCTTAAAATTACCGGGTCCTGTCTCTGACGCGCTGGCGGACCCTGCCTGCGACAAGCTGGCGGTGCTCGCCTGCGGCGCCGTGGCGCAGCAGGTGTTCCTCCTCGCCTGATCACCTGCCAATCACCGGCCGAGGGCGAAGCGGGGACCTCTACTTTGTTGTTGCCCGCTTTCGGTGTTTTCGGCCTCGTGTATTGCTTTAAGTTCTGTTGGGGCCTGGACGATACGCAGCCAGGCCGGCGATGGCCCGTCTCTGGACGATCTTCGAACACCCTGGTTCGGCCGCGGTTGTCTCGGCAGCTCCGCTGAAGGAAGCCGAGGCTCGGGGTTCGGAAGTTCCTCGCCGCCGGTTCACGGAGCCCGGATTCTCCTTCCGCTCGTGCCCTGGCACTGCCGGGCCTGGAATAGCCCACCTTCGGCGCTGGCGGGCTGGCGGCATTCCGCCTGCCGGCGGGCGCCTGACTGGGGCGCTCACGGCCGTCGATGATGCGGATTTGGACAACGTGGATGGGCTGCCTATGATCTCCCCGCGGGTACCTGGCCGGGATACATACCGGGGAACCACCCGGATTCAAGTCCAGCGTTCTCGAACGGATCGATCGCCGCTCTTGAATCTCCCGGCGAACCCGGTATAGTGCTGGCTGGCCACGCGGGTGTAGCTCAGTGGTAGAGCGTCACGTTGCCAACGTGAATGTCGTGGGTTCAAGTCCCATCACCCGCTGTTGACGAGGCCCGGCGCCGCGACGTACCGGGCCTTTCCTCTGCGCGGGTCGCGCCTTCGATCGTCTCCACCACGGCGCGGCGCCCTTTGGCTTGGCCCAGTCGCTCATCCGCAGTCAGCAGCACGGCGTCGAGCGATTCGGCCAGGGCCACGTAGGCCGAGTCGTATGCCGTGAGGTTGTGACGCAGTTCCCAGATCCTCCCGAGAAACAGGTCATGTGGATAGCCGTCGCTTGACATCCTTGATTTTCGTGCCGATGATAGGCTGAGACATCGAGCCCGGTAAAAGGTCGGCCGGTAACCTGCGGTCGGCGGCTCGGCGGGCGGGTGTTCACAATCAGGTGGCGATCCCAGGGTACCGGTCTTCTTGGAAGGCCAGGCGTTGGCTGAGGTCGCTGGATGTCAGGGCCAATCGGCATGCCCGGCCAGCTTCCAACGCCTGGCCGCGGGCGAGGTCGGTTGGCCGTTCTTGTTTTTACGCCTGACTCGGCTCCGCTGAGGGGCTGGAGGATGATGATGGCCAGGATATCCCGGAACAAGCTCGAGCGCCTGGAACGACTCGCGGACGAGCGGGGCGTAATTGCCGCCGCGGCCATGGACCAGCGCGGCTCGCTCAAGAAGTCCATCGCCAAGGAAAAGGGCGTGGACGCCAAGCAACTCCCCGATGAAGTCATGGCCGAGTTCAAAGAGGCGGTCAGCAAGGTGCTCACGCCGCACGCCAGCGCCATTCTGCTGGACACCGAATACGGCCAGCGGGCCATCCGCGCTCGGGCTCGGCAGGCAGGCCTGCTACTGGCGTATGAGAAGACCGGCTACGATGCCACTCAGCCCGGCCGGCTGGGCGATTTGCTCGACCATGAGAGCGTCCGCCGCCTCCGCGAACAGGGCGCCGACGCGATCAAGCTGCTGCTCTACTACGCTTCGGACGACGACCCGAAGGTCAACGACATCAAGCACGCTTGGATCGAAAGGATCGGAGCCGAGTGCGCGGCCGAGGAGATGCCTTTCTTCCTCGAAGTGGTGGCCTACGATCCCAAAGCCGGCGATGAAAAGGGCGTGGATTTTGCGAAGCGCAAGCCCGATCTGGTCATGGGCTACATGCGCGAGTTCTCGAAGCCGCAGTATCGCGTGGATGTGCTCAAGGCCGAGATTCCGTTCAACATCGCGTTCGTGAAAGGCTCGAAAGCCAACAAGAGCGGCCAGGTGGCCTATGACGCGTCGCAGGCCAAGGACATCCTCCGCACGGCGGCCGAATGCACGCACCTGCCCTTCATTTATCTGTCGGCCGGCGTGGATGACGACGTTTTTCGCGAGTCGCTGGAGATGGCCGGCGATGCGGGTGTGCCCTATGCCGGCGTGCTTTGCGGCCGGGCCACCTGGAAAGAGGGCATTCCGGTCTACGCGCAGCAGGGGGTCAAGGCCCTCGAAGACTGGCTGGCCGATCGGGGCGTCAAGAACATCGAAGCGCTCAACGACGTCCTGCGCCGCTGCGCGAAGCCGTGGTTCGACAAGTACGGCGGACGTGACAAGGTCGAGGCGGTGGAACGGACACAGTAACGCGCCGCGTGAACGAGCCCCATAGACGAGCCGCGTGGCTTTAGCCCGCGCGGTTGTTGCCCGGCCGGAGAAC
>BTUC01000425.1:0-6283 GCA_045863575.1 Phycisphaerae bacterium
GTCTCGGGCAGCGGATCTACGCTATTCACCGCCTTTGATGCCCGATTGGAGGCGGAGGGGTTCGCCCGGCAGTCTGCCAGTGAACTGGGCCTGGTGACGCATGTGGTTCGATTGGCAGAGGAGTGCGAGCCGAAGGTGCCGTCACACGACGGCGTTACCGAAAACTGAGGCAGACGGCAAGGGTCGGCTTGGATGAGCAGAGGTCAGACTGAAAGCTTTTCCTGGCTCCCGCAATGGAGATGCATCTATGGAGATCAGTGAAGTTCGCATCAAGCTGGTGGAGAATTCCAGTGAACGACTGCGTGCGTTCTGCAGCATCACGCTGGACGGCGACTTCGTCATCCGGGACCTGAAGATTATCGACGGGCTCTCGGGGCCCTTTGTGGCCATGCCTTCCCGCAAGCTGGCCGACCGTTGCCCGCGGTGCGGCTGCAAAAACCACTTGCGGGCCAAGTACTGCAACGACTGCGGTCTGAAGCTGAACGAGAACCGCGCTCCCAAGGATCCCATGGGCCGCGCGAAGCTGCATGCGGACGTGGCCCACCCGATCAACGCGGGATGCCGCGAGCGAATACAGACTGCCGTGGTGCAGGCCTATGAGGCCGAGCTGGAACGGTCCAAATCGCCGGATTACCGCCCGCCGGTCTACGATGATTTCGGCGATGACGACGTGACCCACCTGGTCGAGGAGGAGCAGCGGCGGCAGTCCGCAGCCAAGGTGGTAGCGGCCGCGCCGCAACCGGCGCCAGCCGCAGATATCGCGGCGGCCGAAGAGGAGCCGGAAACCGTCCAGAAGGATGCTGTCGAGGGGGAGTTCAGCGATTACAACTCGCTGATCGCCGACCTGAAACGCGAGGCCGCCACCCGGCACGGGCGACCCGAGAAGGGTTCAGCCGAGGAGCGGCCACACACACCTGCCGCAGGCCGACGCGAGCCGCCGGCTCGAGACGAGCGCGGCCGTTCGGATCGAGGAGGCCGGCGGAACGGCCGCAATGACCGTGGTCGGGACACCGCGCCACAGCGGGAGCCCCGCGCTGCGGAACAGCGTGGCCCGCGGCAGCAGGATGAGGAATCGCGCCCGGCTCCCGCGGCGCCGCCACCGTCGGCTCCGGCGGCCGCCAAGTCGGCACCACAGGAAGAGGAAGACGATTTCAGCGCCGGGCTGTAGTCTGGGCACAAGGCGGTGACAGGCCTGATGGGCGGGTGGTCCTCGGGACCTGGCCTCTGCGCTCCCTGTTTCTGAGGCCGATTGCGGGGAGGGACCCGGCGCCCGGCTGGTTATCGAGTAGCGGGCGGGGCCGTCGGCGCGGATGATCGGGCTTCGATCATATCCGCATCGGCGACGAAGCCCGCGCGAACGCGCAGCGTTTCAAGCTTGTCGGCGACTTCCTGGGCCATACGGCTGTTGGGGAACTCCTGGCGGATCTGGAGCCCAACTTCCAGAGCGTTGCGCCACCGTGCCTCTGAAACGGCCAGGCCGAACTGGACGCCGAGGTTCAGCAGGCGGGCCTTGAACACGTCACGCGCCGAATCGCGCAGTTCCTGGGCCTCGGTGGGGGTGAGATACTGATCGAGCTGCGTCAGAATGGCGATGCCTTCATCAATTTCGCTCCGGGCCACGGCGGCCTTCCAGCGGGTGAGCAGCTCCTGCTTGTGCATCTGACGCCGGCGGCTCAACTCGGCCGGCAGCCTGAGCACCTGCTCATGACGCGGGAACAGCCGCATCAGCCGCTCGGATTCCTGCCTGGCGCGGTCCCAACTGTGCTCATTGAGCAACCGCTCGATGTGGGCGATGGCCTGGCCGATCTTTTCCTCGATGGTCATTTCGCGGACGTGGATCATCTCGTCGCGAAGCTTCTGGGCCTCGAGCTTATAGCCGAACCGCCGCTCCATCTCATCGATAAGGTAGTGGGCGGCCTCCCAGTCGCCGCTGTACATCTCCTCGCGGATGGCCTGGCGCAGAGCCTCGCTCTCCCGCTCACGATGGGTGATCGACTTGGCCGCGTCCGAGATCAGGCTGTTGTCCGCGATGGTGCGGACATGTGGATCCAACTGGCGAAGCAGATCGAAGATATCCAGGGCGGTGTTGTTGATCCGGTTGATGTTGGCCTCCGCCTTCATCAACAGCAATACGCCGGCTTGCAGGATGACCGCGAAGCAGATCAGCATCACGCCGGCGGAGAGGACCAGTGCCCCCTCGCCTGGCCTGATAGCCGCCATGACGTAAATGCCGGCTCCGACCAGGACGAGGCCGGCGGCCCCGGCCGCCCACGTGGCAATGGTCGCGTTCCGGTGGATAG
This sequence comes from Phycisphaerae bacterium, assembly GCA_045863575.1. GTDB lineage: Bacteria > Planctomycetota > Phycisphaerae > UBA1845 > PWPN01 > JAAXZI01. The sequence continues at coordinate 2,301 of BTUC01000425.1, forward strand.
AGCGGTGACGTAGAGGAATATCGGACACGCTGAGCAGACTCCTGCGGCAGAGATCCTCAGAGTTTATCGGTCGTCACCATACGAAGGCCGCCGCCCCAAGTCAACGCATGGCTGGGAGCAGCGGAGAACCATCAGGCCGCTTCAGGTTGTTCAACGGGCTCGGCGACGGCTTCCGCCACCACCGCTTCGGCGGGATTCTGCCTCTCCTCTTCCTTGAGCTTCTTGATTTGCTCGTCCAGGCGATAGAGCAGGTGCCGCTCCCGACGGTTCTTCTCCTTGGCCACCAGGCGCAGAAAGACGGCGGCTCCGCCAGCCGCAATGAGGAGGGTTCCGAGGTAGTCGGGCACCATAGGGGGCTGATCGGCAGTTCGGAGGGCCAAGTTGACGTGGTTGTCTCCCGGCGGAATGCATGTTCGCTCTCTTTGAGCCTCCCACATCGAGATCCGAACCGGGTCGGGATATGAGGGATGATCTATTCTCGGAGGATGGCCATGGCGTGGTGGTTGCGTCCGCCCCCACCGTGTAGGCGACCCTGGCGCCCGGCGCAGCCGACAGAGTTGAAGACTCCGTCTGCCAAATGAGCTCGCGCGATTCGGGGGACGGCCGTCTGGGGCGAAGCGAAGGGCGAAAGCCTGATTTGCCTTCACGGGCTCGGCAGCGGATAATAGACGGTTTCCAGCATTACGGCCATGGGCGGCCGTAAACCAGTACTTGTAGGATTACATCTGTGGCTCAGTCGGATACGATTCAATTTGATGCCCGGGTCGTCAAGGCCCTCCCCAACGCGCAGTTTCTGGTGGAGGCGGACTCGGGCGGAACCAAGCACGAGGTCCTGGCTCACATCTCCGGCAAGATGCGGAAGAACTTCATTCGCATCGTACCTGGGGATATTGTGACGGTCGAAGTCTCTCCCTACGACCTCTCCCGCGGTCGCATCGTCTACCGGCAACGGTAACGCCCTCCGCAAGGCCACATTCGTGGCCCTCTCCGTTTTTCCAACCACGCGAAGACTGGCGGCTGAAACCGGGCCACGGCGTGCTGCGCTGGCCGTACGGCTGGTGATATAATGCCGGAAGGTTCGAGCCGGATTGCAGACGACAAAGACTGATGAGGTATCCCCGATGACCCTGCGCGAGCGGGTGAGTGAAGAGCTATTGCCCCGAGTGACTCAGCCCGGCCAGTACATCGGCGGGGAGTGGAACCAGATCGTCCAGCCGGGCGACTGGCAGCGCGCCGAGGTGCGGGTGGCGGTCGGCTTCCCGGATGCGTATTCGATCGGCATGAGCCATCTGGGTTGCCAGATCATCTACTGGTTGTGCAACCACATGCCGGGCGTCTGCGCCGAGCGGGTCTACGCACCGTGGCTGGACGCGGAGCGGGTCATGCGCGATCGGAGCATCCCGCTGTTCACCTGGGACACCCGCCAGCCGGTGGGCGAGGCAGACATTTTCGCCATCTCGCTCCAGTACGAAATGGGCTTTACCAACCTGTTAAACCTGCTCGAACTGGCGGGCATTCCGCTGCATGCCGCGGATCGCGACGAGCGGCATCCCCTGGTGGTGGTCGGCGGGCCCCAGGCCGACAACCCGGAGCCGGTCGCCGACTTCGTGGACCTGGTGGTCATCGGCGACGGCGAGCACAGCATGGCCGCCATCATCGAGGCTTATCGGGAAATGCGCCGGCAGGGCGCTTCCCGGCAGGACATGATCCTGGAGATGGCCCGGCGCTTCGAATGGCTCTATGCGCCCTCGCTCTACACGTTCGATTATCACCCCGACGGAACCATCGCGGCGCTGCACGTGTCGGATCGGCTGACCACGTCCGATGGACAACCGAGGACGCGCATCAGCCGCTGCCAGACGCCGGATTTCGAAACCATTCCGTTTCCGACCCGGCCGCTGGTCCCGTACACCGAGATTGTTCACGACCGCATCAGCATCGAGGTGATGCGCGGCTGCCCGCAGCGCTGCCGCTTCTGTCACGCGGGCTATACCAAGCGGCCGTTGGGGCTGCGCAGCGTCGATCGTATTCTCGAAATCGCTGAAGAAGCCTGGCGGGCCACGGGGCACGACGAGATCGGGCTGTTGAGCCTTTCGACGGCCGACTACCCCAACCTGCGCGAGCTGGCCGAACGGATCAACGAGCGGTTCAAGGACCGGCGGGTGAACTTGTCGATGCCCTCGCTGCGCGTGGACAAGATGCTGGCCAATATTCCGTGGATGGCCAGCAGCGTCCGCAAGAGCGGCCTGACCATCGCGGCCGAGGCGGCCCGCGACGACATGCGGGCGGCGATCCGCAAGAAAGTCACCGACGGAAATCTGATCGACGGCGTGAAGCAGGCTTACGCCGCCGGCTGGCGGACGGTGAAGCTCTATTTCATGTGCGGCTTCCCCGGCGAGCGGGAGGAAGATATCACCGGCATCTTTGATCTTGCCCGCGAGGTGAGCGAGGCTCGCCGGGCGGTCCGTGGCGGGCCCGCAGCAGTCAATGCCAGTGTAAGCTGGCTGGTGCCCAAGCCGCACACGCCGTTTCAGTGGGCCGCCCAGCAGACGGTGGAATATTTCAACGAGGCCCGCCGCCTGCTCGCCCGTAGTACCCGGTCGGCCAAGTCCAACGTGAAGGTGAAAGCGCACAGTTCCGAGCGTTCGGTTCTCGAAGGCGTGTTTGCCCGCGGCGATCGCCGCCTGGGTCCGACCATCGAGGCCGCCTTCCGCCTGGGCGCGCGCATGGACGGCTGGGATGAAGCCTTCGATTACGGCCTCTGGCTGCGCGCGTTCGAGCAGACCGGCATTGATCCGGCTTTCTATGCTCATCGCGAGCGTGGTTATGACGAGATCCTGCCCTGGGATCACATCGGCTCCGGCCCGTCGCGCAGCTACCTGGAGCACCAGTACGACGACGTCTTCGTCAAGATTGATGTGCCGCGGACGCCGGTGACCGTGTAGCCCTCCGATGGTATAATGCCATTGAGGTGAAGAGATGGTTGTCCTGTCCCCCCAAGCGCTGCCCGACCTCCGGCTTACCGTGGATGAATACCTGCAAGCCGATCTGCCGGAGGGCCACCGGTACGAACTCGTCGAGGGGATCGTTACGATGTCGCCGACACCAGGTCCAGGCCACGACCACACCGTGAATCGCCTCTATCAGGCGCTCTATGACTTCGGCAAAGCCCACCCGGGGCGGTTCGCCCACATCACCTCGAATGCTACTGTCCCCGTTCCCGGCAAGACCAACGTGCGCGAACCGGATCTGGCGCTCTATGAAGAGTGGAGTGGTTCGGCTGTGGGGTGGCAGGGATGGAAAACGCTGGTCCCGATATGGGTGGCCGAAGTGGTGTCGCCGGACTACGTCTCACGCGACTATCGTGATAAGCGGCACGACTACTGGTCAACCGGCATTCGGGAGTACTGGATTGTCGATCCTCAAGAGGAGCGGGTCACCATCCTGACACGGGGCGATGACGACTGGTCCGAAACCGTGGTGACGGGGAGAGAAGACGCTCACTCGAAGGTCTTGGCCGGTTTTGTCGTCCCCGTCACGCGACTATTTACTTGACCCTCGGCTCGCGCCCTCACTGCGATCGAGTTGGCGAGCCCCCGGCAGGCAGCCACGCTGGTTTTCAAGTCACGGCCGTCAAGGACCGATATGTGCGCTATGAGATCTGCACACTCGGGGACATTGCGCGCCGTGACCTCAACAGGTGGCTCTCGCACGGCTCAGGGGCGATTCGCGGTGCCGATCCTGGCAGCGCTTCTGACCGCCACTCCGGCCTTGGCTCAGAACGCGGCGCCGGTGGCGGCCGACGCGTCCTTCGTGATCGAGCCCGGGCAGCAGATCCAGATCACGCTTCAGGCAACGGACGCGAACGGTGACGCCCTGAGTTTCATCATCACGACACTGCCTGCCAAGGGCTCGGTCACGGTCGGCTCAACGACGCTGGCCGCTGGCAACCTGCCGTATACGCTGCCGAACAATGAGGCGTT
>BTUC01000426.1:0-6277 GCA_045863575.1 Phycisphaerae bacterium
TTATGGATATACCCCAGTCTCGGGTGGGGCCCGCCCCCGGGCCGGGCGTAACAACCCCATTCCCGCCCCACCGGGGGGCGCGCCGCTACGGAACTGCCGAACTGGACGGGCACTGGTGACCGAAAACTGAGAACTGCGAGCCCACAAATATGCATGATCCGGAACTCTTCGAAGCGATCAAGTCGGCGGCCCTCCTGCACGGCGATTTTACTTTGCGCTCCGGTCGCAAAAGCAAGTACTACCTGGATAAGTATCTGTTCGAGGGAGAGCCTGCCATTCTGCGGGAACTGGGTGAGCGGTTTGCACGCCACACCTCGGCTCAGACGACACGCATCGCCGGCGCCGAGCTGGGCGGCGTGGCCTTGGCGGCCAGCGCATCCCTGGCCAGCGGCAAGCCATTTGTGATCATCCGCAACGCAAAAAAAGATTACGGCACGCAGAAGATGTATGAAGGGCGGATCGCGCCCGGCGACGTCGTCCTGCTGGTCGAAGACGTGGCCACGACCGGCGGCCAGGTGCTGGAGGCCGCCAAAGTGATCGCCGGCCTGGGCGCCGTGGTCGAGAAAATCGTGGCCGTCATCGACCGCCAGGAAGGGGCGCGGGAGAACATCGAGGGCGCGGGCTTCAAGTTCGATGCGCTGCTGACCAAGCGGGATCTGGGTATTGACGAGTAGCTGCTGAGACGGAGAGACAGAGAGATGGAGCGACAGAGAGAGGAACACGCGCAGAGAGCAAGGGAGAATCTCGGTCGTTTTCTCCCCGTCTCTCTGTCTCTCCGTCTCTCCGTCTGCCTACCCCTCCTTCTCTCCGTCTTCGCCGGGTGTACCCAGCCTCACGCGGCCGCGCCGCAGGCCGTCAGCCGAGTGAGCATCGCCGAGCAATTTGATCTCTCCGAGGCGAGCGAGGCCTGGGTTTTCCGCACGCCGGAGCTGTGGCGGATCGCTCGCGAGGGGGAGCGCCAGTTCCTTCAGATGGCCCAGCCGCCCAGGCGGCCCATGCTCCCCGGTGTCCGGCGCCCGCAGGAATACGCGCTCTACGGCAAGTACCAGTTCCGGACTTTCAGCCTGTCGGCGCGCGTGCGCGTGGATCGTGATCCGTCCGTGGCAGCACGCGACGCCGTGCTCATTTTCGGGCGGCAGGACGACACGCATTTTTACTACGTGCATCTGTCCGGCCTCGCGGATGGCATGCACAACATGGTGGTGCGTGTGGACGGCGCCAACCGCAGCGCCCTGGTCCAGGCCTCAGAGCAGCCCCCTCCGACGTTGACCGACAAGGCCTGGCATAAAGTCGATCTGCTGCGGAATTGTGATACCGGTCTGATCGAGGTCTACGTTGATGCCTACGACGAAGATGCTGAGCCGGTCTTTCGCCTGACCGACCGCACGTACGACTGGGGCCATGTCGGCGTCGGCTCGTTCGACGATCATGCCAGCTTCGACCACATCCTCATCGAGGGGGAGGCCCGCGAAACGGCTCGTCCGGGCGTTGAACCGATCAGTTCGGCATCTCCCTGATACGCGACGCCCAGACTGGATCGCGCAGCTCCTGTTATCGGCCGAAGTGTCCGCCGCGCTGCCCGCCTTTTTTTTGCTGGATTTGCAGCAGTTCCGGGCTCTGCGGCCACAGGTAATCCATAGATTTAAAATATTGATATAAATGAAGTTGCGGGATATTGGCGCGAGCCTCTGGTGGGCTTTGCGCGATCGCTCGCATTTTGGGTAAGCTCAACTGGGGTAAAATCCGGTATACTTGCATTCGGCGGACCGGAGGGCCGGGTTCCCGTCGCGGAGCACAAGTTCGGGCACTCTCTTGCGGAGACTTCAACGGATGAAGGGTATCAGTGTTACTGCGCTGATTCTGTCAGCTTTGGCCGTTCCGGCCTTCGCGCAGAATCTGGTCGTCAATGGGGGTTTCGAGGCGGGATCGACTGGCTGGACCACCTGGCGGGCACCCTGGGGATCCGGCGAAACCTACGATTTCAACAACACGCAGGCCGGGCACCTGGGCACGAAGTGCCTGCGCATCAGCACCAACGGCCAGGGCAGCTTCGGTGTATACCAGCAGGTCAGCGTCACGCCGGGCAAGGCCTACCGAATCGACGCCTACTGGAAGGGGCAGCGCTTCGGCGCCTCCAATTGGTGTGAAATCCTGCTGATCGATGGGCCGTTCTCCATGGCCCAGGCGGACGACGGCGGCGAACAGGTCGTGCGACCGAACTACATGTACGCTTACGACATCAACACCTATCCGCTCACGGCTGACTTTGGCTGGGTCTGGGCCCACGACCAGAACGGCGTCGCCGGCCTGGACTATAACAACCGCAACGGCGAGCGGACGGCCACCGGCAACACCATGACCGTCGTGCTCAAGGGCGGCGCCTGCTGTGACACGAACGGCGTGAGCATGTGGTTTGATGACGTGTCGCTCGTAGAGGTAGGGGCCTCACAGGGTGGCGCAAGCTGCGGCATCGCCAACGGTGCGTTTTCCGACGGCCTGACCGGCTGGAGCAACTGGACCCAGAACGGATCGCCCTCGATCTCGGTGAACGCCGGCGAGTTGACCATCAGTGGCAACAACTTCAATGGCGGCGTGTATCAGCAGTTCGGCACCGGCGGGGCGGGCAAAGTCGTGACCATCACCGGCGCCTGGCGCAGCACGCCCACGCTGTCCAACACCATGTGGGCGGAGGTGCTGGTCATCAACGGCAACCGGACGCCGGTTAACGGTGTGGATGAGACTGACGGCAACAACAACACCCTCCTGCTGTTCAAGAACGACACTTTCAACGGGCGCGGCGCCTGGGACGGCGCCCTGGCCAAGAACGCGCCGGTGAAGAACACCGTCTCCTTCGTGGCCACCGGGCCGACGGCCACGCTGATCCTGAAGACGGGCAACACCGGTGCAGGTACGACCGGGGTAAAGTTCGATAATCTGGAGGTGCGTTGCATCCCCGCGCCGGCCACGCTCAACTCGCTGCCGACGGGGTTCGCCCGCCGGACCTACACGTTCCCGATCCACCACATGGTTTCGCTGGCCCAGAGCCCGACGAGCCGGAACATCTACGCGGTCAGCAACGCCCCCGGGGGCCAGCCTGGAGCGGTGCGGCTCTATCGCGTGAATGTCGACGGCGGGGGCATCACCACAACGCAGATCAACGGGCTGAACCTCGATGAGGCTCAGGGGATGACCTTTGATCCGGCCGGCAACATGTATATCTCCAACCGGATAGGCAAGATCGTCAAAGGCACGGACACCAACGCGGATCCGGCCATCGACAGCTTCAGCTTCGCGCAGATCCTGGCCCTCAACGAGCCGAACATCGGCACGTTCCACGGCGTGGGCGGTGTGGCCGTCGGGCCTGACGGCAAGCTGTACATCAACTCGGGCTCGGATACGCACTACGGCCCTGAGCCTGACAAGGGCCAGAATATGCGCATCCTGCGCTGCAATCTCGATGGCTCGAACGTCGAGACGTTCTGCTACGGCATCCGCAACAGCTTCGACATCAGCTTCCGTGCGGATGGCAAGCTGTTCGGCGTCGAGAACGGGCCCAACACCAACTGCGACTATGCAGAAGAGTTCAACCTGCTGGAGGCGGGGCAGCACTACGGCTTCCCCTATCGTTTCGCCAGCGATCTGAACGGCAGCAATAACTCGATCACTTGTACATCAGACGGCTCGAACGTCGGCCCGCAGCCGCTGCCGGGCGGTTTGGTGGTGCGGCCGGCCTGGGCGAATTATGGGCCGGACGGCAAGCCGGGTCCGGGTCAGGTCGGCGAGCAGGACAACCTGGCGGATGTCTACTGGGGCTTCCACCCGCACTCCTCGCCGGACGGCCTCGATTTCTACGAGCCGGCGCTGATGGACACCTCGTCGGCGGCCATCAAGTTCCCGCCGGAGTACCATGGCCGTGCGTTTGTAGCCCGTTTCGGCATTCTCGAGAATGTGCCGACGGCCGGCTTTGACGTGCTCACGCTGCGGCTTGACGAGCCTTATGAGGGCTTCGTCAGCAACACCTTCCTGAGCGGCCTGGGTCGGGCGATTGATGTCTTGTGTGCGTATAACGGCAAGGTGTACATCCTGGAGTTCAACCAGCAGACCTGCTTCACGGGAAACTGTGGAAGCTGGACGAGTTCCAGCCGTTTGCACGAGATCAGCTACACCATTCCGCCTGATCAGCCGCAAATCCAGTTGGACCCCATGTCGCTGACGCGCACGGTGGATCTGGGACAGTCGCTGTCTGATGATGTTTTCACCGTGACCAACAGCGGTGGAGAGACGCTCGAGTACAGCATCAGCGACGATGCGGGATGGCTCAGCGTTTCGCCGACCGGCGGGTCGAGCACGGGCGAGTCCGATGAGATCACCGTGTCATATGATGTGGACGGTCTGTCCTGCGGGACGTACAACGCCACGATCGTGGTGAGCGACCCGAACTCGGTCAATGATCCGCAGGCCATCAGCGTCAGCGTCACCGTGCGCAGCGTCCTGCCGGACTTCGATTGCGACGGCGACGTGGACCAGGCCGACTTCGGCTACTTCCAGAAGTGCTTCAGCACGGCCGGCGGTCTGGCTCCGCCCGCTGGCTGCGGCGACGCCGATCTGGACGGTGACGTGGACGTCGACCAGGCTGACCTGGTGATCTTTCGGGGATGCCAATCGGGCGAGAACGTCCCGGCGAATCCCGCGTGCGATGACAACTGGGATTAGGGCGTGTCGCCCAGCAGGGCTATCTGCGGCGTGGTGCTTCCGCATCTATGGTTCGCCCTGGGTTCGGTCGGAATGCCATCCTTCCAGAACGTTCTTGTTGCGGAAGCGCACGCGGAATTCCCGTGTCTACACGCCGTAGGGCAAAGCCGACGAAGTCCGCGCTGAATGGATATCCGTCGGCAGGCGATGCCTTGCCCCGCAGCCAGATACTGGCTTGCCCCGTGCGAGTTCGGATGGGCTCGCTTTGGTAATCCACGAAATGGCTGTGGACGGACGGCAAAGCCGCCCACTGAATCGTATCCGCCTCCACGTCATCGAGCTGACCGGTCGTATCGATGCCTACCAGGCAGGCGTGGGCAAAATCCCATGGCCACGACGAACGAACCTGACCACTCAGGCGATAAGTTTCGAGGTAAGTCAGTCCTGCGACTGGGCGCACGAGATACCCATCGATAGCGCGCAGACCCGGCCGGTCGCCGGCGATGCGAAGGATGCGAGCCTCCGCATCTGATCCCGCCTCAACGAGCTGACATGTCGTTCCCTGCTGGAGGGAGCGAAAGGACCATCCTTCCACGTGCATGGAATCAGTCGACTCGGAAGGTAGAGATTCTACTTTTGCTTCGCCGCCGGCAAGCAGGTTTTCCGGGGCGACCGCCTGCGACCAGTCTGTGCCCTGGTGCTCATATTCGACGATCTGCATATCCAGGTCGAAACGTGCATCCTCGCTCCCTTCCCGATAAGCTGTTCCGCGTGGATAGTCTTCGCCGGGCTGCTGACGATAGGGGTTGAACCCGGGTCTGTCGTCGCTGACGACACCCTTGATATTGACGTAGCCGTGCAGTGAGGCGTGGTTCTCGATGGATTCCAGTTCGATTGCATAGGTTGTGCCGGGTTCGAGTACGACCTCCCCGGGTGCAAGGACCGTCCCGAATGTTCCCCAGGAGGCATCACCGGTGTGGATGCCCAAACCAATGGCGATCTTCTCAGTTCCGACCACTGCACCAGTAGGTCCTCCTTTTCTGACCCGGAGGGCGGCACGCTGACGGTTGATGCTGGGTTGGGAGCCGCTCGTTGCCGCGTACACAATCACAGATGCGAGACTTCGCCCTTGGGCCACGTAGGTCTGGCTCCAGCGTTTGGCAAAACCGGCAAAGGTGCCATGTTCCTTCTGAATATGCTTATTGACGGGAATAAGAAGTCCATCGCCATCTCCCGCGACATACATCCACAGGCTGCGTCCCACGAATCCCGTGGAACCGTGCCTGGCCACCCGGTAGCAATCCTGTGCCGGAGTGTCGTTCTTCCCCCAGAATGCCTGGAAAGCCGCATCGGAACGCTCGGGGGCGATCCGAACCGCATATGTGCCGCCCGGTACCGTAGGCACTTCGCCCGAGTTCCAGGCGGCAGACCATTCGTAGTCCTTCGCTCCGCCGCAGTCGACCTGAAGAACGGGGACGGCGGGGCCGACTCTTTCCCACGTATCCGGATTGCCGGATCCCTGGCGATGGATCGAGACAACAGCATTCTGCGCGCCAGGCCCGATGCCGTCGACGCCGTCATGCAC
>BTUC01000427.1:0-6275 GCA_045863575.1 Phycisphaerae bacterium
GTATGGCGTGCCCCGAGCTCTCCACCACTCGTCCCCTGCCGTGTCAGGGGGCTTTGGGAGCGGATTCGCCGGGGGCTGGCGAGCCCAAGGCTGGCGGGCGGCTTGAGGCCTGCATGGGTTTCGTCGGCTGGCGCAGCTCGTTCTTTCGGCCGCGGATTTTGCGCGGCAGCGCCGGGACCTGAGCGATGTTCAAGACGTAGTAGGTGACCGGGATGCCCAGCAGCATACCCCAGACGCCGAAAAGCTTATGGCCGACCAGCAGGATGATCAGGACGACGACCGGGTTCAGGTGGAACCGGGCCGCGTAAATGCGCGGATTGAAGACATACGCCTCCAGCAAATGCACAATGGTAATCAGCCCGACGGCCAGCACGGCCCGCTCCCAGCCGAAATCGTTGAAGGCAATGAGCACGATGGGGGCGGAGGAGATCCACACGCCCAGCACCGGGATCAGGCCGAACAGAAATACGATGGTGGTGAGCAGCAGCACGGGCTGGATGTCGAGGATAACCAGTCCCACACAGGTGATGACGGTGTTCAGGGCGGCGACCATGAGCTGACATTGAAACGCCGTCCCGACGACCTCAGAGAAATTGACCACACTGCGGGAAGCCTCGTGGAAGAAGCGCCCGACCGGGCTTTCCTGCCAGGCGCTCATCTCTTGGCGGATTTTGTCGAAATCGAGAACAATCAGGAAGGAGAGCAGAACGGCCAGGAGGAAGGTGAACGTGCCATCCACCACTCCGGCCACGAACTTGCCGACGAGTCCGGACATGTATTCGCCCGGAGCGCGGCCTTGTGAGCCCGGCAGAAACCCGACAATGAGTTCCTCGATCTTGTCGATGATGGCTTCTGGGCTGATCGGCTGCGTGGTGGGCGGCGGACTCTTCACGGCAGCGTCTGACGAGGGAAAGGCTCCTTCGGGAGACGGCACGACGGGTGTGGGTTCATCCGCGGGCCGGCCGTCGCTGGCCCGGAGGTACTTGGTGAGCGCCGGCGCCAGCCCATGGCGCTCGGCCGCATTCTTGATCTCGCCGGCCAGAACGTTCAACTGGTCCGGCAACTCGCGGGAGAACTCGGCGCTCTCCAGGACGACGCGGGGGATGGCCTTGACCACCAGGAGCACAAGCAGCGCAATCAGGATCAGATACGGCACGACCACCGCCGCCCAATACGGCGTGCGGGTGGCGTAGGTGATGACGCGGGCGACCTTCCGCATGACGAAGCCAAAAATGAACGTCAGGAACATCAACGCGAAGAAGTCGCGCAGCAGGAAGAGGATCGCGAAGAAAGCGACCCACATCACCACACGGCGATTGATGTTATAGAAACGCTGAAGATCGAGTTCCACGGGTGCCTTGTTCTCCAATTCTGGTCCGGCAGATCATAGCCGATCGGCAGTGGAGCGTCAGCAGGTGGTGGCAGTTCCCACGCCGCCTCGGCAAGCCTGACGCCGGGCACGTAGGATAGTCGCAGAGCCAGGAAATCTGCGATTTGCCGGTTGGCGTCGTTGACGTCTGGCTCGAAGAGGCCGGAGCGAGGAGACAACTTACCATGGGCGGCGCTGATAAACTCGCAGCGAAGGAGTTCTGGGGCGAACGCGATCACCGTATGGGAGCGAATCGCTGCCGCGAGCGTTTGCGAGCGCCGCGTCAGGTCCAGCTCCTGGCCTTTGTAGATGATCGATTCCTGGGCTTGGGCTCCTCGATTACTATTTCGCCCGATTCTTCCCGTCAACGAGGACGACCCTGGGCTGATGGCGGCGGGCCTCGGCGTCTTCCAGATCGCAGTAGGTGAGCACGATGACAGGGTCCCCGGGAGCGCCAAGGCGAGCGGCGGGACCGTTCAGCAGGACCGTTCCCGAGCCGGCCGGGGCCACAATCGCGTAGGTGACCAGGCGGGCGCCGGTGTTCACGTTGAGCACGTGAACCTGCTCGCCGGGCAGAATGTCCGCCTCTTCCAGAAGGCCGCTGTCGATGGCGATGCTGCCCTCATAGTTGAGTTCGGTGCCGGTCAGAGTGGCCCGGTGGATCTTGGATTTGAGCATCAGGCGTCGCACGAGCGCATCAATCCTCGCACTAGGGGAAACAGGGGCTCCCGACTAAAGACTACAGGAGGCATTATAGCGGGTCAGCTCACCCCTGCCGAGGATGCCAGCAGGATCGGCTCTTCAGTCACCGCAGCCGGATTGGACCGGGACCTTGCGTCCTGAAACGGCCATGCGGGCGAGGCCGTGGAAGGGAGGAAAATGAGCCGCTGAACTGTTGCGAAAGCCAACCGTCTTGACACTGGCGGAGTGAGTGCACATGCTGCAAATCATGAGTGATTCGCAAGTTGCGACCGAAATCGATCTGTCTGTCCGGCTTGGGCGGCTGACCCTGAAGAATCCCGTGCTCACCGTTTCGGGTACCTGCGGCTACGGCGACGAGTACGCGCCGTTTATGGATCTGACGCGGCTGGGGGCGTTTACCACTAAGAGCGTGACCGTCAAGGAGCGCAAGGGCAACGCGCCGCAGCGGATCGTGGAGACGGCCGGGGGCATGCTCAACGCGATCGGGTTGGCTAATGTGGGGCTGGAGCGGTTCGTGGCCGAAAAGCTCCTTGTTCTGGCCCAGATCGGCGTGCCGGCCATCGTGAACGTGGCCGGACATTGTATCGAGGACTACTTGGCGGTCTGCGAGCGGCTAGACCCGCTGGAGGCGGTGAGCGGGCTGGAACTGAACGTGAGCTGCCCCAACGTGTGCGACGGGCTGATCTTCGGGACGGACCCGCGGGGATTGAAGGACCTGGTCACGCAGGTGCGCGGGGTCGTGAAGCGGTCGCTGCTGGTGGTGAAGCTTTCGCCGAATGTGACCGACGTCACGCTGCTGGCCCGGGCGGCCGTCGAGGCGGGGGCCGAGTGCCTGTCGATGATCAACACGTTCGTGGGCATGGCCATCGACGTCGAGCGGCGCGAGCCGGTCCTGGCGAACATGACCGGGGGCCTGAGCGGGCCGGCCATCAAGCCGCTGGCCCTGAACCTGGTACACAAAGTCTACACGGCGGTGGCCCGGCCGGCGGGCATACCCATCATCGGCATGGGTGGAATCCAGAACTGGCGGGATGCAGTGGAATTCATGCTGGCGGGGGCCACGGCCGTGGGCATCGGCACGGCCCTGTTCGTCGACCCGACGACGCCCCTGCGCGTGCTGAGCGGGATGGAGGACTACCTGCGGCGGCATGGGCTGGCGTCGGCACGCGACCTGGTGGGCCAATTGCGCGCGAAGTGCAATGAACCGCCGGCGGGGTGAGTTCTGCTACAATAGGCCCGGAAATGAGGTGGTTTATGGCGACAGGAACGATAACGCTCAAAGGGGTGGTTCGCGGCAAGACGATTGAGTTGAACCACGATCCCGGGTTTCCGGATGGGCAAGAAGTCACCATAACCGTCCAGGCTCCCGCCCCAACCAGCCGGAAACTCCCCCCCGGCGAAGGTCTGCGACGTGCTTTCGGCGCCTGGGCTGAGGACTCCGAGGAACTCGACAGGTACCTGGAGTGGAACCGGCAGCGGCGCAAGCAATGCCGAGGGAATCTGGAACCATGAGTTTCCTCTTGGACACGGATACCTGTTCCGCTTATCTCAAAGGCAACAGGCGGGTTTTCAACAGGCTTATTCAGCACGCCGGCGGGCTCCATGTGTCCGTGATCACACTCGGAGAGCTCTACACGTGGGCGCTCCGGGCTAAGGCGTCACCAGATCGATTGTACAAGCTGAATGGTTTGCTTGATGACCTGGTCGTGCTGGATGTGACGTTTCACGTGGCCCGAAGATTCGGAGAGCTCCGCGCAGAGCTGCTCGACAAGGGCCTGCCACCACCTGAAATGGATCTGCTCATCGCGGCGACGGCGCTTACGCACGACCTCACGGTGGTTACCCATAACACGCAGGACTTCGCGCATGTTGGCGGCCTGCGGACGCTTGATTGGCTGATCTGACCAGCACTTCAGGGCATGCCGCGCAGCAGAGAAAGCCAGCACGCTCCTACACTTGAGGCAACCAGGTACAACCACATCAGCCGGTCACGTCTGGTGCGAGGGAATACAGCCAGGGTTGCGAGGGAAAGGGCCGCGAGCACAAAGCTGGCGGTCTGCGTGCGCCCCGCAATTTGCCCGCCGAAGATCCCGCCTGGACGGAGCAGGTCGTGACGATGTTCCAAGTACTGGCAGGCCACGATTCCCATGCACCAGACGACGGCAATGGCCGTGCCGATCATCAGTCGTGCGAGTCGGTAGCCGGGGGAGTACGGCGGCGGGCCTTTGAGCGTGTCGCGGATCGGCCTGCCGCACTCGGGACACCGATCGTCGAGCAGGAGCCCGCGCAGGTTGTGGCCACAGAATTGGCAACTGAAGTCGCGAGCGATGCGACGGTCAGCGGACCTGACGAGCTTCTGGCGTTTCATGACGTTTCCGCGGCAGACATCGTATCAGAAGCCGGCAGCTTGCAGACGAAACGGCCGGCAGGGAGCCCGGCCGCTATGGTTACTGCGTCGCCGGTCGGCCAGCGGTTCTTGCGTCACCGGTCGGGCACATGCCGGCGGCGAGGGGCATGCCGCAATAGCAGCGTTCAGCCGGAAAGGTGATCGACCGGCTTGGAGCCCAGCCCGGCCGGCTGGCCGGCAGACACGGACGCGACCACGACCTCCGCAACCGAGGCGCTGCGCTGGGACGGCGGCTCGACCGGGGGCAGGTGGCGGTACCAGATTTTTATCAGGCCGGTGAGGCAGAGCCCAAAGATCACCAGCGTCACGGCGAAGGCCTGGAAGTTACCGACGATCAACTGCATGGGCAGCAGGAAGAGGGTGACCTGCCAGCCGAGGGCGAACGGGACGGCCAGGATGTCGCGGCGGTGCTCGGCCTCCATGGCCGTCCGAACGTCGAGAGGCAGCAACCGCTTGAATGGGCCCCAGAGGCCGAATGGCCGGGTGGTGCGGTAGAAATGCGCCACCACTATTGCATCGGTCGGCCGGGTCAGGTACGTGCCGGCGACCGCACCAGCGAATGAGAGCAGCGTGAAAGTAAGAAACTGCCAGCGCTCGTCATTGAGGAACGCGACGTTCTCCCGGGCCTCAGGGCCCAGGAGGGGCAACACGTAGCGCTGGACCATGGCGACCAGCAGCCCGACGGCCGTCCCGCCGACCACACCGCCGGCGTTGAAGCGCCACCAGTAGAAGCGCAGCAGCTTGGGAACCGCCAAACCGGAGAGACCCATGATGATCCAGCCCCAGATGTCGTTGATGCTCTTGGTGCTGTAGGCCATGGCGAAGCCCCCCACCACCAGCAGCACACCGAAGGCGTAGCTCGCGGCGATAAGTTCGCGGTTTTGGGCACGAGGGCGCAGAAAAGCCTGGTAGATGTCCCGGGTAAAGAAAGCGGTGTTCATGTTCACCTGAGGGGAGAAGGTGGACATGGCCGCGGCCACCAGCGACACCAGAAACAGGCCTCTGAGTCCGGCGGGTATGTTGGTGAGAATGACCGCCGGCAGAATTCTTTCGGGGTTGACCGTGCCTTGGAAGCTGACCAACTGGATATCCGCGGCCCAACTGGACCCCAGCAGTGCCTCCAGCCGCGACGCCAGTTCCGGGAAGCTGCCTGGAGATGAGCTGATGGCAGAGATGAGGTCCACCCACTGAGTCTGGC
Source organism: Phycisphaerae bacterium (assembly GCA_045863575.1). Lineage (GTDB taxonomy): Bacteria > Planctomycetota > Phycisphaerae > UBA1845 > PWPN01 > JAAXZI01. The sequence continues at coordinate 5,677 of BTUC01000427.1, forward strand.
TCACCGGGCCGACCGACTGCTGGATGATCTGGGCGGCCTGGCCCACCACCGCCTGATCGGGAAAGGTGTCGCGCACGAGGAAAATCCCTAGGACGGCAAAGCCCATCATCATGGGCCAGCGGAAGACCATCAGCCAGGTCCAGAAGAAGGTGAGCTGGCCGCATTCGCGCTCGCTGCGGGCGCCGAAGTACTGGGATTGATCGCCCATGCCCATGCCGGCCAGCACGTTCTTGAGCAGATAGAAGCCCGCAAACATGGCCAGATAACGATACGGCTGGTAGCCGGGCGGCATGGGCGTGTTCCAGTGCGGAACGGAGCTCGTCCAGGCCGGGCTGCCGGTCACCTGAAAGGCCAGCTCGGCCAGGTCGCCCTCATAGCCGGATACCTTCATGACTGCCATGGCCGAAATCACCACCACGGACAGCAGAATGATGCCCGACTGGAACATGTCGGTATAAACCACCCCGTAGAACCCAGACATCATCGTGTAGAGGGTGGTCAGGCCGACCATCATCAGCGCGCAGGTACTCGGCGAGAAGGGCAGGAACATGCTCAGGAAGATGCCTGCACCCTGGATGAGGTAGGCGAGCAGGCCCAAC
>BTUC01000428.1:0-3941 GCA_045863575.1 Phycisphaerae bacterium
AGTCGGAGTGCCTGCCCCGGCCGAGCATGAACAACCGTAAACCTGCCTGTAGCGGCCGGTCTCCGTGCTCCCGCAGCCGCGTAAGCCCGGGTACGCCCTGACGAAGCCGCGCCGGCCGTTTACCGGCTGTCTGAACGGCCGCCACTGAGGCCGGCCGCTACAAAAAGCGGAAGTCGCCAACTGGAAAAGCACTACGCGTTCGGCTCAGTTTCCTCTTATCTGTCCCGTCACGTTGATTCCCGCCGGGTGCTCAGCAAGGATTGGATAGCTTTTGCAGGGCAAGGGGAGTCTACCGAGCATGGCCGATCTTCGCCGCATCGGCGACCTTGAATTGGACGACGATTACGAGGCTCAGCTCCGAACGTGGCGCTTCCAGCGCCTTGGCTGGGTGGTGATCGGGGTGGTGCTGCTCGCGGCCCTGCTGGGTGTGTTCGGTGCGGGACCGCTCAGCTTCACCAGCACTGGCTCGGCCGAGGGGGGGCTGCAGGTGGACTACCCCCGCTTCTGGCGCTACGGCCGTCCCATGACGGTCACAGTGAACTTCAATCCGGCACCGGACGCCGACGGGTTGACGCGATTGTGGATCGATCGGGCATACGTCCGCTCGCTACGGATCGAAGGCATCACCCCTGAACCGGAGCGATCTGAGCTGCTGCCTGACCAGATCCGCTATGTGTTCCGCGTGGCCGACGGCCAGCAGCGCGTCAGCATCAGCATCAACGTGCAGCCCGATGCGAGCGGGCCGCTGAGGGGTCGTGTCGGAATGTCACCTGGGGAACAGGTCGAGTTCACCCAGTTCATCTATCCGTAAAGGCATCGCCATTTTGCGGAGCAAACCATGGACGCCGTGATTCGAGGCGTATCGATTTACGTGTTTCTGCTGTTGATCTTCCGGGTGGCCGGAAGGCGCACCCTTGCTGAAATGACCAGCTTTGATTTCGTCCTTCTGCTGATCATCAGCGAGGCCACCCAGCAGTCACTGCTGGGCGACGATTTCTCAATTACCAACGGGATGTTGCTGATCTTCACCCTGATCGGCGTGGACATCGGCTTGTCTCTGGTGAAGAGCTGGGCCCCACGCGTGGAGAAGTGGATTGACGGTGTGCCAACGGTCTTGATCGACAACGGTAAGTTGCTGAAAGACCGCATGGCCCACGCGCGGGTGGATGAGGAGGATATTCTCACTGACGCCCGCCGGCTCCAGGGGATCGAGCGGCTGGATCAGATCAAGTACGCGGTCCTCGAACGAAGCGGGGGGATTAGCATCATCCCGAGAAAGAAGGAGGCTTAGCTGGTGACGTGTTCAGCTCCTCGGTTCCGTAGCGGCCGGCGTCGCTGCCGGCCGTTCGTGGGTCTGAACGGCCGGCACAGCTTCGCCACGGCGGACCCCGGCTGCGCCGGTGCGAACAGCGACGCCGGCCGCTACGAAGCACAGTAGTCGTCAACCGGACGAGGCCGGCGTGAACTCGGGGATCCGCACGGTGATGTACCCGAGCACCTCCGCGCGCTCATAGTCGCTCAGGCCGCGTGTATAGCGGTCGAATTCGCGGCGCAGGGCCTCGAGTCTTCCCAGTGAATCGCACAGCCCGCCGAGGTAACGCGTAGCCCCCTGGATGATCTGCTCCACAAGGCTCAAAGGTTCGCAGCTCCGGGACATCGGGCACCTCCTCTTCCTCAACGACTGATACGTCTCCTGGGTAGGTATTCTTCGGAAGGACGGCCAACCTGTCACGAAATTCGGCCGGCCCGCGGTTTTTTTGAGCCCAATGGCACGAAACGATCCTCTCAGAGCCGATGTGTCTCGGGCCGTTGAAGCGTCGTTCGCGACGGGTCTCAAAGGGCGCCTGGTGGCGTCACCGATCCGGTCACTCGACGACCACCACACTATGAACATGCAGACTGCTTAGCGTGATCCTGAGCCGGCCATTGTCCCACGACCAGGTCACCTGGGTGGGCTGCGGATCAGGCGCCGTGTCCAGCACGGGGGGGGTGACGGTGACCTGGGATGGCCGTGTGGGGACCGCCACCGTCAGTTTGATCGGCCCGACCGCCGGAATGAAATCGCTGTGCAGGAACCGATCTGCCCGCTGGACGCCGGCCATGTTGAGCAGATGGACGACCAGCCGGCCATCACGTGCTCTGCGCAAGGCGACGTCGATGCAAGGCGGGCCCTCCACGCGGACGCCCGGCTCTGGGAAGAGCTCGGCGGCAATCTTCCCGATGAACGCACGTGTTCCGGGGACGTGTGTTTTGAAGTATGCCAGAGCCAGCGGTCCGTACACCGCGGCCATCTTGCCCTTGCCGCGCTCGACCATCGTGGCGGCGATCTCGCCATCTCCAGACGTATCGAACGTCGGGTGGCGATGGCCGACGACTCGGGCCGAGGTGGGGATGACCTTCTGCCACAGGCCACCGACTCCGGCAGGGGCGTGGCCGGACGCCACAAATGCCGCTGACTTGCGAGGTGCCCCCTCCAGGCGCACGCCGAGATCCTTCTCGAACAACCGTGCACACTTCTCGCCGAGCAGCAGCAGGCTGCCGCCCTCTTCGACGTAAGTCAGCAATGCTGCCTTGAATGAGTCCGCAAGCTTGTGCGAATCAGGAATAACCACGAGCGGGAATTCCTTGAGGCGCGGCTGGAGCTGCCATTCGGCCAGAATGTCCACGGAGTAGTGCAGCTCGAGCAGGGCGTGCAGCGCGCCTTCCAGCTCTTCCATGCAGCCATAGGGCGTGAACACGGCGTCGGAACGGTCGAACTGCGACTCGGTGGAGAGCAGCAGCGCCACCTGCGGCACCGAGGTGCTCTTGTGGCTGACATTCTGACGGACGCGGCAGAAGTCGGCGACCTCGCCCATGGTTTCGATGACCGTGTCCACGATGTGCCCGGATCGAGTGGGATGATAGTAAATCTGAAAGCCACCACCCTGCATGAGCACCGCGGCGGACTCCTGCTGGAGATGGACGGCCGGCTTCATGGACGAACCGTACTCCGAGCCCCAGTTGAAGCCCCAGGCCATCAGGTCCCACGGCCGGCCGGTGCTCGCCAGGTAACGGGCCTCCACCCGCCCGCGGTCCACGGAGAGCTGCGGCGAATAGTCGCCCGAGAGGAAGTCCAGGTTCACCGTGACTTCCTTGGGGGCGAAGGTGGTGTACATCCAGTTGCTGGTGATTTGCAGATCCGGCCTGAACGCGTGCAGCGCATCCACCCAACGGGCCAGGTAGCGTTCGAACTGGCGGCGGTGGAACATCTTCCACTCCAGCCAGTTCGGCTCCTCCCGGCTTTTGGGCGCGGTTTCCAGGCCGGTCTCCTTTTTCCACGCCTCCACTGCCCGCGATGACCAGTCGAGTTGAGCCGCCCAGCACTCCCCATCGACCCAGAAACCGTCGAGGTCATAGGCCTCGGCCACCTCCTTGAGCTGAGGGATCAGCAGCTCATCGACGTAGGGGCCGAACGTGCTCGTGTTATTCGGATCGGGCTTGCCGGCCGCGTCCACGCGCGCCCAGTCCGGGTGGTGCTCAATGGCGACCGCATCCCACACGCCCGAGTAGTGAATGTACAAGCCCACCCCGCGCTCGCGGGTGACCTTGCGCCAGACGGGCAGAGAGTCCTTCACAATTCCCGGCGACGGCCAGCCGACCTTCGTCGGATAGCCGGTATACCCGGCATGGCCCTTGCAGTCGTATTGAACGAAGTCGGGCTTGACGCGGTCCAGCAGCCTGGCGATGTTCTCTTCACTGATGTCCGCACCCAGCCGGGTATCCTTTGCCCCGGGATGCAGGTCAAAGTGCATGCCCAGGAAGGCGTCCTTTCGGGGAATGCGCTGCGGCGCCTTGGTTTCGTCCCCCAGGACGGCGTTAGCCAGAATCAGGACGTTGACAGCGGTCAAGGTACGGAATCTCATTGCGGCTCCTTAGTGCGGGCATTATGGCCGAGGTGGGCT
>BTUC01000428.1:3951-5674 GCA_045863575.1 Phycisphaerae bacterium
CTGGATTGGGTAGGACGGTATAATGATGCCGGCGAATCCCTCGTGGCCGGCGGCTCTGAGACTCCGCAGCTTGGCAAAATCAACCCTCGGCGGGATCGCGGTACAGACTGAAGGAAACGGACATGGCTGATCAGAACAGAGGTGCGTACGACGACTCGCTGGAGCGCGAACTGGAGGAAGCGCTCGGCGACATGAGTCTGATGGAAATGATGGATGCCGAGGAGACGGCCAGCCGTCCCGGTGCGGCCTCACCAGTGGGCGGCGGAGTCCGCCGCGGCAGGGTGGTCGATATCCAAGGCGACGACATTTTCGTGGATATGGGCGGCAAGAGTCAGGGCCTGCTGCCGGCGCTGCAGTTCGAGGACGAGCCGCTGCCGTCCATCGGCCAGATGGTGGAGGTCACCATCACCGGCTACGACGCCTCGGAGGGCCTGCTGGTCCTCTCCAGAAAAGGGGCCGTGCAGGCGGCCACCTGGGCCTCGCTCGAAGAAGGCATGATTGTCGAGGGGCGGGTCACGGGTCACAACAAGGGCGGGCTGGAGCTGGTCATCGACGGCATCAAGGCTTTCATGCCCATCAGCCAGATCGATCGGCTGCGCATCGAGTCCGAAGAGCTGCCCGGCTACGTCAACAAGCGGCTGCGCTGCGAGGTCACCGACGTCCGCCGCGACGAGCAGCAGGTGATCGTCTCGCGCCGCAACGTGCTGGACCGCGAGGCGGCGGAAGAGGCGAAGCGCAAATTCGAGACGCTCGTCGAGGGTCAGATCGTCTCCGGCCTGGTGAAGACGATCATGCCCTACGGCGCGTTCGTCGACATCGGCGGGACGGACGGTCTGCTGCACGTGAAGGACATGAGCTTTACCCGCGTCGAGAAGCCTGAGGACGTGGTGAAGACCGGCCAGCGCCTGGAGGTGATGATCCTCAGGATCGATCGCGACGCGAAGAAGATTTCGCTGGGGCTCAAGCAGGTCATGCCTGATCCCTGGGCGGACGCCCAGAACAAGTGGCCGGTGGACGCACTGGTCAGCGGACGAGTGACGCGCATCGAGGGCTTCGGCGCCTTCGTCGAGCTCGAGCCGGGCGTCGAAGGGCTCGTCCCCATTAGCGAGATGAGTTTCGAGAAGCGCATCAAGCACCCCAGCGAGGTGGTCAAGTCTGGCGACGTGGTCAAGGTTCGTGTGCTCAATGTGGACCTGGAGCGGCGGCGGATCGGGCTGTCGCTCAAGCGGGTGGGCGATGATCCGTGGATGGGCGCGTCGCTGCGCTGGCCGGAAGGGGCCATCGTGAGCGGGACGGTGAAGCGCCTGGCCGAGTTCGGTGCGTTCGTGGAATTGACGCCTGGCGTGGAGGGGTTGATCCACGTGAGCGAGCTGGCCGTCGAACGTGTGCGCATGCCGGCCGAAGTAGTCCGCGAGGGCCAGCAGGTGCAGGCCAAGGTGCTGGAGGTGGATGAGGAGCGGCGGCGGATCTCGCTGTCCGTCAAGAAGATTGCCGAAGATCCGCACTACACCGGCGAGGTGGGCGCGGACACCGCTCCGGCTGCCCCTCGGCCGGAGAAGAAACGCAAGAAGCCCCTCAAGGGCGGCCTGGAATGGTAGAGTGACCTGGAATGGCAGGGTGACCCAACGGAGCCCCGAGCGCGAGCGAGGTGGGAGTCGGAGCCCCGAGCGCGAGCGAGGTGGGAGTCGGAGCCCCGAGCTCGAGCGAGGGCGCAGTCGGAGCC
>BTUC01000428.1:5684-6265 GCA_045863575.1 Phycisphaerae bacterium
TCGTCATCGAGCGCCAGGGTGACCGGGCCGTGGGGGGGGTGTCCCACCCCCGCCCCCTCGCCCGCCCCCCCCCCCCCCCCTCACCGGGGGGGGGGGGGGGGGGGGGGGGGATCGACACGGGCGCTACGAACTGTCCACCGGTCAGCCTGTTCGTTGAGCCCGTTGCCTCCCAAGCCCCCACCCCGGCCCACCCCCCGCGGACCCGGGGAGGGAGAGAAAAGGAGCCCACCACGAATGAGGTGATAGTGACTCCTGAACACCGGACAGAGACTCGGTACACGGCCGACGTGCAGTCAGCCACGGGCATCAGTGGCCCGGAAAAGGCACCGCGATTGAGTGAGGACTGGTTGGCCGTCTGGATCGGCCTGCTCATTGTCGGACTCTCGTTCCTGAAGCTCACCGGCTGGGACGTGTTCGGCTGGGCGGTGAAGACGAACGTCTGGGTGCGCTTCGAGCAGATCATGGCCCCGGTTTCGGCCGCGTACTCGGAGATGCCTGGCATTCTGTCGCTGGCGCTGACGGGTTTGTTCATGCTCGCGGTATTCACGGCCGGCGCGGTGCTGCTGCGGCGGCTCGCGGGC
>BTUC01000429.1:0-6251 GCA_045863575.1 Phycisphaerae bacterium
GCACGGCGTCGGCCGTGATTTCCTCCGGCGCCGGCAACCGGGCCATCTGCCCTTGCTGAATGAGCGACAGATTGTGAATATGCGTGCTGATCACGTCTACCTGCTGGCCCAGCATCCTGGCCGTGGCCTGTACCCGGCTCATGTCGTCGCGCAACTGCTTGATCTGGGCCGCCACCCGCCGCTTCACGCTGGGAGAGGCCGACTCGCGGCCTTGCTGGAGCAGTTCGCCCTCACGCGTCTCCAGCTTGCTTAAATCCCCATACAACCGATCGCGCCGGCTCACGAGCTGCGCACGCCGCTCGGATAAGGCATTGATCTTTCGCGCCTCATCACCCTCACCGCTGAACAACTGTTTGATCCAGTCCGCCATCGTCATGTGGCTATCCTCAATGCGTGCGGCAGCGCCGCGGAACAGCAGCACTTCACCCTCCTGCCGGCTGATCTTCAGTTCCGGGTCGGCCGTGGCCACCTGCTCAAAGCTCAGGGCCACCAGCCGTGCGGGCAGCCCGAGCCGCGAGCCGATATCCGTTGCGCTGAGCCCGCCGGTGACCAGGTCCGCCCGCCGTGCCTCGATTTCCTGGCGGACGCGCTCGATCTTCTGGCTGGTGGCTTCCGGATCGAATAGCTTGCAATCGGCCGGCGTGGCGTCGAGGCTCCCCGGCAGGGCCGTCCATCCGCCGTCGGCGCGCGGCTCGATCAAGACCAGTGTGACGTGCGGAATCTCCAGCCCGCCGCGGCGGGCCTCCTCGGTGAATCCGGAAGGGCTGCATACGCCGATCAGGTGGGGGACGTCCGCGCCCGCGGCCAGCTCGCGGACATGGGCCATCAGGCTGGCCAGACCCAGCGGCGGGGGGGGCGTCCCGCTCTCCTCGTCGAGGAGCTGTTCGACAGGCGCCAGCACGGACGCAATGGCCACACTCGTCCGGCGACGCCCGAACAGCAGCCGCGGGACCGTTCCGGTGAGTACCCGGCTGGTGTTTTTGGGCATGCGGCGGAGCAGCTCGCGGTCGTAGCGGCCGGCCTCCACCAGCCGGGCCCGCAGGACTTCTTCCTGGGAACGGGTGCTCCAGCCCCAGCGCGAACCGTACAGGCGGCGATTGCGGGCCTGGTTGAGGTTCGTCTCCGCCCCCGCCAGAAATGCCGACTCGATCTCGGCCGCCCTGACTGCGTGAGGATTCATGCGTCGCCTCCGAGCGGCGGATCCGCCTCCAGTTGTCGGGGACGAACCTCCTGCCGTCGTCGCCGCCCGCTCGTCCCGCTGCATCGTTGCAGCCGCTTCAATCCAGAAGCTGCCCGCACTGGCCACAGAATCGCGCCATGGGCGGATTTAAACGCCCGCAACGTTCATGCCGGCAGACACGTTTATACTCCCGCCCCCTCGTCGGCACAGGCCGGGAGGGCCGCCGTTCATCATAGCCGATCCTGGACCAGCCCACAGCCCACAGCGTCATCCGCACGAACCAGGTCACACCCAGCAGCCCGAGCAGTACTAACAGACTCAGGAACAATACGGGCGCGAACACCCAGAATTCAGGCGAAATGAGGCTGAGCAGCAGCAGGACAAACACTACCAGCGTCGTCGCGACCATGATCCTCACTCGCGTGCCAGCGCCCGCTCAGGCGCTCGTTCGCAAATCAGTGCCGCACAGAATGCAGAAGTTATCGGTCCGGCCGACAAAACCGTGGCACGTCGGGCAGCGCGGTACCCGGCTGACAAGCTGGCGTCCGCAATGAATGCAGAACTGATCAGTGGCCGACACGGGCCCGCTGCATCGGGTGCATTGCCACTCATGGCCAACCTGGCGCAGGTGAGCCTCGTTCGCGGCCGCCGCGCACGCCCATCCATCCGCCGCCGGCCAGTAGCGCTCGATCAGTTCGCGAACGTGTGCGGCTGACGGAAAGCGCCGGTCCTTGCGCGTGTAGCATCGCTCGAAGAGCCCATCGATCCAGCGCGGCACGTCAGGCCGGATCGAACTGGGCAAATCGCTTCCCTGCGGCAGAACGCCCGTGAGCATCTCGTGCAAGACTACGCCCAGGGAATACAGATCGCCACGAGCATCGATGGCCGTCCCGTCGCGCTGTTCGGGCGACATGTACGCCAGTGTGCCCGTCAGCCGGCGCCCGGCCTCCGGGCTGATCGAGCCTGACTGCCAGATGGAGCCGGCGGCCACCTCGTCGGTTCGCCCCAATCCGAAGTCGGTCACCTTGACGCGCTGCGGCACCATGAGCGCCGGATCGCCGTGGCCTGACAGGAGGATATTGGCAGGCTTGATGTCCCGGTGAATGAGATTGGCGGCGTGTGCCGCCTCGAGGGCTTGCAGCGTGCCGTACAGCACGGCCACGGTGGCCTCAATAGGCATCCCCTCGCGATGTACCGAGATCAGCTCTTTCAGCGAACCTCCGTCCACGTATTCCATGATCAGATAAGGCGGGTCCGCGTAGGGATCAAGATCGATGGCCCGCACAATGTTCGGGTGCTTGAGTCCGTGGACGGCCAGCCCCTCGCGCTGGAGGTGCCGCACATACAGCGGGTCGGTGGGAATCTTGACGGCCACCTGTTCCCGGAAGATATGATGACGGGCTCGCCAGACGTCGCCGAACGTGCCCGTTCCCACCCGCTCCTCGAGCAGGTAATTGCTGATGCGATCTCCAGCCTGGCATATACTCATGGCCAGCACCCCCTCTCCGGCCGGCTAAGAGACTCTCTCCAATCGGTCGGCGAGGAATTCACACACGATAAAATTATAAATGGCTGCACACAGCAGGCCAAATACCAGGGCCCCCCTCTGCCACGTCTGGGCCGGCCAGCCACCCATCAGGTACAACGCCATCCCCGCGTCCAGGACCAGATAGGACAACAGCATGAGCCCGCTGGCCGTGTTGTTACTCAGCGCGGCCACCCGCGGCGGCACAAAAAAGAGCGCCCACGGCAAAGCGGCCACACACCCCGCCCACAGAATCGCCGCCCTCGCCGTCTGCCAGATTGTAGCCCGGTCCCCCGGTTCGAGACGCCAGTACCAGATGACCACGATGATCCCGCAGACGCCGAGAATCGCGCCGACGACTTTGCCGCTCAGGTACTTGACCAGTCCTTCGCCCATGTCTCCCTCATTGTACCCGGGCCCGGCAGCCATGCGATTCCAAACCCGCCCAATTGTTGTACTGCGCGCAAACACGCGGGCGGACTCTCCCCGAATCCGCCCGCTCTGGCCATCGGCTCCCCGCGACGGCTATGTGAACCGCTCCTGTGGACCGCTCTCCCACTGCACCCCGATGGGGCCTCCGTGCCCGGTGTCCCCGAACACCTTACGGCTGCTGGATGGCCACGATTTCGTACAGACTCGACGGCGCTCCCGCCTCGTTGATGAACATCCGATGCTGGCCGGTGGTCGTGCTGGTAAAGCTGACCGTAGTGGTGCTGGTGGTGGGGAAGAACTCCTGGGCCACAACGTTATTGTTATTGTCCAGGACCTGCACCCGCAGTCGGCTCCCCGTGGCGTTCCCGCTGACACTGGCCGTCACCAGCTTGCCCGCCGACGTCGGGTTGAACGTGAACAGGCTGAACCCGGCAGTGTTGATGAAGTTGACCGACGTGGTCAGCAGTGTCGTCGGCTCCGCCGGCAGAACCTGACCGCCACCCTGGCCATTCCCGGGGTTTTCGCCGGGGTTGGGGATGGGATCGTTCTCTACCGGGGCTGGGCAACCCTGCCCCATCAGCAGCGGCAGAGAAACGATGGCGGCCAAAGCACTGGTCATCACGCGACTGCGAATCATGGCTTCCTCCTTTTGCAGGAAAGACTCCCTCGGCCGGCCTACACAGGCCTGACCCTTTGAGCCGTCCGGCTCTCCATGGCCGACTCGGCTTGATCTTCACGAGGGGTATTTGGCCGATTCGGAGGGGCCATCTTTCGCGGAATCGGTTTTTTTGAGAATCAGGATCAAACGGCTGAAGTGGTGTGTTGGAGAAATGGCACGGCCTGGCCGTTCACCCGGAGGTGCACTGCCAGGCCGTGGCCGGGGATCCCTGTCTGACCCGGAACGCCGTCTATGGCCAGCTCATCAATCGGACCCCTGGATAGGTGCTGCCCTTACGGGGCTTGCGTCACGGTTACCGTGTACAGGCTCGACGGCTGGCCGAACTCGGCCGCATTAAGCTGATGAGGCCCCGTGGTCGTCGAATTGAACGTGACCGTCGTCGTCTGAGTGGTCGGGAACGTCTGGATCGCCACCTGGTTGTTCTGATTATCCAGCACCTGGACCGCCGGCCGGCTGCCCGTTGCGTTGCCGGAGACGGTGACCGTAATCTGCCTGTTGGCCGACGTCGGGTTGAAGGTAATGCCGGTGAAAGCGAGGTTCGGGCCCGCGTTCGCGAAGGTGGCCGTCAGCAGCGTGGTCGGCTGCTGGTTGTTATTGTTGTTGCCATTGTCATCATCGTCGTTGTCGTCGGCGGGCGGCGGGAAACACCCCTGCCCCATCAACAACGGCAGACAGAAAACCGCGATCAGCAACGAAAACCATGCTTTTTTGTACATGACATTCTCCTTCCTGCGTACTTGAATCAACGGTTTACGCAACGTGCGTTCACCGGCCTGTGGAGTTTTGAAGAGTTTAGTAGGGCCCGGCCCGGGACCATCTGGGTTCATGCCCACCGCTTCCTGCGGCGTCAGGCATGCCCTAACCGCTGAGGCCACACCTGCCACGTTCAGATTAGAAAGGCGAACTGCTCGGCCCGAACAGTCAATCTCACTGTACAGAATTGGCGCCCCAAGTCAAGACATTGCACCCGCATCAGAGCCGCTCGCTTGTGCTCGGGGCGCTCAAGGGTCTCATCGTCCGGCAGAATCTGCTGAACGGCCACGGGGCACTGTGCCGTTAGAAGCTGCGGGCTCACTCCACTAGAATGAACGAACGCTTACGAGACTGCTGGATCAGCCCCCAGCGGTGGATCGGAGAAAAATGAGCACCCCTTTTTGTACGATTCCAGAAGCCATGGCCGAGCTCAAGGCCGGTCGCTTCATCATTCTGGTCGATGATGAGCACCGCGAAAACGAGGGTGACCTGGTCTGCGCGGCCGAACTCGTCACCCCCGCCATGGTCAACTTTGCCCTGACGCATGCCCGTGGTGTGCTGTGCGTGGCACTGACGCGTGAACGCTGCCATCACCTGGATCTCCAGCCGCAAACGCCGCAAAACACGGCCAGTCTGGGCACCGCGTTCACCGTCACCATCGATGCCGACCGGCGCTTTGGCGTAAGCACCGGTGTCTCGGCGTCCGACCGCGCGACCACCATCCGTCACCTGGCCGATCCTGAGGCCATGCCCGAGGACTTCAATCGCCCCGGCCATATCAATCCGCTCATGGCCCGGGACGGCGGAGTCCTGGTCCGCGCCGGCCAGACCGAGGGCACGGTGGACCTGTTGCGCCTCGCCGGTCTTCAGCCCGCAGGTGCGCTCATCGAGATCATGAACGAAGACGGCACCATGGCTCGGGTCCCCGACCTGGTCAAATTCTGTGCGCTCCACGAGCTCAGGATGTGCACCGTTGCCGATCTCATCGAATATCGCCAGCAGCGCGAGCGAGTCATCGAGCGGCTGGAGACCATCCATCTGCCTACCCGGTACGGTGCCTTCACGCTGCACGCGTTCAAATCGATGGTGGACACGGAGCCGCACCTGGCCTTGTGCTGCGGGGGCGTTGGTGATCTCGGTCCGGACGGCCTGCCCATTCTGCACGAGGAGCCCGTGCTCGTGCGCGTCCACTCCGAGTGCCTGACCGGCGATATCCTCGGGTCGCTGCGCTGCGACTGCGGCGACCAGCTCCACGACGCCATGTGCATGGTCCAGGCCGAAGGCAAAGGTGCGGTCGTTTACCTCCGCCAGGAGGGGAGAGGCATCGGGCTGCGTCACAAGCTACAGGCCTACCAGCTCCAGGACCAGGGCATGGATACCGTGGAGGCCAATGAAAAGCTCGGCTTCCCCGCGGATCGCCGCGATTACGGCGTGGGCGCCCAGATCATCCGCGATCTGGGCCTGCGGAAGATCCGCATCCTCACCAACAACCCCAAGAAAGTCAGCCGGCTGGAGGTCTACGGTCTCCAGGTCACCGAGCAGGTTCCGATCAACATCCCGGCCAACGACTGCAATCGCGCCTACCTGCGCACCAAGAAAGAAAAAATGGGCCACCTGCTCACTGACCTCTAGGCTCTGTCTCAAAACAGCAATCGAAAGTAACGGCGAATCATTGCCAACTG
>BTUC01000430.1:0-6247 GCA_045863575.1 Phycisphaerae bacterium
GGCCGTTTTGCCCCCGAAACGGCCGGCACGGAGGCCGGCCGCTACAACTTTGCGCTGTAGTGCTACCCGCAGGGTTCACCGAAGGCTATCCGATCGCGCGGTGGGGCAATCGCCCCTCATGTTTATGTACGCGTCGGCATCGTCGCCGGTGCGATATCGCCGGCTGGCCCATGGCGTTTCCAGTAACCGTGCAGAGTCTCCAGCAACCCCGCACGATCCTGGAGCTGAATGGTGTTTTCGTCGATCTCGCGCCAATCGACCGGTGGGCTGTCCAGCCGCGTGATGTAAACGTACCGGGTCGCCCGGTTGCGGTCCAGGGGGATATAGCTGTCCATCCGGCGAACCTGATCCCAGGGAATGGCCAAGGTGCGCCCCGGTGTGCGGAAAACCACCTGTGTCGGCCAGGCCTCAATCCGCTGGAGGTACCCCCGCCGGAAGGCGTGCGCGGACAGCACCACCACCACGCCGGCCGTCAGCCGAATCCCCACGGGCACGCCGGGTAGAAGGGCCAGTACCAGCATCATGATCGTGATCGGGCCCATGACGCCCAGGAACACGCGCATCGGTGTGCTGAAGAACGCCCAGACCACGCGACCGGTCCGTGATCCCTGCTCAGATGAGGGTCTTACGATCGCATAACCTGTAGCCATATCGAAAGATAACTCCCTGTAGGGCCAGCCGACACCGGCGGATTGTAGCCCCTGGCCGCACACCCGGACAGTTCCGACATCAGAGCCCCGAGCGCAAGCGAGGGGGGGCGGCGATGGTCTACCGTTGCCGGGCATCCTCATTCAGAGCCCCGAGCGCAAGCGAGGGGGAGTCGGTTGCCGCGAACTCGGGGCACCTCGGCCCCTCGCCGGCGTTCCGGCGGTGACCAGCCTATCACTCCAGCAGTCGCGCACCCGACCAAGGCCGGAGCACGTCCAAGCCGCTTGACACGGCCAGCAGGACGACTATACTTGCCCAGCTCACAAGTCAGGGATGAATCCTGACTTATGGGGCCGTAGCTCAATTGGTTAGAGCATCGGACTGTCGATCCGAAGGTTGCGGGTTCGAGCCCCGTCGGCCTCGTTTATCCCCTCTGATTGCTGAAGATGGCTTGCACGTCTTGAGCGATTCATTTCTGTCCAAGGGGGATCACATGCTTCCTCTTGCGACGCCGTGGGTGCCCAGCCTCAACCCGTTCGGTGGAACGAGCGTTATTGCCATGCTCGTGGTGGCAACACTGGTCGCGTGGACGGGTTCCGACGTTGGTGTGAGGACTCGTCGGTTTCTGACGGCCACTGCTCCCTTCCTGTTGATCTGCCTGTCGGCGATTACCGACGGGTCTCTCGTGTCGTATCTGCTTGGTGATCGCATAGGCCCCCCGGGTGCGAGTGAGTTCCTGGCGGGCTACATTTATCTGGCGTTTGCGTTCGGATTCGGCTTCGTCTGCCTCAAATACCTCACCGCATCCTACCGCCTGATCGGATGGCTCTCGACCCTTTTTTGCGGATCCCTGCTCACGTATGAATTTGCCAGCAATCTGCTGGGTGCGTTCACGGCCGGTCACGGTCGATTCGCCTACCGGTCGACGGAGCCATTCTGCCTCGCGGTCATCGGGTTGTTCTGGCTCATCTGGGTGCCCGTTCTGATCGCACTGGAATTCCAAGCCCGCGAGCGCCTGCGACGCCGGGTCAACTGCTGCGGTGCGTGCGGCTACAGCCTCACCGGCAACGTGTCGGGGCGTCTGCCCGGAGTGCGGGACGACCGTGCCGGGAGAAGCGGTCAGCAGTCAGCGATCAGCAGTCAGCCGTCAGTAAGTAGCGATGAGCGGTCAGGTTTGAGTTCTCAGGTTTCAGTTTTCAGTGCTCAGTTAACTACACCGGGAGTTTTCGTCAGCCAGTGCTGGTCTTGGTCGACCTTGGGAGGTTTGAATCGTGGCCAGATGCGGCGGATGTGGAACCATCATTCTCTGGGGCGGCCTCAAGAGCGGGGGCGAGCGCTTCTGCAGTCCGGCGTGCATGTCTCGCGTGGCCATGACGGTGCTGGGCGAATCCATGCCGGAAGAGCAGTTGGACGCCTATGTCGCCGAGGTCCGCAACGGAGTTTGTCCGCGTTGTGGCGGGCAGGGCCCTGTGGACGTACATACGTCGCACTCGGCCATGTCCTTCCTGGTCCTGACCCGGTGGAAGAGCACGCCCAGGGTGTGTTGCCGTCGTTGCGGTCTGCAGCTCCAATTGGGCAATCTGCTGCTCTCGGCCGTGGTGGGCTGGTGGGGGTTTCCGTGGGGTCTGGTCATCACCCCGGTTCAGATCGGCCGGAACCTGGCAGGAATGTTGCGGCCGAAGGGGCGTCACGCTGCGTCCGAAGAACTCCGCAGCGCCGTGCGGAGCTCGGTCGTGAGCCAGTTCGTGGCCGCCATGACCTGCCCGAAGTGTGGGTATGACGTTCGCGCCCAGCGCCTGGCCGGAATCGAGCGATGTCCGGAGTGCGGCATGGCCCTGGAACAATTCGCAGTCGTTCCCGGCTGACGAAGGCCGCATCTTCCGTATCCGTCAGCAGTCAGTTTTTAGTTTTCAGTTCTCAGTTTTCGGGCAACAGGGCTGCTTCCACGCACTGGCTTCTGGCGAGCGCCATAGCAGTTGTGGTCGGCTCCCTTCTGAGGGAGAAGAAGCCTTATGGTATCTGACTGAAGCGGGGGGTCCTTCTGAAGACGAGAACGTGTCCATCCTCGCTCGTCTGGACGAATCTGACCCGCCCTGACTGGCAACCCGGCATCGCGGCCAGCAGCAATAGCCAAGCGGTGAAGTCTGCGGCAGGGTGGTAACGCAGCTTACGGCTCACCGTGGGTCACTCCTTCAGCAAGTACTCCGACGCAGCGGCCGGTGACCTCGGCAAGCAGAGGAATACAGCGTAACAGAACGTGCAGAAACTCGGAAGCATGTAACCTGAGAGGACAGCATCATCGCTTAAGTTGCTCATTTCACCTGGATCAGGTCTTGGGGAGTAGATCGCTACTGCCGACTCGACCTAAAAGTCAGTACCACCTTCGTACCGCAAGCAAGGTCTGAAAGACTGCGCCCACGCAGGTCGCACAGAATCACCACAGCCGATAAAGGAGCCAGTGGGAGACAGGCGACTCCGAGCCACACGCGGGGACACCACTGCAGAAATGACACTTGCTTACCGTCTCGGGTCAACAAGCATAAACCCCTCTTTCTCATTCCATAAGTAGCTCTATCTGGCGCTCCGTCTATTGTGACCGCCAGAAGAATCACCAATCCAATGCAAGCAAGAACAACTCTCTTCGCGAGAGGCTGTGGCAGTCCGTATGCATCCTGAATAGCCCGATCGATCGGTATCACAGGACCCAGCAGCAGTCCCGCTACAAAGAAGAGCAGTAAGCACGGGAAAAAGGTAGTGACCGACGCCTCAATACGCCTGACTAAGAGAATCCAATCTGATCTTAACTGCTCTGGATTGTGAGCCACGTGAACTACTCGACGGCTACGTTTGGACAGCACGAAGCGAAATCGTACTCGCCTGCTGTCCCGCCTCCCTTTTACTCTTCCTCGGCAGACTGATGGGCCGCAAGGTAGACTCCCCAGGGTCAATCCGCGCAAACCGTTGTGATTCTATTGCCCGTGCTCCTGATCTGATACTGCAGGCTCACGCGGCGCGACAAGATTCCCTTCGTCGTCCAGGTGGACGGCGCCTTTGCCCAGCCTGGCCTCCAGAATCTCGAAGATCATGTCCAGCTTCAGGTTGTAGGGGATTTCCGGGGCGTCGAGGATCTTGCCCCAGTCCTTATCGCCCTTGGATGCGAGCGTAAACATCGTCGTCGCGTAAAGGTATCCAGCCGCGCCCTCGGAAGTGCTGCCGGTTGCTTCGGTGTACTTCGCCCATTCCTGCATCTCTTGTGCAAGAGCACGAGCAGCAGAGCGATATTGGCCGCGTTCGCACAGTTCGTGCACCTGGCTGTCGGGCTCTTGAATGTTCTTCGCGCGGGATTGCTGCCGACTTGGGTCTTCTGATGGGAGGGTTGCAGGCGCAGCACGCATTCCCGATTGGCGGCGGAGACCACCCGGCTCCTCAAAACCGGCGTAGACCCGTTCGAGCTGCACCTGAGACTTCGCGCCATCAGGGCCAAGAACTGAAACAGTGCAGGAACGGGGATCGTTTCCCACGAACGGCTGGATGGTAATCTCTGAACCATCCTCCGTATGGATGCTCCATCTGGGCGGGTACGGGTACTCAGAACATCCGTCGCCCCCGGGAACGCTGATGGTCACAAGGCCGATCTCAATCCCATTGTCCACCTTTCCCCGGAACTCCTCCCATTGGGGTGTAACGTGGGCGCTCGTGCAACCGCCGAATGCTACCATAAGAACAATGTGCGGCAACTGCTGGTTGAGCGACCCTGACGCAACGCAGGATCCCGCCGGGCCAAGTAATCGGCGATATGTTGGGTTTTCCGCCTTCACTCCGCGCCTCCCGCAGCATGCCTCCCGATCACCGCAATGGACAGCCTAGCTCCGGTTCTCCTCCGGGTCCATAGGTGGTAGCGGCGGTACCGGCCTGCCGCACTCCGGGCAGATGCCGCTCACGTTGCCGGTCAGGTCATAGCCGCACCGAAGGCATCGATGCAGCGCTGCCCATCTACGGCGGATTGAAAGCTGGCGTTCCGACAGAACCAAGGCTGTGCAGATCAGGAACGGGGCATACCACGCACAGAAGCTGGCCGCGATCCAGCCGTAGCCCATCTCGGCGATGACCGTCTGGCCGAATTGGCCTTGCAGGTACTCCTCCCACATCCAGCGGTTCGGGATGGCCGCCACCGCCAGGACGGGGATGAGCAGCCAACGGCTCACCATGCCCAACGAACTGCCCAGCAACGCAAGCGGGATGCTGATCATCAGCACCGTCCAAGGACTGATCATTTTGTAGCTGATCTCAGCCAGGATGATCATGATGACTCCGCACACGGATTGCTCGCGGCTTTATCCTTCAGCGGCCTGCCGCATTCCGGGTAGCCTTTCAAGAGCGCTTTTGCTCTCAGTGCGGATGAGGGCGGTGGCTCCAGCTCTCCGGCCGCCCGGACGACGCGGACGGGCAGCTGCTAACGCCCAGGTACAGCCCACAGCGACGGGCACCGAATCTACGTCGGCGGCAAGTGGCGTGTCAAGGCCCTCCTGCTTCGGTCGACGTGCCAGCGGGAAGATTGCTACGGCCAGCAGGAGCAACGCGGCGCTGGGTTCAGGCAGCTGCTCCAGGCCGCGGATATCGCCGATGCAACTGCCTGGAATCAGGGCGGCAGTGCCCTTGACGGGATCGATTCTGAACAGGCCGTTGGGACCGAGTCCCCGGCCACCGCCATACAACCCGCCGTTGGTATCAAAGGCAATCGTCTGAATCGCGGTCAAGCCCGGCGTCGTTGGACTGATATCTGTTGCCAGGCCCGTCTTCCTGTCGATGGTCAGCAAGCCTTTGTAAATGTCATAGCCGTAGAGACTCCCGTTGGGAGAGAATGCAAGCCCTTGAATGGTGGAGAAGCCGGTGGAGCCGATGCGGATAGACTTCAGGCTATCCGGATCAATCATGTACAATGCGGCTCCGGACGGTTCGCGGGTGGCCGCGTTGATGGCGTAAAGCACACCATCAGGGGAGAAGGCCAGGCCGCGAATACTGGCACCGCCCGCGAATCCCGAGAGTCTGCCAAGCGGGGTCCCGGCCCCACTTTGCGGATTAACAGTCATGAGCACATCCACGAGAGCCGGGCAGGGGTCCGGGGTAGCGAGTCCAACGGTATAGAAAACCCCGCTCCGAGATCTGGCGAGCGAGTTCAAGGAGGTCAATCCCGATCTGCCAACGGCTTGACTTTTACCAGAGACGGAGTCAATGCGCACCACGCTGCCTCCCCAGGTGACACCGAGGAGTTCTATTCCCATGAGGGCGTGAGTGCACGAAAGAACGAGACCGGTAGCGCAAGTGAGCCGCGTGTGCATGGGAGTTCCTTGAATGAGAAGACGACTCGCAAAGGACGAGCACCGCGCTCGTCTCACCTGTTGTTTGCGCTGCGGCCCTCGATCTGCCCTGAAGGCGGACGTTTTCGGAAATACTGTTCAGAGTGATGACGGGTAATGCCACCGGGCACCAGGCCAGGTTGAAACTGGTATCAGGCCAAGTGAGAACTGGTACCACACCAGGTCGAATACTCGTGCAGAGTTCTCCCTGTCCCCTCTGGTCTCGGTCAGAGACTCCGCGG
>BTUC01000431.1:0-6241 GCA_045863575.1 Phycisphaerae bacterium
CTTCGTCATCGTCATGCTTTTCCCGCAGGTACTCTCGCAACAGTCGCGTGCGGCGGAGGCCATCGAGGAGACCTTCCCGCCCATGTCGCTGCCGCAAGTGACTCTGCTCATGGCCTTCGTGGCCTTCTGGGAGGAAGTGGTCTTCCGTGGTTTCCTGCTGACGCGATTGAAAAGAATCGTCGGCCACTGGTGGCTGGCAGTGCCGGTGGCAGCCGCCTTCTTCGGGATCGGACACGTCTACCAGGGGCCGCTGGCCGTCGCGATGATTGTCGGCCTGGGCCTGGTGCTCGGCACCCTCTTTGTCTGGCGCCGAAGCCTCGTGCCGGCCATCGTCTTCCACTTCGTCAATAACGTCTTCATGTTTCTCATCCTCAGGTCCTACGGATGAACCGGCTGCCACGCACGCTCGTGGGGATCGACCCGGGCGGCACATTTACCGGCGCGTGCGCGTGGGATGGGCGAACGCTGCGAACCGCCAAGGCGCCCTCGACGCCGGGCAATCCCGAGGCGGGCGTGCAGGCGGTGATCGATCAGTTGCAGCAATCCAGCGGCGGCCAGATCTCGATAACAACAGCCGGTCGCCAGGCGATACGCCGGATCCCGGCCGGCCCCGCCGGCGGCGTACTCGCAGCGCTTGCGGTGGGGCGACAGGTGGCCTCCGAGAGCCTGATCTGCTGCGATGTGGGCGGCACGACTGCGCATCTGGTCATCTGCCAGGAAAAGCCGACATGGACCCCGCAAGCGATCGCGGACGGTTGGTCGGTTCACGTGCCCCTGGCGCAAATCTGCACGATCAACCTGGGTGGCGGTCTCACCGATGCGAACGTGTTACTGGGACGCATACGGCCAGGCTTCTTACTCGGCGGGCGCAAGCCAAAGGACTCGAAACCATCGGAGCGCACGAGGGCCGCTCTGGGCGAGCAGGCCCGAACTGATCCGGCCACCACGGCCCTCAACAGCATCCGCGGGGCCAACGACGTCCTGAAGCGAGCCGTCCAGAGGCTCAGCTCACAGACCGCAGATGATGTGCGAACGTACACGCTGGTAAGTTTCGGCGGAGCCGGTGGGCTGCATGCGTGCGCGCTGGCCGGCGCGCTCGGCGTGCGCAAGGTGATCGTGCCGGCTCATGCCGGTGTGCTCTGCGCGCTGGGCATGGTCCAGGCGGACATGGTGAGGGATTACTGCAAACCTCTGAGCCGGCAGGCAGACACGAGTCTTCCGGCGCTGCGGCGCGCCTTTGCGGAGATGATGGAGGAGGCATCGGCTGACCTCCAGGCGCTGGGTTTCGATCAGGACGATGGTGTTCTGGAACAACTGGCCGATATGCGCTACCGCGGCGACTCAAATGAAGTGACCGTTCCGGTCGAATCGCTGACAGACCTGGGGCGGTTATTGCGTCCGTTCCATGCCGCGCACGCCCGGCGCGACGGATTTGCCTCTGAGCATGAACCTGTTGAGATCGTGAACCTGCGGACCCGCTGCTTCATCGAAACGCCCAAACCGGCCTGGCCACAGATTCCAGCCACGGACGGCCGGCTCGAACGTGCCCTCATCGAGACGGCGGAAATGCACTTCGACTCCGGGGCCCTTTCGACCCCGATCTATGATCGATCGTGCCTCCGCTCCGGCGACGGCGGCGAGGGCGCCGCGCTCATCGTCGAGCCCTTTGCGACGACACTGATCCTGCCGGGCTGGGAATGGCGAGTCCACAATCTGGGTCACCTGCTGTGCTCAGCGTGTTGATTCGATGAGAGCCACCGACTTGATCCCGATCCAGGCGAAACTCGCGTCTGTGTTCCGGTCGATCAACTCCAGACGAACCGCGCGACCCTTGAGCGGGTCCAGTGGAATGCGACGCTTAATCAGCGCATGATGACCGGGCGGCAACACCTGGGCGAGAACATCGCCGTTCTCGGCGTCCAGCACACGAATGAACAGGTTCTCCTCGCCGCCCGCCTTTCGGCTCCAGCCGCCTTGCAGCACGAACTCCATCTGATCGAAGCGTTCCTCGATCGTGAATGCCGGCGAGAGGGCGCTGCCAATCGCGGATTCACCGCCTGCGGCGATGGAATTGAGCGTCGGTTCCGGCACCAGATCGCCCATCGTTCCCACGCTGAACGCGCTGCCTTTCAGCTTCCATCCCGCCAGATCAGCGGGCGAGCGGAAATCAAAGACCATCCGGCCCGCCTGGACGGCGGCCTTCCATTGCGGAACCGCACTGAGCTCCTCGAGCACCTGCTCCTCCGTGAGGATCGCAATCTGGCGAGCTGGGATGCTCAAGCGAATGGGCAACTCAACCGCCCGGGCGCCGTGTGCAGGCTGCCAGGTCACCGCCGGCTTGCCGCGCGAGTCTGTGAAGCCGGCGATGCGCGCCTCGCACGGGTTGATCCCTTCATTCACCAGCACGGCGGTATGGAGACCACTTGAATCGTGGCGGAACACGACCGTCCGAACCGGTCCTTCGACGGACAGGCTCCGTCCCGCCACGGATCGGCCATCGACAAGCGTGTGGCCCAGAACATCTCGAACACTCAACACCGCCCTCGCGTAACCGCCTGCTCCATCCAGCCCGGATTCACCCAGCGGTTCACCGCCAGCCAACTTGATGCGAAGCTGGCCACGGTCACAAATCGCCCGATTGACCGCAGCCGTGGATTCTTCGCCACTGAGAACGAACGAAGGTCGCCACGAGGGAAACGCATCTCGGAGAAGACAACCTTCGCCCACCTCCGCGGCGCATGCACGCGTGACACCGAGAACACCGTCCCAGAGGGCATCCGTCGAGATCGCGAAACCAGGTCGAACGGACCGACACGCGTCACGGATGGCCTCCAGTGTGGCCAGGCCCCCTTCCCATGTCGCACGATCGGGAGTGGTACCCGTGGTGGGATTGAAATCCAGCGGCCGCCGGAAGAAGCCGCGCACCTCGATCCCGTCGATACCCAGGGCGGCCAGATCACGAAGCTGCTCGACAAGCAGATTCCTCAAGCCGGGATGGCCTGGATTCAGCGCAGCGCGTCGCTCGGCGTTCCCCCATCCACCGGTCAAGCTACCCAAGTTCCGCCCATGCATGCTCGTATAAGGAATACCCCACCGGTCCACGGAGGCGTACTGGTGCAGTTCGCCGTCGTACTCGTTCGTGAATCGGCTGACTGTGGGGAACTGCATAACCAACGCCACTTTGACCCCCAGGGCATGACACTCTTGGACGGCGGCGGCAAGCTCCTCGCGCGTGCCCAGGTTCGGGTTCGGCTCGAAGCTCGGTAAGCCGTCCTCCGGATCTCCGGCGGTCCATTCTTTCAGCACCAGGGCTTTGATTCCCACCTCCGCGGCTGCCTTAGCCCGGTCGGGCAGATCGGCGAATGGCACGCGCTGGCATTCCTGGATCGCGGCCGCGCGTTCCAGCCAGTTCGCCTCCGCCGCGAATGGGGATTGGCTCTGCCGCCATTGGCCGTAAATTCGGGCGGCCTGCTTCACATCACCTTCAAGAACGCGGAGCACCACGGGCGTGGCCACGAAGTCCTCACCGGCCGGTTGATAGGGCATCTGCACGAAGCAGATCTTCACGCCCGCCGGCAGGCCCTCCAGTTCCTCCTCGCGCGGCCAGTTGCCGTCCGGTCGGGGGCCGGCGATCCCCGGCAGCATCTCCAGGTGCACGACCTTGTAGCGGGCCACCGGATCGTGCGCACCGAAGTACAGGATCCTGCCCAGATCGCGATGATGCAGGGCCACCCAGGGCATGCAGAGCCCGTCCGGGTAGCTGTAGTATTGCTCCGGGCCGATGACCCCCAGCCAGGAAAAGTTCGAGAACGTCTGGTAGATCGCCACGCGACGATCGGCGCTCGTGCCAGGAACGACCAGCTCGGTCTTCTTACGGGTCTCCGGGGTCGAGCCCAGGCCCAGGCTCCCACCCAGGATCGGATAGTACACCTCGCCGATCTCCAGCGGCGTCCGATTCGAAATCCGGAAAGTGAACCGGACCTCTTTGTCGATGAGCTGGATGGTCATCTCGGCCGAGACGTCATATGGCTTGTTGGAGATGCTGGTCATCGGCCCTCCCCACTTCAGACGCAGCATCGATCCAGCCAGCGCATGGGACGTCAGCCGCTGGTCTTTGCCCAGTATGAAATTGCCCTCGGTGGCCTGCCACGCGT
Source organism: Phycisphaerae bacterium (assembly GCA_045863575.1). Taxonomy (GTDB): domain Bacteria; phylum Planctomycetota; class Phycisphaerae; order UBA1845; family PWPN01; genus JAAXZI01. The sequence goes on from BTUC01000431.1 coordinate 4,155, forward strand.
ATTCGGCGTGCAAAGGCAGCGTGAAGCGGAAATTGTCTGCCAGGCGCGGTTCCGGGAGGACTTCGAGCTGTGCTTCCCTGACGAATACGCGAGCGATCGCGCCATTGGCCGGATCAACTTCGATGCGGTAATGATCGTTTTCGAGGAACAGATGACCATGCTCCCCCATGACCGCGCCTGCGGCGGCCCAGGTGGCCAGCCCCCCCAGGATTGAACGTCGGATGCAGGATGTCATCATGGTGTGGAACCTCCCGAAGCTTGTCTGAATGGCGGCGCCGCTACTCTTCGATCACGAACACAAGGCGCTCCGGCTCGACAGGGATCTTCGCGGGCAGATCGAGCTCGCGTCTCTCCCCCGCGGGCCGATAGATGCGGACCTGGCCCGTGCGCGTGTCGCCGAAGCCGGCCAGCACCACCGTCGCGGTCGACCCTCCGCTGTTGGTCAGCACGCAGGCCCGTTTGCCGTTGATGCGGTTGCGGTACACGCCGCGATCGATGCCGGCCGGCGGGGTCTGGTCCAAGAAGGCCGCCTCGCCCGGATCAAGGATTTCCGCCGTGAAGATATAGTCGGCCAGCTCATCTCTCAGACGCTTCACGTCGCGGATGTACCGCGACAGCCCGCGCCAGGAAGGGTAATCCATGGAGCGGTTGAAATGGTGCGGCGCGATCATCACGGTCAGACCGCGCCGAACGGCGTCATTGAGGAAGATGTAGTCGTACGGCTGATAGAGCCCCACCGTCTCGACCAGCTCCGGAAAAACGCGCCGCGCGGTGGTCATATTGCCCGCCCACCAGGTCGCCGCCCCGTAGGAGAGCACGCGATCCCAGTTGGTCTCGAATGAAATGCGGAAGTCGGGATGAATTGCCCGGCACTCGCGGCTGATCCGCTCGATCAGCCGCACCGTCCCCTCCCACGGGGCCTGGTCCGGGCTCATCACGACGCGCGGGTTGAAGTTGAGCGGCTGGGGAAACAGTTTGTCGATATGCAGCCCATCCGCGCCGATCTCGGCCAGCTTCTTGAAATACGCGAGCTGCGGGTCGGCCAGACCGGGGAACGATGCATCCGCGAAGGCCATCACCGGCGTGGTCAGATTCGTGCGTGAGCCGAGCGTGCCCATGCCCCATCCGGCAATGGTGCCCGCATGTCCGCTGAGCGTCTCGAAGTTGTAGTCCTTGAGCTCCCGTTCGTACCAGGCGGTGTCCAGATTGTTCACGTGGATGTTGACGAAGAAGTAAATCTTGACGCCCATCTCATGACACTGCCGGATGGCATCGGCCAGATCGTCCCAGGTGCCCAGCCGAGGATCGGGCTCGTAATAGGGGTAGCCGTTGTCGTGGCCGCCGAACTGCCAGCCGGCGATTTGAAGCGCGGTGACGCCATACTTGAGGCCGTCGCGGGCCAGCTCCGGGATCTGCCGGCACGTGTAGTTGGTGTTGCCCTCCGGCAGCATGATCATGATCATCTGATAGAAACCCTGCCGGCGGATCCAGTCCTCCTCGGGCTTCATCAGGCCGAAAGTCTTCACGAACCACGGCCGGTAGATTTGCCTGCCCCCCGCGATCCAGTCGCCGTCGTGGAACTGCACCACCAAGGGTGATCCCTCGAACGTCTCGCCGGGCTTGGTGAACGGGTAGTGAAGGAGACATCCGGCCACGTTGGCGGCATCGCCCTCGCTCGTATCGAAGAAGAAGAACCCCTTGAATCGGGCGATCGGGTCGTGAGCGCCCAGGTACATGCTGCGCTTCGCGACCGGATTTTCGAGCTGCACATAACCCATGTTCTGCGACGGGTAGACCGCCAGGTGCTGCCCGAAGGGCCGAACGAATCGCTTCGCGGTGTGCGGCGGCGGACTCAACGTAGTCTCACCCCGGGACCCCGGCGGACCGAAATCAAGCAGACCCCCGATGATCGGGTACCAGGCTTCCTGAATGGTCTCTCGCGTGCGATTCGTAAACGTGAAGCGGAAGACCACCGACTCCGCCTCCAGGCTGACCCGCAGTGTGGCGGCCAGATCGTGCATGCCGCCGCGGTCGTCCTTCATCGGTCCGGCCCAGTGCAGCGCCAGCTCGTCGGACGATGCCTTGCT
>BTUC01000432.1:0-6240 GCA_045863575.1 Phycisphaerae bacterium
TGATTCACGGAGCCACTGCTCTGCGTTTTGATTCGGCGCTGGAGCTGGTGCCTTACGCCATGCTGGGGGTGCTGTGCGGCGTGCTGGCCATCGTGCTGGGCGCCTGGGTGCGATTCATTGAAGGGCCGGTGCTGCGACGCCTGCCCGTGCCGCGCTGGCTCAGCGCGGGACTGGCCGGCCTGCTGGTCGGGGCCATGGGCTGCCTGCTGCCGCAGATCATGGATGCCCAGTACGAGTTCATTCAGAAAGCGGTCTCCGGCTTCGGCGATGGGCCCATGACCATGCACCGAAGCTGGTGGGGCTGGGCGGCCGTCTTCGGCTGCGTGGCGGTGGGCAAATGCGTGGCCTGTGGGCTGACGGTTGGGGCCACGGGCGCGGGCGGACTCCTGGGGCCCAGCGTGTTCATCGGAGGGGCGGCCGGAGCGTTTCTCGGGGCCTTGCTGGAAGCGCTCTATCCGGGAAGCTTCCCAGAGGATCTACGCCGGTCGCTGATTGCCGTGGGCACAGCGGGAGTGCTCGCCGGGGCCATGCGCACGCCGCTGGCAGCCATCGTCATGGTGACAGAAATGACCGGCAGCTACGGGCTGATCGTGCCGCTCATGCTGGTGTGCATCACTGCGTACGTGGTTGGCCGGCGCTGGGGGCTCAACACCGCCCAGGTACAGTCCGCCAGCGAGTCTCCGGCCCACGCGGGCGATGCTCTCGTCCACCTGCTCCAGGCATGGCGGGTGCGGGATCTCATGGAGAAGCGCTGGCCGTTCGTGGTAACGCCTTACACGACACTCGGCGAGATGGTCGGACGGGTTCCCTCCGGATCACGGCCGGTCTTTGCCGTCGTCGAGTCCGGGAGGCTGGTGGGCGTGATCTCACTGTCGGACATCAGCCGCGTCATGTCCGAACCGGGGATGTCCGACCTGGTCATCGCCGCCGACATGATGACCACGCAAATCCGCACGGTCGACCCTGACCAGCCGCTGTACGAGGTGCTCAGCACGTTCCGCACAGTCACGCATAACCTGTTGCCGGTGGTCTCGGAGGGCAGTCAGCGCTTCCTGGGCGTACTGACCCGGCAGGCCATCCACCAGGCGGTGCGTCAACAAAGCGAGCAGATGCGCGCCCATCTGCACCGGGAGCATTCGGGCATCGCCACCATCGAGCAGGACGAGCAGCTCTATCATATCGTGGTCGGCGTCTCCGCGCCCGGGCCGGATACCATCCAGCGCATCGCGGTGCCTGTCGAGGCGGTGGGCAAATCGATCCGCGAAGCCGATTTCCGGCGCCAGTTCGGCGCACAGATCATCGGCGTGCAGAACCCCGACGGCACCATGCAGTGCCCGCCGGACATCAACGCCCCGCTACGCCCCGACCAGATGCTGCTGGCCATCCTGCCGGAGGCGGGCTCGCGTGTTTCAGCCGACCTAACATCGAGTCCATCAGAGCCCCGAGCGCAAGCGAGCGGGGGCGGAGGGAAGTGATGAGTCATGAGTGATGAGTTACGTAGAGGTCTGAGACCTGAGTGCTGATCCCTGATCGCTGATCGCTGAAAACTCGGGACGTCCGTTGCCTGCCAAGCCCCCACCCCGGCCCTCCCCCGGAGTGCCGGGGGAGGGCGATCGGAGCCCCGAGCGCAAGCGAGCGGGAGCGGTAGGCCCCGCAGGAGCGACACAAGCCCCGAATGACCGAGACAACTCCGAAGGACGGAAGAAAAGCTTCGAAGGGCCTAGAGCTAATAGCCGGGTATGTAAACCCCCGGTAGGCAACAGCATGCCGGCACAGGAGCCCTGAAAGGGCGACAGATGGTTTCGCCGAAAGCACCGACATCCACGAGACGCCGGTTGCGGCGGTGGGTCATCGCATCCTGCACGCTGTTCCTGCTCGCCTGGACGGCTCGGTTCGCCTGGCTGCGTATCACCGTTCGACCCACGCCACGACCGGACTACTGGGAAGCCAAGCTGGCCGCACTGGATCCGCCGCCGCCTGGGGCACTCTCTTTTGCACAGATCGAACCGCTGTTGACCTCACGACCCTGGGAAACAGGAGCGATACTTTCCGCCCTGGCTGACTTCGAGGTCGGGAGTCTGCTGCAGGGCCGCTGGACCTTGTGGCGAAAGGACATCGCTGCGGGAATGCTGGTTTTTGTTACGCCAGAGTTTTTGAAAGCCCGACAGCGGCTTCTCGAAGCGACCGCTGTCGGCTGGCACGAGCCGATGAACCTGACGTCTCCGGACTTTGCCCGTCTCGGCGCCTGCCGGATGTGGGGAAGCTGGCTCTTAGCCCACGGACGAAGCGCTTGGATCGCCGGCCGCCCCGACGTCGCTTTCGAAGACTGGATGGCGGTGCTCCGGCTGGCCCGGCAGGCGCGGCGCGGACAGACGGTGATCTCCCATGCGGTCGAAAGTTCGCTGCAAGCAGAAGTCGCGGATGAACTCATGCTCGCCCTGCAGGAGGGCGAGGGGAGCTTGGACAGCCTCCAACTCGCTGACAAGATGGCAGAAATCCTCGGGCCGGAACTCACCCCGCGGCAGCGGCTCGCCGGCGAGCGGATCGCGAGCCAGTGCGACCTCGAGTCCGTGTTCGTTCGGCGGGGACGCGGCTGGCTAGACGTGTCGGAAATGGTCCGGATGCGCTCCGCATCCTTCGGAATCTGGCCGCCGCCGGCCGGCGGGACATCGCGCGTATGGAACCTGGCCTCGCCGCTGTTTCACGGTTTTGAGGAAGCTTCCCAGAAGATGGAACGGCTGTACACCGAAGCCGAGCGCTGCACTCACCTGTCAGTCTGCGAGGCCATTCAGCGCCGACTCGCGGCAGATCCGGCCCTGAAGCCGGGCATTCTCGACGGCCAGCCGGATGTCGGATATGGATCGCTCGATACGGTCCTCGTGGGCGTCTCGCAAATGGCTTACCTCGCGCGCACCCGGCTTGAGGCGGCACTGGCCATGCATGCGCTCGCAGCGTATCAGAGGGACCGGGGTGAGTATCCGGAAACCTTGGGTGCCCTGGTTCCCAGCTATCTGCCGGCATTGCCGATCGACTATGCCGATCGTGCGCCATTGCGCTATCGCCGTGCAGACCAGCGGTACGTGCTGTACAGCATCGGACCCGACGGGCACGATCACAACGGTGTCGGCGACGCCGTATTCGACCACCACATCTTACAGGGCAGGGACATCGTGTTCAGCGCGATCCGGCGCGAGGAACCGGAACCGGTTTACAGCGGACCAGGCATGCTGCGGAAGCCATGAAAGCCATCGAACGCCATCAGCTTCTCCCGGCCGCCATTGGCTTGCGGAGGAGACCGTGTGGAGCAGAAACGACAGGCCGGTCCCTCGCACATGGGCAAAGCCGTTGCCTGCCAAGCCCCCATTCCGACCCTCCCCCCGAGTACCGGAGGAGGGAGTCAATCAGAGCCCCGAGCGCAAGCGAACGGGCCGGAGGCCGAAGCGATCGGTGATGAGTGATGGGCATTGGGTCCTTGGGTTGGCGATGGGTGCTTGGGGGGGCTCGGGTTGGTCTTGGGCGTTCGGAGCCGGTTCCGGTACAATCGCGATGCCTCGGGGAAAAGATGCAGCGGATCGCCACTGGCCCTGGCCGTCGCGACGCGCGAGCGAGCGCCCGTGCCAAGGGGGCAACGGATGGACAGTGAGACCCGCGATTCCCTCAATCCTGCACAGTCGCCCCTCGCGATGCAGTTGCGAGAACGCGCCCGGCGCTGGCGACGATGGGTTGCGTTGGCCGGCGTGCTGCTGCTCGCGGCCTGGTTCGCGCGGTTTGCCTATCTGCGCATCACGCTGCGCCCCGCGCCTCGCCCGGAATACTGGGAAGCACAATTGGCCGCCCTCGATCCCCCGCCGCCGGGCGCCCTTTCATTCGAAGCCGTGAGGTCCCTGCTGACTTCGAGGGCCTGGGAGAAGCGGTACAACCCGCCAGTGCCGGTTTCCTCCGCCGCCCGCATCATTCGCGCCGATCCGGAGCGCCTGCTGGAAGGCCCGTGGTCCATGGAACGGGCGGAGGTGCTGTCGGCCATAGAAGTGTTCATGACGGCCGAGTTCCGAACCGAGCGGCAGCAACTCCTGGAAGCGCTGCAGACCGGCTGGGAGGAGCCGATCAGCATGCAGCCCGGCTCGTATCAGAAGCATCTCAATGACTACCAAGCCTGGGCGGAGTGGCTGGCCATCCACGGCCGCTGGGCGCTGGCGACGGCGGACACGCAGTCCGCGACCGAGGACTGGCTTGGCCTGCTCCGCTTTGCCCGCCAGGCGCTTCACGGGCGGACGCCCGCGCACGTGGGGTGGAGCCGCCGGGTCATGAGCATGGCCGCGATAGAGCTCATGTTGGCCGTCCGCGAATCGACCGAGCCGCTCGACAGCCGGCGGATTGAGCAAACAATCTACACGCTCTTTCCGAACGAGGTGGCTCCCGGGCAGCTCCTGGCCGGCCAGCGACTCGCCGCCCTCTGCGATCTCGAGTCTATCTATGTACGTGAAGGAGATGGTTGGCTGGATCTATGCGATACGATAAAGGTGCGCGGAGGGTTCAACCTCGGAGTTCCACCGCCGAGTCGATGGTGGAATCTGGCCTCGCCGCTCTTTCACGATTTCACGACGGCCACGCGGGAGCTGGAGCGATGCTACCAAAGAATGGAAGCCTGCACCGACCTGACTGCGTGGCACAGCATGTACGCAGTTTCCGGCCGGTATCAATACGAGCGGCACGACATCCTGCACGGAATTCTGCCCGGAGCCTACGCGAGGCCGGGGCCGGATACGCTGGAGATGGCCTATCGATCCTGGACCCGGCTCAACGCCGCCGCAGCCATGCATGCACTGGCGGCCTGGCGGCAGGAGCGGGGGAAATACCCGGAGTCGTTGACGGAACTGGTCCCGGAGTACCTCCCGGCGCTGCCGATCGACTATGGTGACCGCCAACCGTTGCGGTACCGAAGACTGCGCGAGCATTATCTGCTCTACAGCATCGGCAATGACGGGCAGGATGATGGCGGCATAGGTCCGTCATGGCTCACCCGATCGGTGGGGCCAGGCAGCGATATCGTGTTCACCGCGGTTCGGCGCAAGGATCTGGAGGATGCTGCCGCGGGTATGCCCATGCGGCGCTGAGATGACGAGCCGTGGTGGGGTCCGGGGTCAAGGCGCAGTGGGCCGAGAGTCGAGCGGTCCTTTGCCTGCCAAGCCCCCACCCCGGCCTTCCCCCGGAGTACCGGGGGAAAGAGGCGATCCGAGCGAGGAAGTCAGCACCTTCGTGCCCAAAGGGAGGATACCAGTGAGCGCCGCCGACTTGCACACACCGACTGGTGTACCCAGCCATGCGACAGCCGAGCAGGTCGCCCCACTCCTGCCCCCTACCGCCGCAGCCCCCGAGGCGGCTCGGCGCATCAACTTCTTGCTTGCCCCCATGCTCTACTGGGTCCGGCCGAAGCGCTACGGGCCGCACTTGGCGGTCGGATCCTGGAAGCGGGCGCTGCTGGCGCACCTGATGGCCTTGGTCGTCTCGGCCGTGGCTATCGGTGCGGCCGTGCTGGGAGATGCTCGCCCGAGCCGCCTGAGCCTGCATGAACTCCGTGTCATGGCCGCCGAGCAGGTGGTGGAATGGGCCATCCAATCGGCGCAGAGGACGGGATCGGGCTTCAACTGGATGGAAGTAATCCTCACGGTCCTGGGCCTGCCCATTCTCGAAGTGGGCCTCGTGCTGCTGGCCATCATGCTTATGCCCTGGTGCGCGGGCGGCGACCGGGCTGGATCGGTGTTTCGCCGGAGCCTCAAGAATGTTTACTGGGCCACGACTTTCGTGGCCTTGGCCGTGATGGTGATCTGTGTGTTCGTGATCTGGGACTTCGATCCGCTCAGGCAGTTGGAGCGTCACAGCGACGCCCTCGCCATCGGTTTCATCCTCCTGGTCATGGGTGTGCCGGCCGTCATGCTGATTCGCATGCTGGTCAGCGGCGCCGGCCGTTATGTCGGCCCTGCGGATGGGCCGGCGTTCGCGCCGCGCGAACCGCGGTGCGACGATTGCGGATATCTCATCGTCGGCCTGCCGCTGGAAGCGCGCTGCCCGGAGTGCGGCCTGGCGGTCAGAACGTCATTGCCGGGCGGACGACGGCGCCGGACTGCCTGGCAGGAAAACGAGCTGAAGCCGCGGGGCTTCCTCGAATTGATCCGCCTGCAGGGCCGCGTGCTGATCGATAGGCAGTTCTTCAAGACCATCCTCGTGCATGAGGGCCTGGCC
>BTUC01000433.1:0-6229 GCA_045863575.1 Phycisphaerae bacterium
AGGGACCATCGGCCGGCAATACTGGCTCCTTGGCGCCCAAGCCCCCTTTCCTTAAAAGGGGGGCAGCGGCCGGCCAGTGCACTCGCGGAAGTCGGCCACTGGAAGTAGCGCCGACTCAAAAGCGCTTTAGCGCATCCCCAAAATGCCCTGCTTCTGCCACTGCTGGATGAGCGTCTGCAGCTCGCGGGCGGCGGAGTTGAGCCGCTTGACTGTCAGCAGCAGCTCCTCGTAGAACTGCGGATCGCGCAGCAGCATGGCGATGGTGCCCTTGCCCTCAGCCATGTCGCGGCCGGCCGCGATGGCGAAGTCCAGCACGCGGCTAATCTTGTCCGAGTTCACCATCAGGCTGCGGCCGAGATCGTCGATCCGCTTATGGGTGGTTTCGACAGTGGCGTCGAGCTTGAGGACCACGGCGTTGGCATTGGAGGCTACCTGCTGGGCCTGTTCGCTCATGGCCCGGAACCCGCCCGCGGCCGCTTTGGCCTCCGCGCTGGCCTCGCGCATGTTGGCCAGCGTATCTTTCAGGTTGCTCTGCACTTCTGAATCGCCAAGCACGTCCTCGATATGCTTCAAAACGTTGTGCAGGCGTTCGACCGCCGTGTAGAGATTCGCGGTCACCTGCTGCGTGGTGGGATAGCCGGGAGGCGGGGCGGTGGCCTGGTCCACCTCCTGCGTCGTGCGCCTCTCGAGCAGCACGTGCAGGTCGTTGGCGGCAGGCGTCAATGCCGCGGCCAGTTCACCGATCTGAGCCGTCGTCTTCTCCACGGTCCCGATGATCCGCGGGTCGATGATGCGCTCCAGCGGGTTCTTGACCGTACCCATGATAATGGCCGTCCCGTCGCGCGGCAGCTCCGGCGCCGGGACTGTCGGCGGGATGATGTTGATGGTGGGCTGACCCATCAACGGGGCCTCGACCGCCGCCTCGGAACCACGGGGTACGGAGTACTCGTCGCGGATCTCCAGAACCGCAACCACACCCTCGTTGGGATGGGCCGGGTCGGCCAGGTCCACGCCGACGACACGTCCGGCCTGGACGCCCGCCAGGCTGACGTTCAGCCCTTCGCGGACGCCGCTGACGCGATTGAACTTCGCGTGGATTCGGTAGGTGCGCGAGAACAGCCAGTTGGCCTCGCCAAACTTGACAATCAGCACGCCCAGCGCGACCAGGCCGCCGAGAACGAACAGGCCGATCAGGACGTTGCGCTTGTTATCACTCATGTTTGCGTTCCCTTCATCGCGGGTTCACCATCCCGCTGCGGGGTGCTCTGCTCGGTTTCCACTTCCATATCCGCGTCGCCGGCCACGAAGCGGCGCACCAGCGGATTGCTGGAAGTTCGAAAATCATCCGCGGAACCGTCGGCCACAAACTGCCCCTGGTGCAGCATGAGGATGCGGTCCGCCACCTTGAAAGCACTGGTCATGTCGTGCGTGACCACTACGCTGGTCACGTGCAGCTCGTCCTTGAGCTTGATGATCAGGTCGTTGATCGTGTCTGCGCGGAGCGGGTCAAGTCCGGTAGTCGGCTCATCGTAAAGGATGATGCTGGGGTTCAGGGCGATAGCCCGGGCCAGGGCCACCCGTTTGCGCTGCCCGCCGGAGAGCTCAGACGGGCGCCGCGACGCCAGGCGTTCCAGCCCGACCAGGGCCAGCTTCTCGTGGACGATCTGCTCGATCTGCTCGTCGTCGTAATCGGTGTGCTCGACGAGCGGGAAGGCGACGTTTTGCCCCGCGGTCAGAGAATCAAACAGGGCCCCCATCTGAAAGAGGAAGCCGAACTGCTTGCGGACCTCCACCAGGTCGCGGGTACCGAGCTGGTCGACACGCCGCCCATTCACGTGGATTTCACCGGAATCGGGGTGGATCAGGCCGACCATGTGCTTGAGCAGCACGCTCTTGCCCGTGCCCGATTCGCCGATGATTACGGTCGTCTTGCCCCGCTCCAAATCCAGATCGACGCCGCGCAGCACTTCCAGCGGCCCGAACCGTTTGTGCACGTGGCGGAATTCGACAATCGTGGTGTTGCTGTTGCCCATGGATGCCCGACCCGTCGCGCGCATCGGCTCAGAATACCGTCTTGAATCCCCAGATGGTTTCGTAAGCGCCTTTGAGTGCCAGCGACAGGAAGAAATCAATGATGAGGATGACCATGAACCCGGCCACAAACGCGTGCGTGCAGGCCCGGCCCACGCCCTCAGCGCCGGGGCCGCAGTGGAATCCCTTGTAGCACGAGATCAAGCCAATTGTCGCTCCGAAAAAGAGGCTCTTGACCAGCCCGCTGGCCACGTCCCATTTCTCGACGGCCACCTCGGTAAATCCCCAGTAAGCCGAGTTGGAGATGTTGAAGACCGGTACGCTGATAAACCAGCCACCGAAAATGCCCATCACATCGCAGTACAGCGTCAGCACCGGCGTCAGCAGGATGCAGGCCAGGAACCGCGGTACGACCAGCACGCGGATCGGGTCCGCCCCCATGGCCCGCAGGGCATCGAGCTGCTCAGTCACGTTCATGGTGCCCAGCTCGGCCGTCAAGGCGCCCCCGACGCGCCCCGCCAGCATCACGCCGGCCAGCACGGGCCCCAACTCGCGGACGACCGAGAGGCTCACGATGACCCCCATCCGGTCCTCGAGCCCGGCCGCCTGAAATTGCTCGATGGCCTGGACCGCCAGCACCATGCCCACGAACACGCCGGTGACCAGGATGACCGGCACGCTGGCCGTCCCGATGGCAAACGCTTGCGGCCAGAGCCGCCCCAGGTCGCGCCGCCTGATGAGCCCAATCGGCGAATACGCCAGGGTATGGCCGGAGAAAGCCCAGAAGTCGCCAAAGTCGGCGAGACGACCGAGGGCAAATCGGCCCAGACCCCCCAGTGCACCGGTAATGGAAGCGTTCGCAGCCACAGTCGTGTTCTCTCGCATCCCCAGGATCAGTCCGCGCGGCGCGGCGGGAGATTGTATGTCTATCGGGGCGCAAAGTGGCTGTCAAATCCTTTGCGTTTCGTTACTTGCGTCTTCCCCGGGTCGGTGGGGGAATGAGCGAGCGGGCTGCATAGATGAGGGCGGGCATCCACGTGCGCATCCCTGACCCTGTCGGTAAAGGGATATAGGGATTGGGTGCTCGAGGCGGGTGCGGGGCCGCCGGGCGTCATCCTCGCGAACCCGCTGGTGCTGGCGCGATCGAATCTGCCCCGCGATCGCTCAGCGTTCGTCGCGCTGGCATAGTGAAATTAAAGTGTCAGATTCAATATGTTGACTAGAACGGCTGAGCCGTCTAGAGTTGTGCCCTGCATGTGGGACGTATCAGGCCTGGTGCACGAGGACTTGGCAGGCGGCGGGAGTGCCTCGGGGCCCGGAAATAGCCTCTCCATCTCGCATTTCCCGCTATTCCCTGGTTTAAGGAATTGACTGAGGGAAGCGGTATTGAGGCGGCACGGGAAGGCACTGCGGCCCGGTGTGCGCGGCAAAGATTGAGGACATGTCGAGAACAATAGCGTGAAGCGGGCCGTTCGATTGCGTTCGACGGCTCGAGTGCAGTTCTTGATCGGTGGCACGTCATGCGGAGGAGAACGTCATGTCCGGGTGCAGCAGCGGTCTGCGAGTGAGCGGCTGGTTCGTCGCATTGGGCGTCGGGTTGGCGGCTGGCCGGGTGTTCGGTTTCACGGACATCGGTGCTCCCATTCCCGGCTATGACAAGTGCGCCCTGGCCTGGGGCGATTATGACAACGATGGCGACTTGGATCTGGCGGCGTCGGGGCGCGCCAACGCGTATGACACAGGCTGCAAGGTATACAGGAATGATGGAGGAACGTTCACGGGTGCCAGTACCAGCAACATGGTCGACCTCTACAACTCAGACTTGGCCTGGGGCGACTACGACAACGACGGCGACCTCGACCTCGCGGTGATCGGCAACTTTAACGACATCTCGGCCACGGTGCGGGTTATGGTGAATACCGCCGGCACCTTCACCCCGGGCTCGTGCCCGTATCGCACCAACGGACGGCTTGCCTGGGAGGACTACAACAACGACGGACTGCTCGATCTGGTCGTTGCCGGTTTCTTGACGGGAGAATACACCATCAAGATCTATAAAAACTACAGGTCTTCCGGACTGAGTGATAGCTGCATTGATCTGCCCGGCGTCGGCAACTGTGGCGTCGAATGGGCGGACTACGACAATGACGGGGATCTGGACCTGGCGCTGGGCGGTACGGCGGCGGGTGGAACCTACTTCAACAGAATCTACCGGTCCCTCTCTCCGTGATTTACCGCAACGACGCCGGCACGTTCAGCAGCATCGGCGCATCGCTGATCGGCGTGGGCGGCGGCGCGGCGGCCTGGGGCGACTATGACAACGACGGGGATCTGGACCTGGCCCTGGCCGGCGCCGGCGCGCTGCTCAACAGCCGATACACCCGTGTCTACCGCAACGACGCGGGCGTCTTCAGTGATCTGGGCGCCGGGCTCACCGGCGTCCGCAACTGTGCGCTGGCCTGGACCGACTACGACGGAGACGGCGATCTGGACCTGGCCACCGCGGGTCTGCTGAACACGACGCGCGACTTCCGGTTCTATCGCACCAACACGGGGGTCCACAACACGCCGCCGGCTGCTCCCACGGGGTTGCATGGAGAGCTGGTCGGCGGTGGTACGCGGTTCCAATGGAACGCGGCCGGCGATGCGCAGACGCCGGCCGCCGGCCTGTCCTACAACATCCGGGTGGGCACCAGCTCCGGGTCGGCGGACGTGTTCTGCGGCATGGCTGATCTCAGCACGGGTCTGCGTTACCTGCCGGCCATCGGCAACGCTCAGAAGCGGCTGTCCTGGACGCTGAACCGGCAGGTGTACGGCACGCTCTACTGGAGCGTCCAGGCGATCGACTCCGCATTTGCGGGCTCTCCCTGGGCCCCGCAGAATGCCGTGCCCTTCCCTGCCGTGCCGGGCGACTTCGACGGCAACTGCAGGGTGGACAATGAGGATCGCGATGTGTTTGTATCCTGCGTGTCTGGCCCGGACGTCGAGATGGCACCGGAGTGTGCGGCCAGCGACTTCGATGGGGATAATGACGTCGATCAGGAAGACTTTGGTATGTGGCAGAGGTGTTACTCGGGAGGGGGTGCCCTGGCGGATCCGAACTGCATGGATTGAGCAGGTCGGCTGGCGGATCACGCCGGTTCGCATAGAGCCTGTCCCAGTAAGGTCTCGCACCGGTTTCCCAGCGGTGTACACAGGCTGCACGCCTGTGCCACATGAGACCTGACGGGATAGGTACTTACTCGAGCATCTGCCGGATGCGGAGCGGATCGTCCGTGATGATGCGGTCCGGGCGGAGGGCAAGAATGCGCTCGATCTCTGCCGGCTCATTGACGGTCCACACGCCCAGGCTCTTACCCCGGCGGCGACATGCTGCCGTGGTGCCGGGATCGACGAGCTTCCGGCTGATGTTCAGGTCCCGCCAGTCGCTTTCCAGCGCGGCGCTGAGCGCCTCTGGCTTGTCCAGGAGGAAAGCCAGCGGGATGTTGGCGTCGATGCGTTGTGCGTGGCGGATGTTGGCTTCGTTGAAGGACTGGACACAGCAGTTCCGGCCGGACGCGAGACGCAACACCGCGCGTACCAGCGGCTCATTGTCGGCCGGCTTGATCTCGATCAGCAGGCTGCATCCGGCCGGCATGCGGGCCAGCACCTGCTCGAGTGAGGGCAGCGTGCATGGCGTGAGGGTTCCATCATGCATCCTGAGACGCACTTTGCGGAGTTCGTCCCAGGTCCGCTCGGCCACCGGGCCGGTGGCCTCGGTCGTGCGGTCGAGCGTCTTGTCGTGCAGTAGCACCACCTGCCCGTCCGCGGAAAGATACACGTCGCATTCGCACCACCGGACACCGGCGTTCCAGGCGGCCATCAGGGCCGGCAGCGAGTTTTCCGGCCAATCCACATGCAGCCCCCGATGGGCGATCAGAATGGGGGGGGCGGGCGCCTCGCCGGTCCGTTCACGTCGATACCTGCACAGATGAGCGCAGCCGCCGGCGAGGAGCAGCAACAGGAGGATGGCCACGCGTGCCCAGTGGAATTCCATGGGCCCCATCATATTCCACATTTGTAGCGGCCGGCCTGGAAATGCCGGCCGTTCAATGAGCAGGCGACCGGCACTCCAGGCCGGTCGCTACAAAAACAGAGGAAAAGGACACTAGCGGCGACAGGAGTCGAACCTGTGACCTAGGCGTTATGAATCAGACTC
>BTUC01000434.1:0-6226 GCA_045863575.1 Phycisphaerae bacterium
CATATACGCCCCGTGATGAGACTCCCATCCCTTTCAGACCCGCAGAAGTACGCCGGGCTGTCCGTGTTCGACTTCGGCGATCACGCGTCGGTGGGGTACACGGCCACCGAGATCGGAATGCTCTGGTCATCGGGCCAATACCCCCAGGGTCAGGCGTACCGCATCCACCGCGCGGCCGAGGATGGGACGCTGGAATTGGAGGGGGTGTCACGGGCCTCGATGGAAAGGTCCGACGGCCTGCTGTTCTATCGCCGTGTCGAAGCCGAGGCGCAAGGCGATTACGACGACTTGATGCGCTCGGCCGCGGACAGGCCACCTCCCGCGGGAGTACGCATCCAGTTCGCGCGGGTTGGCGGTGCCGGTGCCGGCTATCTCACGGCCATTCTCTTCGTGGGGCAGGCTGGGCACGACGTATCCAACTGGCTGCATGACGTTCAATTCGAGGGCGGGGACTTCGTCCGGGGCGGCTGGGAAGAGGTCGGCGACTATTACGCCGCCAGCCCGCTGATCATCGAGGAACGTCACTGGGCCGGGTCGGTGGGCGATGTACGCCCGTTGGACCAACTGCTGGCGACCACTCACCTGGCCATCCAACGTTGAGGCTGTTTCCTCGCAAGGGCATTTCTCTTAAGATCCTGTCCAGTTATCGAATTTGGCCGGTGTGGATGCCGGGCGGCTCACGAGTGGGAGATGACTGCTATGGCCAGAACTTATGGGTTCGGTGTTGTCGGCGCGGGCATGATCGGGGCCTACCACGCGGAAGCCATCCGACAGCTTCCGAATGCGAAGCTGGTGGGCGTCTGTGACACGGTTCCGGGCCTGGCCGTCAAGTTCGGCGAGAAGCTGGGCTGCCCCGGGGCGGATAACCTCGAGCAGTTTCTCTCACGCAGCGATCTGGATGTCATCACCATCGCCACCCCCAGCGGCAGTCACGCTGATATCGCCATCGCCGCCGCGCGCCACGGGAAGCACTGCATCGTTGAAAAACCGCTGGACATCACGCTCCAGAAAATCGACGCCACCATCGAGGCTCACGCCAAAGCCGGCACTGCCTTGGGCAGCGTGTTCAACTACCGGTTTATGCCCACCGCCAGGCTGTTCAAGAAGGCCGTGGACGAGGGCCGCTTCGGCAGATTGACCTTCGGTATGGCCTACGGCCCCTGGTGGCGGGACCAGGCCTACTACGACAAGGGCGGCTGGCGCGGGACCTGGAACATGGACGGCGGGGGCGCGCTGATGAACCAGGGCATCCACACGATTGACCTGCTCCAGTGGCTGATGGGGCCCGTCAGGCAGGTGGCGGCCTTCACACGCTGCCTGGCCCACGAGCGGATCGAGGTGGAGGACACCGGGGCGGCCACGCTGGAGTTCGAGAACGGCGCCCTGGGCACCATCGCCTGCACGACCAGCATGTGGCCGGGGCACTTCCGCATCGTGGAGGTATCAGGTACCAACGGCACGGTGGCCATGGCCGACCAGGAGTTCTTCTTCTGGCAATTCCGTGACGAGACGCCGGCGGATGCCGAGGTTCGCGAGAAGTACCTCAAGTTCCCGGCCGTCTCAGTGGGGGCGTCCAATCCGTCTGCCGGCCTGACCGCCGACGGGCATCGCGAGAACTTCGCCGAGTTCCTCAAGGCGCTCGACGAAAAGCGCCCCCCGGCCATCGACGGCCACACCGCCCGCAAGGCCGTGCAGATCATCCTGGCGATCTATGAGTCGGCCAAACAGGGGGGGCGGCCGGTGAGCCTCTGAACGAGGAACGGAGCCATCCCCAGGAAGCAGCTTGGGCCCGGACCCACTGGCTGCAAAAGCATTCTCTTTATTTCTGAATTTGCGGAGAGTGAAATGCGTTTTGGCACCCTGTTCACCGGTCTGCTCTCGATCCTCTTGTCTGGTCCAGCCATGGGAGCGGCGGATGTTTCCCCCTCGCGACCCTCCGGCAGAACCGTGGTCGACGTTGTGGGCGAGAAGTTCCGCATCAACGGCAAGCTGACCTACAGTGAGTTGCCCGGTTGCCCGGCCGCGTTGTGCGGGTTGATGTTCAATGTGCGGGCGGTCAATGCCACTTTCGACGACCTGGATCGTGCCTTGCCCAAGGGCTTCCTCGACGATGGCGGCAACCGGCCGCAGAACAACTTCGCGGGGTACGGGCCATGGGATGCCGATGCCAACACCGATCGTTTCATCGCCGCACTGCCCTCCTGGCGCGCACGGGGTGTGCAGGCGGTTACGCTGAGTTTCCAGGGCGGGTGCAGTTGCTCACGG
Organism: Phycisphaerae bacterium; assembly: GCA_045863575.1. Classification (GTDB taxonomy): domain Bacteria; phylum Planctomycetota; class Phycisphaerae; order UBA1845; family PWPN01; genus JAAXZI01. Next base: position 2,266 of record BTUC01000434.1, read on the forward strand.
AACCGGGAGGCGGGCGTGTCGCTCGCCGGCGACCAGCAGACGCCCAACAACAATCCCTTTGGATCCCAGGGCACGCCCATCCATCCCGCATACCTGGCTCGCATGAAGCGCGCCATTGACGCACTGGACGCCAACGGCATGGCCTGCATCCTGGGCCTGTTCTACTTCGGGCAGGACCAGCGGATCTCCAGCGATAACGACAGCCAGGCGATCAAGGCCGCCGTAGACGCCGTGGTTGACTGGGTGCTTGAGAACGGCTGGCGGAACGTGCTGATCGAAATCAACAACGAAGCGACGGTGGGGGGCTATCAGCACGATATCCTCAACCCGCATCGGGTCCACGAGCTCTTCCGGCGCGTCAAGCAGCGAAGCACCCGTGCCGACGGCACCCGTCTGCTGGTCAGTTCCAGCAGCACGGGCAAGAGCCTGCCGCCGGAGGGCTGGCTGCGCGAGGCAGATTTCTTCCTGCCGCACGGCAATGGCCTCGACAGTGCGGACATCGGCCGGCTGGTGGAAGCTTATCGGGCTCATCCGCTCTGGAAGGCCAATCCGCGCCCGATCTGTTTCAACGAGGACAGCACCAGCGTCGAGAACTTCAAGGCTGCTGCCCTGGCGGGTGCATCTTGGGGCTTCTACAACGATGAACACATCCAGTCTGTCTGGCCGGCCAACTGGGACATCTGGAGTCCGGAAAACATCGCGTTCTTTGATGCCGTGGCCCGCGCGGTTGGGGCCGGGGCTTTCATCGAATCCAAGGGAGTGGTGGTGATCGAGGCCGAGCACTTTTCCCGCTCGTCTCCGGACAAAGGCGCCCATCGGGCCTGGTACACACAGTATGAGGGCAGTGAAAGCCCCGAGCCTGATCCGGACGGCTTTCATCCCGGTGCCGGCGGCGACGTGTACATGGAGTGCCTGCCCGACACGCGCACCACGCACGATGAGCCATTTTCACCTGGCACCTTCTATAACGCCTCGACCGACGGCGCCCGGCTGGATTACCTCGTGCACTTCCAGACGCCGGGCACCTACTACGTCTGGGTCCGGGTCAACTCCACCGGCACGGAGGACAACGGCCTTCACGTGGCGTTGAACGGGGTGCTGACCGAGCAGGGCCAGAGAATCCAATGGTGCGGTCCGGGATGGAAATGGTCCAGCGCGCAGCGCGACAGCGGGGGGAATGCCTGCGGGGTCAACGGGACCATCACGATTAACGTGGAAACGCCCGGCAATCACCTGCTTTCGTTTTACCATCGGGAAGACGGGGTGGAGCTTGACCGCTTCATACTGGCGAGAGACAAAGGATTCGATCCCACCAGTCTGGACATCGGTCCGCCCGAGTCGCTGTGTGCCGTTCCTGGAAAGGGGGCCGTTCGGTTGGAAAGCTCAAGAAGCAGCGCTGTGGCCGGCCTGCCCCCCAGGGAGCTGGACGGCAACGATCGAATCTGGATTCCGGCCGCCACTGCTCCTGACAGGCGGCTGGTCGGCGCCATGACCGTGGGGACCCAGTTCACGAGTCCTGTCAGCTCGCCGCCCGATGCGGACCCTGAGGCGGATTCACTGGTGGGGCAGTGCCTCTTCGCCGACACGGACGAGGACGACGCTCAAGATTTCTGCGTGTTCACTGTTGAATTCCCCAGCAGTGGCACGTGGTACGCCTGGGGGCGGTTCTACTACCCCGGAGCCGTCGGCGGGAATGACGCCAACTGCCTGTGGATCAGCGTGGACAAGGGCCCGGAACACAAGTTCGGGAACAACCGCTACGGCAAGCCTTCCTATCGCCAGTGGCACTGGGACGGCAACGGAGAGATGGAGGCAGGCGTCAGGTCGCTGAAGCTGGGCCGCTTTGGTGCTGGGAAGCACGAGCTCAAGGTCCGTAGCCGCGAGGCGGACCGCACGAACGGTCCCAGGCTCGACGTGCTCCTGCTGACCAACGACAGCCGCTATGTGCCCTCGGATGATGATGCCCGCGAGGCGCTGCCGGTTGGAACGCACAATGGGGAATAGCGACCCGCTGCAGAGGATCCTAACGGTCTACGAATCCGCCAGCCAGGGCGGACGGCCGGTGAGCCGGTAAACAGATGCTGCGCCTGTTCAACCTCGGACAGCGTGGCGGGCTTCATAGCGGGCAATCTCTTCCTTGAGCTGATTGATGAGCCGCTGGAGCGACTCCAGGGTCATTTCCCGCAGCTCCTCGTCTTCGCTTGCTTCAGAGGAAAGGGTCCGATAGTCGCTTTCCAACTTCTCGAGCTTTTGTCGAGTCTGGGCAACTTCTCGCTCAGTCTGAGGGCTCATAGCTGGACCTCCACCATTCCTTTGGGCTTGCCGAATCGGTCGACGCCAAAGAATTCGCGGATCAGTCGGTCAAAAGCTGGCGGGTCCACGAGGGCAATGTCCATAAACGGCAGACCCTTTCGCAACTCCCTGATTGCACGCCTATCCCTGCGCCCGCCGGGCGCGAATAACAGGACGCAATCCACATCATTCGGTTCCATTATATCCGTGACAAAGTCAACTCCCCGCCGCGTTATCTCAGACTTCAAGCCGTCTCGCACGCCATAACTTCTTCCGGGTGTATGTCCGACGCAATCCTGCCTGAGCAGTTAAAAATTCTCCCGGGAGATGCCTCGGTTCCTACCACTTCCTCCGTTCCGCCGGCAGCCAGCGGTCCAGCAGGTGGCGGCAGTTGAGGATCTTTTCCACGAGGTCCAGGGGGACATAGTAGTATTGATTCGACGCTTCAAAGCCCAGGCGCGAGTCGGTCATCTGCAGGGTGTACATGCGCCGCGCGGCATCGATTTCCCGGCGCAGTAGTTGCTCCAGTTCGGCGATCAGGGATCGAGCTTCCGCCGCCGAGACCGCGGCTCGCAGCCGATTGCGCGTCCATACGAATCGCGCCTGGTTGGCGGAACTGCGGAAATGAATGGCCGTCGTTTCGGCAACGGCCAATTCCCGCGTGAACGCCTCATACATCGCACCAGTTAAGCGCATCGACACGGGAGCTTGTCTGAGGCTGTCTACTGCTGTCTCGAACCCTTCGGCGACTTTCTCCAACTGGCCGATGAAGACCTCGGGCGGATAGGGCGTTCGCCAGGACTCCAGGTCGTCGTACGGAAAGCCCACCGGCCCCGCAGGATATCCGGTTGGCTCGCCCCATAACAGGTTGGACGGGCCGAACTGCCTAGGCGTGCTGTACAGACCTCCGCCGAACGGAAACTCGTTGAAGGCGGTACTGAAGTCGCGCCAGGCCTGCACAACTGCCGGCGCCAACCCGCGGCCAAAGCGTCGCCCGGCCACGTTCAGCAGAGCGGCCTCCGGCGTGAGCTATTCGACTCCGCCCAGCTCGGCCACCACCTCCAGATTCGGGGAAGGATAACCGCCCAGCGACCAGCCCAGCATGATGCCGTCCACCTGAGCAGCGCGCAGATTCGCCGCGTGGCGGGCCACGGTCTCCAGAACGGGGACATACGGCACTGCGGACAGTTCCCATGTATTGTTAGCCTGGATCTTGGCGATGGTCTTCAATCCGCGCTGCCGGGCGAGAGCCCAGTGCCGCGTCGCGCGGGGCCCCGGTCCCACCACCGAGAGGGCATACTCGCCAATGACGGTCTTCACGCCGCCGCGTTCGATGGGGATGCTCCACTCGCTCACGCTCATGAGCGCGCTGTCTTCCGGGAGACGCTGGATGATGCCCTCCGCCCATTGATCCCGCCAGCCCCAGTCCCAGACGATAAGCTGCGTCTTCGCATCGGCGCGGCGAATGCCTTCACGGTAGAGCCCGTTCAACTCGGCGATGACTTCCGCGGCCGTGCGCTGCCCGCAACGGCGGCACTTGGCGCCGCCGCCGTGGGACCAGCAGTTGGTCAGCGACTCCGAGGCGGTAATGGTAAAGATTCCGGCCAGATCCGGTACTTGTCGACACAGGTGCGCGACGGCGTCCACCAGGTACTTCTGCACCTCGGGT
>BTUC01000435.1:0-6204 GCA_045863575.1 Phycisphaerae bacterium
CCAGCGCCGCTGGGCCGCCACCATGGAGATTCTGCTGGGGGCTCCGCCGGCCGGGGTGAGCAACGCAGAGACCATCGACTGGGTCCGGCCAGTCGCCGAGGCGCCGCATGCCTTTGCCCAGCTCACCGCCGCCCGCCCGGGGACGGCCGCGCTGGCCGCCCAACTGGCGGGCATCGGGATCGATATCCACGCCGAGACCAACGCGCAGCGGGTGTATCATCCCCTGGAAGAGAAGTTCTTCATCCCCTACACGGCGTGGCTGAAGATGAAGGCGCGGGCGGCCCTGAGTTCCCGCCCCGCCCAGATCCAGGATCTTGACCCGCAGCTCAATACCATTCTCGAGGCTGCCGAGCCGCAGGATCTGGAGGCCCTGCTGGCGCACCTGCGCTCGAAGGTGCTCCGCGAGCAGTACAAGATGGATCCGCAGTACATGCTGGATCTGACCGGGCAACTGGGCACCGCGGAGCCGATCCCCATCGACTGGCGGACACCCTGGGCCCACGCCCTGTATTGGGGGTTCCAAGGCACCCAGCTGGGGCGCGAGGCGAAAACCGTCAAGGAATTCGACCTGATCAATACGGACCGGATCGCCCTGTTCAGTCTCCAGAAGCTCGCCCAGATGGGACGGCTGGTCTTCCAGCTCAATCTGGATGAGCCGATGGATTCGTACATCGGCTACATGCCCGACATCCGCTATATCGAGGCGATGCACAACAAGTACGTCGAGCTCGGCCAGAAGTACAAAGAGCCCTCGGAAGGAAACATCGAAGGGCGCACCTGCGAGATGCTCCAGTCAGGGCACGTGAATTACCTCGAGTCGTCCATCGTGAACCTGTACCTGGCCGGCCGTGAGAGCGAAGCCCAGAAATGGCTGGAATACCTGGCGAAGTACTATAAGGAGCTGGACACCGGCCAGACCAAGGAGCGGTATCTGCAAGGCCTGGATCAGTTCGTCTTCAGGGAGCTCGGCGAGCTGATCGACAGCTCCAATGAAGTGTCGGCCATCCTGAACTCCCTGTTCAACTCGGCGCACATCGCCCTGGCCAGCGGCTGGAACAACCAGTTCAACTCGGCCATGGAGCTGGCCGCCAAGATCCACCGGAAGTACCAGGCCGATAAGAAGGATGATCGGCAGGGTCGCCGGTCGCTGCCCACCTTCGTCCAGATGCGCGCCGACGCGCTGCAGAATTACGTGCTCTACGGCGATCATCCGGTGGAATACCGCTCGATGGTGTGGCAGCGCGAAGCGGATGAAGTCAAACGCTACGCCTATGACAATGTCGCCCCCCACGTGGCGGCCATGTGCGAGAAGGTGGGCTTTGATGTCAACAGGGCATTTCCCGAGCCCCCGGGCATGGCCAAATGGCGCGCCGACCACCCGGAGCGCCGCCGCCCCGAGAACATAGCCGCGGAAGAGATTCGCAAGCAGCAGGACAAGAAGTACGAGGGAGAATAGCATACAATTCGCCGTATGCTTCTTCGCCTGCTTGTGTTGTTCACCGTCGTTCCGCTGATCGAGCTGATCATTCTGATCCGTATCGGCGGGCGTATCGGCGCGGCCCCGACCATCCTTGGCGTCATCGTGATCGGACTGCTGGGCGCGTGGCTGGCCCGCCGTGAGGGCCTCCGCACGCTCAGCGCTCTCCGGGCGGAACTGGCCGCGGGGCGTCTGCCGGCTGACCGGATGATCGACGGTTTGCTGGTGCTGATTGCCGGCGTGCTGATGATCACGCCGGGACTGATCACCGACGCAGCCGGCATTCTCCTGCTAATCCCTCCTGCGAGAGCCATCGTCCGCGAACAGCTCAAAGGGCGCTTTCGCTCCCGTTTCACCTTTACCCACATCGAACCCGCCGGGTTCGCGCGTGACGACTTCATCGACGTCGAGGCGAAAGTCCGTGAGAAATGAGAGAGCCGGCGATCAGCGGTCAGCTTTGGGGCGACGGGAAGAACAGTGTTGTTTTGACCTCCGGGTCAAAGCCGCGGCCGAACTTCACGCCGGCCACTTCGTGCATGATGACGTCGGCCGTGGTGGTCACCGGGGCGCTGCCGGCCTCCAGGTGGCCGCCGTGCACGTGGCCATTGGCATCCACGAAGGTGATGTGCAGGTGCGGCTCGATCGAACCGTCCTCCTTCTCGCAGATCATGCCCTGAGCACCGATGATGGCGATCGGGCCGGTCAGGTGAATGATCTTGGCCACCACGCCCACCGGGCTGTCTTTCGAGGGCGTTGCCACTTCGATGGTGGCCTGGTTGACTCCCCCGATGATGACCGGGATGTAGGCGGCTTTGATCCCGTGAGCGTCGGCCATTTCCTTGAGCCCGTTCATCAGGTCGGTTCCCGGTTTGAGCCGAAAGACCAGGCATCGGCCGGCATGCCCCATTGCTGCGTAGTGCGCCATGACGTTTCCTCGACGAATCACGTTGTCACCTCGAGCCGGGAGCCGCGGCCAGACGATCCCTGCCAGGACGGCACGGCCGCGGAAACAAGGACTCCCTCGAGGGGCTTTATTATCCACTCGATTTCGGATACTTTCGAGCCCCATGAGCACTTTGACGATTCCATCCAAGAGCCGAGCGTTTGTAGTTGACGGTACCGGGCGCGGTCGCGTGGAGGAGATCCCCATCCCCGCAATCGGCCCGAACGACGCCCTGGTCCGTATGGAGGGCGTCTACGGCTGCGCGGGCGGGGACACCATCGTCTACAGCGGCCAACACCCGCACTCGAAAGGCAAATACCCGCTGATCCTCGGCCATGAAGGGATCGGCGTCATCGCGACGATCGGCCCGGAGGCGGCGGCGCGACGCGGGCTGAAGACCGGCGACCGGGTGGCCGTCGAGGTCATGGTGCCCTGCGACACGTCACGGGACGACGCCTGCGGCCCCTGCCGCACGGGTGATTATCAGCTCTGTGAGCGCAACATGCAGCACGGCGTCTCCATGCCCCTTTCGCTGGAGCACGGGCTGTGGGGCATGTACACCGACTTTCTCATGGTCCATCCCCGGGCCATCACGCACCGCATGCCCGCCAACGTCACACTGGAAAACGCGGTGGCCACCGCCTTCCTGGCCAATGCGGTCCGCTGGACCGAAGTGAAGGGTAAGGTCCAGAAAGGCGAGTTCGTGGCCGTCTTCGGGCCGGGGCCCCAGGGCGTGGGCAGTGCCGCGGTCGCGACCTGCCGCGGGGCCACGCCTATCCTCATCGGGCTGAGCAGCGACGCGGCCCGCTTTGAGATTGCCGCGGGAATCGGCGTCGTCCGCCCCGAGCATATCATTCGCGCAGACAAGGAAGACACGCTGGAGCGTATCAAGCAGATCACCAATGGCCATGGATGCGACCTGGCCATCGAGTGCTCGGGAGCCGATCCGGCCGTGGGCCCCTGGCTCAAGGTGCTGCGTAAGCACGGGCGCGGCGTACTCTGCGGCTATCACGGCGCCCGCGATGTGAGCACGCCCATCGATCAGATTTCGACCAAGGAACTCAACATCCTCGGGGCCTGGGGGCAGGCCGGCGGCTTCCCACTGGCGATCGAGATGCTTGAAAAGGAAATCTTTGATTTCACGCCGATGATCACCAACCGCTTCCGGATGGACCAGTTGAATGAAGTCGTGCCTCAGCTCAAGCATCCGGACGTGATCACCATGAAGGCTTTCATCCAACCCCTGCCGCTGTAGGAGCAGAACGGATCGGAAGCTGGTACCTCCTGCCGATCTCGTTGGTAGCGGCCGGCGTCTCTGCCGGCCGTTTTCGCATTGGCTGAACCGTCGGCAGAGACGCCGGCCGTTACACGCGCACGACGCGCAGGCCGCAGGGTCTCAGTCTTTGTCCGGCACGACGCTCCACTCTCCAGTGGGCCGACGCTCCATGGTCACGAACTTACGGTCGCGGCTGACGATTTCGCGCGGCTGATTGTCAATCCGCAGAACGACGCGCTTGCCCTCCGCCAGCGGGAGGTAACCCAGCTCGATCCGGATACGCCTGACGTTCTCGGTATCGATGTTGATGCGGTTCTGTTCAGGGAAAATACCCATGGCGGCAGCGGATGCATCCTCGTTCGACAGTTCCATAATCTTCAACCAGCCTGGCTGTTTATCCTTTGGCGAGCGGATGTGCAGCTCGACCCGGTAAGGGGGGGTCGTTTCGGCTGTTGACGGGGGCAGTGACGGCTGGGTCGGCATGGTGGCGGCGGGTGCTGTGGCCGGGGCCGTAGCGACTGGTGGCACGGTGCCGGTCGTCGGCGCCGGGGAGGGCGCAGGCTCCTCAACCGACCGAGCCTCGTCGGCCGGGCGCGTGGGGACGGCCGGCGGCTGAGCCTGGCGGTTGCACCCGGCCAAGGCGCCCACTGCGATCCAGGTGATCAGTGACAAGGTGATGTGAGAACTTGCTCGCGCCATGTTTGTCCTCCCGCTCGTGGTTCGCGCCCTGTGGTCATCCCGACTGAGGATACGCTCTCCTATACTGTAATACCACCGCGGCCGATGCGGTTGCGGTGAATCGGGCGATCTGCTACGGTCGCCAGCGGTCCAGAGGGTAGTTTTGAAGAGGGAGGCGAGGCCTCGATGAGCGAACGTGTGAACCGCATCCGCAGCACGACCATCCTGGCAGTCCGGCGTGACGGGAAGACGGCCATCGGCGGGGACGGGCAGGTGACGCTCGGCCAGACGGCCGTCAAGCACGACGCCAGCAAGATCCGCCGACTGCTGGATGGCAAAGTGCTGGTGGGTTTCGCGGGGTCGGCCGCCGACGCCTTTGCGCTCATGGAACGGTTCGAGGGCAAGCTGGAGCAGTTCAAGGGCAACATCCGGCGTGCGGCCATCGAGCTGGCCAAGGAGTGGCGCAGCGACCGCGTGCTGCGGCGTCTGGAGTCGCTGCTGGTGGCCGTCGACGCCGAGACATCGCTCATGATCAGCGGCGCCGGCGACGTCATCGAGCCGAAGGACGGCGTGGTCGGCATCGGCTCCGGCGGCATGTACGCGGTAGCCGCCGCCCGCGCCCTGCTCAAACATTCGGCCCTGCCTGCGGCAGAAGTCGTGCGCGAGTCCCTGGCCATCACCGCCGACATCTGCGTCTACACCAACAGCAACGTGACCATCGAAACGGTAGGTTAACACGGAGCCCGCTGAGCACGCTCTAACGAAAGCCTCCGTGCTCTCTGCGTGCTCAGCGAGCTCTGCGGTAAAGAAGATATGAAAAACATGACGCCTAAAGAGATCGTTGCGGAACTGGACAAGTTCATTATCGGCCAGGACGACGCCAAGCGGGCCGTGGCCGTTGCCGTGCGGAACCGATGGCGACGGTTGCAGTTGCCGGAATCCATGGCCGGTGAGGTCGGACCGAAGAATATCCTCATGATCGGACCGACCGGCGTGGGTAAGACGGAGATCGCCCGGCGACTGGCCCGGCTGGTCAACGCTCCCTTCATCAAGGTCGAGGCCAGCAAGTACACCGAGGTGGGCTACCACGGCCGGGATGTGGAAAGCATGATCCGCGACCTGCTGGACCTGGCCCTCAACATGGTCCGCGAAGAGCAGGCCGAGGTGGTGCGCGAACAGGCCGACCGCATCACCGAGGAGCGGCTGCTCGACCGGCTTTTGCCCGGCGGCGAACGGACGCTGGATGACCCCAACAGCGAGGAGGCCCAGCAGCGCCAGCGCACGCGCGAGAAGTTCCGCCAGCGTCTGCGCGACGGCGAATTCGATGACAAGGAGATCGAGATCGTAGCCGAGGAGAAGGCCATGCCGGTCGGCATGATGGCCACCTTCGGCGTGGACCAGCTCGATCCCGAGGTGCAGAACTTCTTCGAGAAGCTCATCCCTCAGCAGCAGAAGAACCGCCGACTGCCCATTCGCGAAGCCCGCAAGATCATCCACCAGCAGGCGGTGGACAGCCTCATCGACCGCGAGAAGGCCACCGAAATGGCCATCCGCCGCACCGAGAACAGTGGCATCGTGTTCATCGACGAAGTCGACAAGGTGGCTTCCACGGGCAGCATGCACGGCCCCGACGTGTCGCGCCAGGGCGTCCAGCGCGACCTGCTGCCCATCGTGGAAGGCTCGACGGTCAACACCCGGTACGGCCAGGTGCGGACGGATCACATCCTGTTCATCGCGTCGGGCGCGTTCCACGTCACCAAACCTTCCGACCTCATGCCCGAGTTGCAGGGGCGCTTCCCCATCCGCGTGGAGCTTTCGGACCTGAGCAAG
>BTUC01000436.1:0-6155 GCA_045863575.1 Phycisphaerae bacterium
ACTCAGGCTGCCAATACCCAAAACGGTGACCCTCTGATCCGTGCATACCATCACCTTCCCCAGGCTGGCTTCTCCGTAACCGAGCGATCTTCCCACGTCATTACGCCAGGTGCGGGCGTTCTGCGGGTTTCTTATGATCGACTCGTAAAGTGTCCCCGCATCCCCCCAATCCGCTCCGTGAACGAGTAACGCCTTCAACAGGACGACATCGTACTCCAGGGGCAACGTCGTGTCGGCCTCTGTGCGAAGGTGCTCGATGACGTTGTACAGAGCATCCACGCCATGAGACCCCAGGGCCGTCGCGTTGCTTGTGCCTCTGGCATGTGACGTTCGACCCAATTCCCCTGCGGCTCCGGGTGCGGCCACGCACTGGCCGGGGGGACGATTGGAAATCCTGGTCTGCAGGGTAGCGGTTACGTGCGTGTTACCCAGCTTCTCTGTAAGAAACTGCCTACCGCCCGGCAACAAGATGTCAGGCTTGATTGTCCGACGGTAGCCGTGTCCGTGAGCACTGATCGTGCTCGGAAGACCCGATCTTGTATACGGGTCAATCAAGTGTGGGTCCGGCGCTGGGGTAGAGGCGTCCTCGTGTGTTGCTCCGAACGTGATTCCGTTGAACGTCTCAGCAGGTGAAAGCAGACGGCGGTGGCGCGTATCCGCAGCAACAGCCTTAACGATCGATTTCTCGCGGTCTTCAGGTGTCAGACCTCCGAGTTGCGTGCGCGGGACATCCAGTTCGATATCATGCGGGTGGTTGCCCGCGCTGACCAAGAACAGGACGTTGTACTTCCACGAAAGCCAATCGAGGAGCCTTGCCCAGGAACTCATCCCCCGGTCAAGAGGCCGGGAGCGGTCACATACCGACAGGTTGATGACTCGCACGCTCGGTGCTACTGGCGGTTCGTCTCCCTCACCTTCGAATAGCCGCCGAACGGCCCGGTGCACCAAATCCACCGGCAGGATTCCTTCGGGTACCATCTCGAAAGACCGCCCATCGAAATCACGATGAGGTTGCATGATCGGCCGAACATAAACCGGTCTCTGGCAAGGTTCGCCGGCTTCCTTCAGGTCGCCATGGCAGATAAGTGATGCCATCGCCGTCCCGTGGATACGTTCACGCGCCTGATAAGTATTCTCGTATCCGTCCGGATCATCGATAATCAACCGCCCATCGAGTAGCCGATGCCCCGCCAAAGGTAAGCCGTCAAACAGGGCAACGAGAGGATTACCCTGGGAAGGCTGCGGACGATCTGCCTCTCCGATAGTCTCGGTCTCGGACAAATCCTGCTCGACATGCACTGCACACTGACCGACCGGGCGCAGGTGCATGATGTCTTCGCACTGAAGCAGTCTGACTTCCCGCTGCGCGATAATTTCGGGAACTTGATTCAAGGGGATTCTTCCCAGGACCCCATGATAAGCTATCTCCTCGATGGCACATTGCTGGACTACCTCGCCGCCGAGCGCCTCAATTACATTTCGAAGATACGCCTCAGCCTGTTGCCTTCGGTCCGGCGCATGGCGGAACCACAGTTCAGCCTCGAAGGGTATCACTTCTTGGCCGTGTTCTGCTCGGTAATGCCAGTCCTCGAAAACCCCTGTCTCCCGGATACGATCCTGAGCGTCCCAAGGGCGGATGGTGTGAAGATGAGCGAAGGCATGTTTCAAAGGTGTCAGACCGCGGGGGAAGCTGGCGTCGGGATTCTGCCGCCAATTATTGAAAAGACTTTGTATTTCTTGGAGCGCTCGCTGGTCTGTCATGACGAGGAAAAGCTGCCCCTTCAGTTGCTTCTCCGGGTCCTTCTCGTCCTCGAAACCATGAGCGGGGTCGATTTCATCGACCTCGAACTCTCCGAGCCATTCCAGCCCCTCGACTCTCCTGACCGCGTTCAGGAAATTCTGCACCGGGCCGACGGTTTCAAGCACCAACGCCTGTTCCGGCTGAAGACCAAGAGGATTGTTCTGTATAGCAAGGCGATGGCTATCCATAGCTTGCTGGAGCCGTTGGAATTGAGGTGCTAATCGACCGGCCTGTTGATGTGCGCCGGGTACCCGGACCCTGCCAAAGGCCGGCGGGCGTTTCGCTCGTTCGGAGTGCGTCGGCTGCGGAAAGACCAAGAGAGGATGATTGGGCATTATCGCTTATCCTCCTGGGCCACATCCGAGTTCTTCAACGTAAACCGCTTTTTCCATTGATCGAGGCATTGGGTTGCGATCTTCTTTGGGTCGGCAGCTGGTTGACTCAGTGCGATTCGGCGAAGGACATCGGTTCCAAAATCCTCGACCTCGGCGAAACTCAGGCCTTTGAGGCGTTGCGCGAGATTGCGCGGTGACAGACCGAGCGCATGTCCTGATCGTGCCTCGAATCGTTTGAACCATTCCTCGACTTGGCCCTGCCGTGGCATCGGCAATTCCACGCGGATTTGAAACCGCCGCCACGCAGCACGATCGAGCAACTCGGGATGATTACTTGCCGCCACGACGACCACGTAACTCGGGAGAGCGTCGATTTGCAGCAAGAGGGAACTGACCACGCGCTTAATCTCTCCCGTCTCATGAAGATCACCGCGCTCCTTGCCTACTGCGTCGAACTCGTCAAAGAACAACACACACTGCCGTGAACGGGCATGTTCGAACACCTGCCCAATACGCTGTGCAGTCTCACCGAGGTAACTGCCGATAACGGCCTCATAGCGGACGACGAGAAACGGGGCATTCAGAGCGTCGGCGATTGCCTCAGCAAGTGATGTCTTTCCGTTACCCGGCGGCCCGGCTAGCAGCACACGGTTGCGCGGCTCGAGATTATGCGAACGGAGCAGATCGGCCCGATGCTGCTCCTCCACCAACTCTTGAACGATCTGCTCAACCTGGGGAGACAGAATCATATCTTCGATACGCCGTCCAGGGACTACTTCGGCGACCAGTGGCCCCGATAGCGACCGCGCGGACGGGGAGACGGGCGGCGTCGAAAGTCCGTTGCTGTCCTGTCGAAGTTGAGCAGTGAGACGATCAGCCAGTACACTATGTTTCTTGGCCCGTTCGTCGGCAGCCAGTGCTTCCACAGTCTTTCTGAACTGCGCTTGGTCGCCGCGAACTCCCGCCCGCACCAAGTTCAGAATAAGATCTGCTCGCGCCATACTTAACCTCGCCTTTCAGTGCCGATTATTTCCGCAAGCAGCCCTTCTGACTCATCCTGGAGGACTTCCAGGTCGGCCTTGATCTCATCCAGCGAACGCAGCGGCGTGGGCTTGTAGAAATGCCGGGTGAAGCTGATCTCGTACCCAATCTGCGTCTTGGCGTGGTCGATCCAGGCATCCGGGACGTGCGGCAGCACCTCGCGCTGGAAGAAGGCCTCGATGCCGCCTTCCTCCAGCAGCGGTACCTGCTCGGTGTCGCGCAGGTCGGTGTCCGGTTCGTACTCGACGCCCGCCTTTGTTTTCTTTTTGATGACCGGCTCGGCGGCTTCGTCCTTGAAGGTGAAGGCAGCATAGAGGGCCTTGAGGTCCGGGGCGCGGAGCTTGATGTCGGCCCTCTTCATGGCTGACTCGAACCGCTGCCTAACGGCGTTGAAATTTACGTGGGGCTTCGACCCGCCGGCCACTCCTGCGAGCAGGTCGGCGGCCTTGTGCAACTTCTCCAGGGCGTCCTTCTTGAAAGCCGCGAGCTTGCCGGGCGTGACATGGATCGCCAGGCGCAGGGGGCGCTCGACGACGATCTTCCAGTAACCGAAGGCGGCGTTGGGGAAGATCTTCGACTGCTCGGTCTCCTCGAACGTGAGGAACAGGTCGGTGATCTGCCTAATCTGTTCGGCCGACAGCTCGCAGTTCTTCTTGCCGAGGTTCTTCCGGAGTGGTGTAGAGATACCGGTTGCATCAATGAGTTGGATCTTGCCACGGCGGGGCTCGGCCTTGCGGTTGGTCAGTACCCAAATGTAGGTAGCGATGCCGGTGTTGTAGAACATGTTCAGAGGTAGCGCGATGATGGCCTCGAGCCAGTCGTTCTCGATGATCCAGCGGCGGATGTTAGACTCACCCTGACCAGCGTCGCCTGTAAAGAGCGAGGAGCCGTTGTGGACCTCAGCGATACGGCTGCCGAGAGGCGTATTGTGGTTCATCTTGGCCAGCTTGTTGACGAGGAACATGAGCTGTCCGTCGCTGGAACGTGTAACCAGCGAAAGCTCCTCGCCTTGGTGCTGGACGGTGAATCGCGGGTCGGACAGATCCTGCTTGCCGCCCATGCGTTCGAGATCGGTCTTCCAGCTTTTGCCGTACGGCGGATTGGAAAGCATGAAATCGAACTCGATCGACGGGAAGGCGTCGGAGGAGAGCGTAGAGCCGTACTTCATGTTCTCGGCGGCCTGGCCTTCGCCTTTGAGCAGCAGATCGGCCTTGCTGATGGCGTAGGTTTCGGGCTGGACTTCCTGGCCGAACAGGTGGATGGAGACTTCCTTGCCGTGCTCGCGGGCAAGGGTGTCGAGCGTTTCCTCGGCGACGGTGAGCATGCCGCCGGTGCCGCAAGCCCCGTCGTAAACACGGTAGGTGGCGTCGCGGATATCGTTGGCGATGGGATAGAAGATCAGGTTAGCCATGAGCCGAACGACATCGCGTGGTGTAAAGTGCTCACCGGCCTCCTCGTTGTTCTCTTCGTTGAAGCGCCGGATCAACTCCTCGAAGATTGTGCCCATGGCGTGGTTGTCCAGGGCGGGCAGCCGGACGTTGCCATCCTGGTCGTATACCGGATCCGGCCCAAGGTTGATGTCGTTGGAAGTGAACTTCTCGATCAGGCTGCCAAGGATGTCGGCCTCGACAAGCGTGGGGATCTGGTTGCGGAACTTGAACTTGTCGAGAATCTCCTGGACGTTCGGCGAAAACCCGTCGAGATAGGCCTCGAAGTCGGCCTTGAGCTGCTGCTGCTTGGCGCGGGCGCGAAGATCGCGAAGCGTAAAGGGAGAGACGTTGTAGAAGGCATTGCCGGCGCCTTGGCGCAGCGCGGCATCTTTATTGGCAACGCCTGCATCGTCGAGCTGTTGGTTGAGCTTAAGGACGGCCTGTTTCGTCGGCTCCAGCACAGCGTCGAGTCTACGAATAACTGTCATTGGCAGGATGACGTCGCGGTACTTCCCCCGAACGTAGACATCGCGCAGCACATCGTCGGCGATGTTCCAGATGAAACCAGCTATCCAGTTGAGCTGTCCGTTGTCCATGCCCATGTGGTCACTGCTTCCTCGTACGCGGTTTCTGGTCCAGCCAGCGGTCAACGGCATCCTTGCGGAACCGCCAGTGCCGGCCAACCTTCTGGCCGGGGAGCTTGCCCTCCTGGGCCAGCTTGTAAAGGGTCGATTTGGCGATTTTGAGGTACACCGAGAGCTCGTCAATCGTCAGCACGCTATCGCGGCTTTCGCCCATGGACATGCCTCAACATGCAAAGGCCCACCACGGGCCCCTGGGACCCACCTCGGCAACCAGCCCATTTTTACCAGTTACTGAGGCTTGCTGTCAATCGCTGAGGTCACTGGATGGGCGCCTCGCGGTATGGGCAAGCGAAGGTTCGGGGCTAACCGCTTGGCCAGCAGAGGGGAAGGGCCGGGCAGCTGGCGGCAGGTATGGCTTTGTGAGGCTCACGGACCCGCAGATGTCTTGTTCCCGGACGAATCCTGTTGAGCAGTAGCGGGTGTCTCGCTGCCCAGGATTGACTCAAGAGGCGAGTCGATGTGCCCCCCTCGCGCCCAGATCGGGGCCTGAAGTCCCTGAGCAAGCATTCGATCCTGGTCGGTCAGCCAGATGAAGCGAGAGGGCGGCATCTCCCGCACCTGACGGCACAGGGCCTGTAAACGGGCCTCGCTGTGGGCCAGGAAGAGCAGCCGAAAGCCTTGCAGTGTCGCGCCGAACACTTCCTCGTAGCGCTTGTATCCACCCTGCCGGAAGCAGCGCTGGTAGGTCAGGATCTTTCCCCGGATGTCACGCCCGGCTCGACCGGAACTCCTCAGGGGCTCAGTCCCCATATCTACTTCCAGGAAGAACAGGAGCGTCTTGTGCCGCGTTGCATGGGTGATCGAGAAGACGGCATCCGGCAGGAAGCCCTCCGGGCCCGGCCGGCTCCGGGCGTCATCCATCTGCTGATAGGTGAGCTGCCGGCCGCTCGGGTCGCGGGGCAGG
>BTUC01000437.1:0-6140 GCA_045863575.1 Phycisphaerae bacterium
TAGCACTGGGCGGAGAGGACCTTGCCGATAGCGCCGTCATGAATGCGCTGGATCGTCTCGATGTAACCCTTCTGGTGCCGGCGCTGGGTGCCGGCCACCACCGAGAGGCCTTTCTGGTCGGCCTGACGGCCGGCGTCCATGAACTTCCGGATGCCTACCGGGTCGACGGCGACGGGCTTCTCGCTGAAGACGTGCTTGCCGGCTTTGATGCAGGCGGCGAAGTGCTCCGGCCGGAAGTTCGGCGGGGTCGCCAGGATCACGTAATCCACGTCCGTTTCCAGGAGCTTCTGGTAGGCGTCCATACCGACGAAGCAGTTGGAATCTTCGATGGTGGTGTTCTTCTTGTTTTGCAGATCCTTGCGGCAGCCTTCCAAGCGATCCTTGAACACATCCGCCAGTGCCACCACCTTGACGTTGGGATCGGCACTCATGGCGTCATGGGCCGCGCCGGTGCCGCGGCCGCCGCACCCGATCAGGCCGACCTTCAGCGAACGCTCCGGGTCCGCTCCGCGGACGAAGTAGGGAAAGGCGCTGGTGACGGCCGCGGCCGCGGCCGCCGTTTTGACGAAGTCTCGCCGGGAGACGGACTGGTTCGAGCTGCGCTTCATGGGACTCTCCTGATTCGACGCGTGCCTGACCGCGGTTCCATTTCGCCCTCGGGCGTACGCTTCTCCGCGACACGCCGACTGGCGCCGGCACGGCCGCGACAGTCGGGGAACGCGCCATTATCGGCGGGGGCACCGGGTCGTCAACCCGCGCGGCTGGCCCGTTCCGTCAGTGCCCTGAGCGCAAGCGAGCGGCCGAAGCGCCAAGGGCCCTGCTGCAACCGAAATCCCCCTCGCTTGCGCTCAGGGCTCTGATACCCCGTCTATCCTGTCACATACCGCTTCCTGCTCCTCTGTTCCGCGACGCCAGCTCTCCCCCCTTTTGAAGGGGGGGGCAGGGGGGGTATTGGACGCTCCGGAGCCTGCATCCGCAGCCAATGATCCGTCGGCTGAACGGCCGGCACTCCAGGCAGCCGCTTCTCTCAAAAAACGTTGCGTCAAGACCGAGAGCAGCGATGGGGATCCGATTACTGTGGGGTCTGACACTTCGACCCCTCGCTAACGCTCAGGGCTCTGCTGTTTGGGTTGGCCCGCCGCGGTCTGTGCCGGTAAACTGTCCGTCC
Organism: Phycisphaerae bacterium; assembly: GCA_045863575.1. Taxonomy (GTDB): domain Bacteria; phylum Planctomycetota; class Phycisphaerae; order UBA1845; family PWPN01; genus JAAXZI01. Next base: position 1,169 of record BTUC01000437.1, read on the forward strand.
AGTTCACCGATCCTGAAGACGTCCACAACAGAAGGGCATCATGATGCGCAAATCCATTGACCGCAGGGCCTTCCTGAAGATGGGCACCGTAGCGACGGGGGCCATTCTGGCCACCCGAACAGTAGCAGGCGAAGGGGCCGGCCGGCCGGCCCGTATTGGGGTCATCGGCACGGGCGGTCGCGGGCGGGGATTGCTTGGCCATCTGCTGCGCATGAAGGACGTCCAGGTGCCCGCTTTGTGCGACGTCGATCCGGCTCGGGTGCGATCCGCTCAGGACGTGGTGGAGAAGTCCGGGCGTCCAAGACCGGAGGTCTACACAGATGGCGATCACGCTTACAAGCGGCTCCTGGCCCGCGACGATGTCGATGCCGTAGTTATCGCCACACCCTGGGAGTGGCATGCCCGCATGTCCGCGGATGCCATGAAGGCCGGCAAGTACGCAGCCTCAGAGGTGCCTTGCGCCGTCACGCTGGAGGAGTGCTGGGACCTCGTAAACACCAGCGAGTCGACCGGGGTGCCCTGCATGATGCTGGAGAACTGGAGCTTCCGGCGCGATAACCTGGCCGTCCTGAACATGATCCGCCAGGGGCTCTTCGGCGAGATCGTGCACTGCCATTGTGCCCATTCGCACAACTGCATCGACCATTGGTATTGGGACACGGCCGGGAACCCGCGCTGGCCGGCCAAGTACCTGGAGAAGTACAACCGCGACCAGTATCCCACCCATTCGCTGGGCCCGGTGCTGAGCTGGATGGACATCAACTGCGGCGACGCCTTCGCCTATCTCACCGCGACCGCTTCCGCATCGCTGGGCATCAATGCCCATTTCACACGGCTTCTGGGCAAGGATCACGAGAAGGCGAAAGCCGCCTACGCCCAGGGCGACATCGTGACCTCGGTGATCAAGACGCACCGCAACCGGACGCTGGTGATCAACAACGACATGCAGCTCCCCCGGCCGTACGACAACCGCTGGATCATCCAGGGAACTTTGGGGCTCTATGATGAGGCTCGCAACTCAGTCTACATCCATGGTAAGAGCCCGCAAGTCAACGCCTGGGAGCCGTTCGGGCCCTATCAGGACAAGTACGATCACCAGTGGTGGAAGTCGATGGCCGGTCAGGACTCCGCTGGCGGTCACGGCGGCGTTGACTACCTGGAGCTTCGGTTGTTCGTCGACGCCGTGCGCGATAAGACCCAGCCGCCCATCGACGTCTACGACTCGGTGGCCATGAGCGTGATCATCGCCTTGTCCGAGGAATCGATCGCCAAGGGCAGTGCTCCCGTGGCTTGTCCGGACTTTACGCGCGGTCAATGGAAGACACGGAAACCGAGGTTCGCCGTGGAGGCGTAAGATGAGTCTCGGAGGACGCGATGCGATGACTGGCAGGGAACGAGCACTGGCGGCGCTGCGCGGGTTGCCGCATGATCGGCCGCCCGTGATCCCCATCGTGGGGCAGGCGGGGGCGACGCTGTGCGGCGTGCCCATCTACGAGCATGCCCACGATGCCGACGTGCTGGCGGGCTGCCAGATCGAGTGCGCGCGGCGCTTCCACTATGACGGTGTGTATATCGCCGCCGACACCTGGGTGAATGCCGAGGCGGCAGGCTTCCCCTGGATGGAGCACCCGGAGGACGGTCCGGCGGGCGGCAAAGGCACGTGGATTCAGAGCATCGATGATATCGTCAATCTCGAGATGCCTGATCCCAGCCGCTCCGGCCGGTGGCCGTTGATGATTGAGGCGGTCCGAACGGCCGTCGAGTTGAGCGAAGGCGACTTGCTGGTCATTGGCAATTTCGACCAGTCCCCATTTTCGCTGGCCTGCCAGCTCCGGGACATCAATCAGTTCATGGTGGACCTGATCGAGAACCAGGAGCTGGCCCACCGGCTGCTGGCCTTCTGCGCGGAGGCGGTCTCGCGATATGCGATCGCCATGGCCGAGGCCGGGGCGGACGTGCTCAACACGGGGGACTCGACGGCCGGGGGGAGTCTGATCGGCGGCGAATGGTACAGCCAATTCGCCTTTCCCTATGAGCAGCAGGTGTTCGATGCCATCCGCCAGGTGACGGATACGCCCATTACGCTGCACATCTGCGGCGACACGCGGACCTGCATCGACCAGATGCTGCAAACGGGCGTGGAAGGTATCGAGGTAGACGAGTTCATGGACCTGGCCCTGGCCCGCGAGAAGGCGGCCGACCGCGTGACGGTGATCGGGAATGTCGACCCCGTGGATCCACTGTTGCAGGGCACGCCCCAGCAGGTGAAGGCCAAATGCCGCGCCTGCCTGGAGGTCTTTCAAGGCTCGAACCGCTTCATTCTCGCCTCCGGCTGCGCGGTGTCGCCGCTGACCCCGCCGGAAAACATCCGCGCCATGGTCGAGGCGGTGGAGGAGTTTGCAGCGTGAGCAGGGTGTGTGCCCATTAGAACGTGTGGCCATTATTTGCGGGTATATGGGTTAGTCATCAGGCAGGAAGGAGGCGGCGGTGCCGACGATCTTGAATGTAGCCATCATCGGGCCCGGCTGGGTGGCCGGGGCTTACATGGATGTGTTCAGGAAACGTGGCGACCTTCACGTCGCCCACGTGGTCGGCCGGACGGTGGAGAGCGCGCAACAGTTTGCGAACCGGTATGGCTTGAACTGTGCGTGTCACGGCAGCTATGAGCCGGTCATGAAGGATCCCGCGGTGGATATCGTCGGCATCTTCACGCCGCATCACCGGCATGCCGAGGAGATCGTCGCCGCCGCCCAGGCCGGCAAGCACATGATCATCGAGAAGCCGGTGGTCCTGACTCTGGAGGAACTGCGGTCCGTCCGGGCGGCCGTCAAACGGGCGGGCGTGAAGACCATCGTCGGATTCGTGCTGCGTTGGAGTCCGCTACTCAACCTGATTCGTCGCAACATCGACGAAGGCCATTTGGGCCGCATCATCTTCGCCCAGGCGGATTACCTGCACGGGCTGGTCGGCAAGCCGTACACGAAGTCCTGGCACTTCCGGAAGGACATCGGCGGCTCCAGCCTGCTTCTGGCCGGATGCCACGCCGTTGACGCGTTGCGTTACCTGGTAGGGCGGCCCGTGGTCGAGGTGCAGGCGTACAGCACCAGCCGGACGGCCGAATTCGAATACCCGCCGACCGAGATTTTGCTGATGAAGTTCAATGATGGCACGCTGGGCAAGACCGCCTCGTGCCTGGAGTGCAGAATGCCGTACGTCTTCGACGTGCAGGTCTACGGCACGGAAGGCACGTTCCGCAACAACCAGTTCTACGCGAACATCCTTGAGGGCCAGACGCATTTCACGACCGTGCCGACGATTCTGCCCGACTCCGGGGACGTGTCGCATCATCCCTTCGAGGGCGAGGTGGCCGATTTCATCACGGCCATCAACAGCGGCGCTCGTGCCATGCCCGACCTGGAGGACGCAGCCCAGACGATGGAGATCTGTTTCGCCGCGGAGCAGTCGGTTCGGGAGAGCCGACCGGTGAAGCTGCCCTTGTGAGCCGAGCGGACTCGGAGGGGCGTGCAGAGTTCTTTCAACGTTTTGCACTGCGTTGCCGAAGGGGCTGTACTTGGCCGTCATGTTGATCAGACCACCGGCGGAGGTTCTCGGGAGCGTCAGTTTCGGCTGGCTGCACACCCATGGGGGCTTCGTGTTTGACGAGGCCTTCTTCATGGATCCGCGCGTGCGGCTGGAGCGCGAGGCAGCCATGCAGGCGTTCGTTGCCCGGCGGTATCCGCGCGAGCCGGTATACAGCATCGAGGCCCACCTCGTGCAGGTGGAAGGACGCAGCCGGCCGGTGGCCCTGGTGGGGGGCTTGCAGCCGAATTTGATCCTGGGCGCGTGCGTGGGGGCGGAATTTGTCTTCTACGGCGACAAAGACCCGGATATCACCCAGACGCCATTGGCGGATATCAAGTCGCTCGACGCGCTCTGGAAAATCGACTGGGCGAACACCTGGCCGATAAGCTTATTCCTCGAGCAGATCGCCCGAGCGCGCGCCGAGTTGGGAAGTGACGTGGCCGTGATCCCGCCGTTCTTCTGGGATACCACCGGTCGGGCCACCACGCACGGGATCGTGACCACGGCACAGAAGCTGATGGGCGAGCGGTTCTTTCTGGAGATGGTGGACAACCCCGCCTTCGCCCACGAGTTCCTGTCATGGATCGTGGATGCCTACGTCAGCCTGATTCATCTCTTCGCCGACGCGGCCGGCATATGGGTCAGCGGCCTGCACACCGGAGACTGTTCCGTGTGCATGATCGGGCCGGACCAGTTCGCCGAGTACGTTCTGCCGCACCTGAATGCCTTCAGCGAGCGGGTGGGGCCGCTGCGGCTGCACTCGTGCGGATTGTCCGATCATCTGCTGGAGGTATTCGGCCAGGTGCATAATCTGGCCTCGTTCAACGTGGGCAGCCACACCAGCGTAGCTCGCATACGCGAACGTTTCGGACCTATCCGCATCGATCTCATTCCTGACACCCAACTGCTCACCTTCGGCACGCCGGCCGACGTGGACGCGTGGGTCCGCCGCAGCGTCGAGGAGAACGGCAACGGAATTTTGGAATTCCAGTACCACCTGGACTTCGGCCAGCCGGAGGCCAACTGCCTGCAGATTCATCGCACGCTGGAGGCGATGGGGATGCCGGTGAGCCGTGCGGAGGTTTACTGACGGCGTGCAACACTGCTGGTGGGGTGGGTTGGCGCGGTGCTGGTCAGATGTGAGAACTGAGAAATCAGAACTGAGAACTGAAAACTAAAAACTGGGAACTGGAAACTGGGAACGGATCTTGTCTATCCACTTTGTCACTTTCCCACCTTCCCGCATTCCTGCTGCAGGATCGGATCGACCATGACGCATGATCGCTTGACCTTCTCCGTATTCAGCATCTTCCTTGGCACTCTTGCATTCGCTCACCCATTACGCGCACAGACGCAAGATGAAGACGCCTGCCGCGTTCAGCGCGACGAG
>BTUC01000438.1:0-6125 GCA_045863575.1 Phycisphaerae bacterium
GGCAACGCTGCTGGTGGCGCCGGGCAGCATGCCGAGCAGTTGCATCGACGGTTCGCCGCGCTGCCAGCGAAAGGCCTGCATGTTGTTGCCCGGCGCGCTCTGGTTCTGGCCGCAGATCCACTGCACGTCGAAATGCTCGGTCGTGGACCTGCCAAAGCTCGGCGAAATGCCGATCCCGTCCGCACGGAAGCCGCCATCACCTGGCACGTCACCGGTATCGCCCTGCGGCGAATCCCACCGCGCCTTGCTGGGAGACACGCCGGTGTACCGGCCGACAACTACCCCCGCCGCACTGACTGAATCGCCCGTCATGGAAGCGCTGCCGTCCCAGCCGATGTTGGGATCACCTCGAAATCGGGCCACGCGACCGCTATCATTTCTCCGGCCGGCAACGTACCAGCGGCCATCTCCGGTGCCACCGAAAAAGCGATCGCTGCGGAGGACATTGCTGGTTCCGCCGCGAACATTACTGGTGCCCCCGAGCCCGCCGGCCGTGGCGGTATCTGTCCAGGCGCCGCTGGCCGGGCTGCTCAGCGGAGCCTTGTAGAAACGGTGGGTGATATTGTTCTCGTGCAGCCCCGAGATGATGACGTTGCCGGCATTGGAGCCGGTGCCAACGGCTACACCGTGAGCAGTGCTGTTGGCGCCGCTGGGGTTGGGCAGGGCCACCAGTCCGTCGGCCACTGACCAGATGACTGGAACGTTGACGCCCGAAGGCGCTCGGCTGGTACCCACGGCGTAGTCGCCATCCGAGCTGATCGCCCGGAGCTCACTGTAGGGGCTGGCAGGATCCAGCACGCCAACGGAAAACAGCGCCGCGGCCTGGAGTTCAGCGGCGGCGACCCACATCAGCACGACCACGGCGCGTTTCATGTCCGGCTCCTTGCAAAGGGTTAGATGACTTGGGCTCGCCCTGCCCCTCTATTAGGATCTTCCTGCCGCAATGGCCGTGGCCGAACGACCGGCGCACGGAGCCGGCCGTTCAGGCCCGGAAGATGACCGACCATCACTGCCTTCGGCGACGAAGCAGCGGCATGCCCAAAGCCAGCAGCGCCAACGCAGCCGGTTCAGGAATGACGGCCACGAACCCCCGGGTGCTGCCATCAGCGGCCCATACGCCGAAGCCGGCAACGGTCATCCCGTCATCGGACAGCGCGTAGGCCCGCACCAGGCGGGTCCAATCGCTGGTATCCACGCCCGCCGCACCCAGCAGGTCCTGGATCGACTGGGCCGTGCCGGTGGTATCCCAGGTACCGCTGGTGTCCCAGATCACGGCCGTCTCGCCGCCCGAAATAAACGACCGGCCGGCGGTTACGCCATTGTCCGCAACGGTGTAAGCCACGCTGCTGGTGTGCCCCGGCAGCGTGCCCAGCAGTTCCATGGCCGCCTCGCCCCGCTTCCAACGGAACGCCTGCGCCTGGGTCCCGCCACTGTAGGAAAGGTTCTGACCCGCGATCCACTGCACGTCAAAATCGCCCACGGCGGACTTGCCGAAGCTCGGAGAAATCCCGAACCCGTCCGTACGGAATCCGCCGCCGCCGGGAACCGTGCCGAATGCCTGCCCCGGGCCCTCATAGTAGGCGTTGCTGATCGCGGCATTGTCTCTGCCGACCACGACGCCGTAGCCGCTCACGGACTCAACACTTCTCACTCCTGTGCCGTCCCAGCCGACGTTCGGATCGCCGCGGAAACGGGCGGCCCGACCGGTATCGTTCCGGCGGCCGCTGGTGTACCAACGGCCGTCGGCGATTCCGATGTCGCTTCGCAGCACGTTACTGGTTCCTCCACGCAGGTTGCTGGTTCCTCCCAGTCCGCCTGCTGATGCGGTGTCCACCCACGAACCGCCGGCCAGATCGTTGAGCGGCGCCTTGTAGAAACGGTGGACGAGGTTCCCTTCGTGCAGGCCGGAAATCATGATGTTGCCCGTGTTCGAGCCGATGCCCACGGCCACACCATGCGCCAGGCTGTTCGCGCCGCTGGGGTTGGGCAGTGCCACCAGCCCGTCAGACATCGACCAGACGATCGGCACGTTCACGCCCGATGCGCTCCGGCTGCTGCCGACGGCATAGCTGTCGTCCGAGCTGAGTGCCCGAAGATCGCTGTTGGGACTTGCCGGATCGAGCACGCCCACCGAGGTGAGCGATGCACCCATAGCCGCTGTCGAAGCACAGGCCACGAAAGCGACCGACACAACAACCACTCGCATACCGCTTACGCTCATCTCTCTTCCTCCCTTCCGGGCGCTGACTGTGCCCGGTACCTGCATGAAATGAAACGAGAATGGGTTGGCGGAATCGCACAGACCGGATTTGAGAAGCTGCCCTGTGCCCTCTCTCCCGCCGACAATCCGACTCAACCCGATGGAAGGCTCTGCCTCTACTCACGCCTCCCAGCAGATCAGCCGGTCATCTGGCACTGGCCCGCACCGGCACCGCTCTCGACCAACGGCTGATAGCAGTAAAATACGAGGCCACGCCAGAACGAAATCAGCCTACAACAATCCGCATATCCTGTCAACAAAATTAAAGGGGCGCCTTCAGAAAAGGAGTGCCCCTTTCTATTCCTGACGGTCGGAAGCACGGCCGGCATCGGTTACGATTCATCAACCATGAATGTTCACATCGGAGGTGGCCCCGAGCCGGCTGAAAACGTGCTCTTCTCCACCGGCGGCAGCGAGCGGATGCGCATCCATTCCGCCGGCCAGGTGACCATCGGCACGGCCACGGCCGATGTCCGGCCGTTAGCCATCAGGGCTGTGGGCTCATTCAACGATCTGATCAGCCTCCGCAACGCTAATGACGAGACCCGGTGGCATATCACCCTGCTGGGGAACGGATTCAACCTGGCGGAGACCACCGTGGCCGAGCACCGCATTTACGTCGCTCCGGGAGGCAATGTCGGCATCGGCACGAACAATCTGCCTTTCAAACTGACCGTCAACGGTGAGGCGGGCAAACCCGGCGGCGGCTCGTGGGCGGAAATTCAGCGACCGCCGCGCCAAGGAGAATACCGCTCCCATGACCGGCACACTGGACAGGCTGTTGTCCCTGCGTGGCTATGAATTCGAGTACACCTCCGAGTCCCTCGAGCAGGGCCGAGGCCTGCCCGGCCGGCAGCGCGGGCTCATCGCCCAGGAGGTCGAGCGGTTCTTCCCCGACTGGGTCGGCCGCGACGAGGCAGGTCGTCTGTAGGTGACTGAGCGGGCCACGACCGCGTTGATGGTCGAGGCCCTGCGCGACTTGAGGGCCGAGAAAGACGCACAGATCGAGATGCTGCGGGCTGAGAAGGATGCCGAGATCGAACGGCTGCGGGCACAAAGCAACGCCGAACTCACGGCATTGAAGAACCGGCTGGAACGCCTGGATCGACTGGTGTCACAGCTCGCGAACTCCACGGCGGATCGGTGATGCGGGCATGAGCAGAGAGCAGCAGCCGCCATGCCGTTCCGGAGAACCCGTGGCCGCCTTGACAGCAACAATGAGCTTTTGCTAGGCTGAATGCAGGCTTGCTTCAGAAAACGAGAGCTTCATCATGTCGCGGTATCACCCTGCGGCGAGCGGCACGGCGGGTTCATTGACGGCTTGCTGGGCGGCTGCCCTCTTCGGCCTTCTGGCCGCACCACTGCCGGCCGAGACGGTCCTCCCCTCGATCTACTGGCGGAACACGATCAGTTTTCCCTCTGATCCGTTCCGGTCCCAGGGACACGCTATCGACGATTTCGGCTGGATCAAATTCACCATCTTTGTCGGCGACCAGACCCGGGTCTACTTTCAGGATAGCGTCCACTTTCCGTTTCATTATGACTTCGGCGTCGCCTGCGTGCGGGAATACGCGGGCATGAGCCACGCCGAGTTTGATGCCATCACGCTGCATGCCGACGGGCAGCAGGCCATTTTGGGCACGGTGATCATGCCGCACTGGACCAGTTCCACGCCGCCCGCCCAGGTCATCGGAGAATACGGCATCCAGTTCGTCCGGCAGGACCCCTACGACCCGGCTCAGGTGGTGAGCCTCTTCAACCTGGTGAAATCGAAGATCAGTGCGAATCCCGGCGTCGAGGCGTTCTACTTCCCCACCTATGAGCAGCTCGCCTCGGCGGAGCTGAACCGGGCGTACCTGGAGGCCAACGGCGTCACCCTCAGCTCGCCCGCGCGGTGGGCCACAGGGAACGTCGGCTACTCGGCCGGCTGGGCACTGGGAACGCTGAAGTACTTCCCGGTCAGCCAGATCAACGCCGCGTACCTGGACGGGCGTTTGTCGCCCGGCGACATTCTCCTGACGGATGCGGTGCCGGCCGAGTTGCCCGTCGTCGCCGGCATCATCTCGCTGTCCCCTTCCACGCCCAATTCCCACGTGGCCATCCTGAGCAACACCTACGGGATTCCTTTCGTCTGGCTGGCCAAAACCAATGACGCGGCGCGAGCTCAATCACTCGTCGAACACGAGATCGTTCTGCGCGCCTACAGCGGCTACTCCGGATGGGATATCCGCCTGATCGACGTGGAAGGCCAGCTCGCGCCGGAGCAGCAGACCGAGATCCTCGCGATGAAGGCCCCCATTCCGCTGAACATTTCGCCGGTTACGCCGTACGGCGCTTACAGCGCGAATACGGACATCCTCCAGCTCTCCGACATCCGCTACTTCGGCGGCAAGGCGGCCAACTTCGGCCTCATCCGCCGCGCCATCCCGGCGAGTTCGCCGGTGGCCTTGGGAATCTCGTTTGACCTGTGGACGGCCTTCATGAACCAGGCCCTCCCCGGCGGCGGAACGCTGCGAGATTCAATTCGCGCCAGGCTGGCCGGCTACACGTACCCGCCCAACATGGCCGCTCTGGCCGCCGACCTGGACGCCATCCGCGAACAGATCAAGAGCACCACCGCCACCGCGTTCACCCCAGAGCAGCAGAGCGCGGTGATCGCCATTCTCCAGGACCCGCAGTACGGCTTTGACCCCAACCGCAACATCCGCTTCCGCAGCTCCACCAACGTGGAGGACAGCGCCCAGTTCACCGGCGCAGGGCTCTACGACAGCTTCAGCGGCTGCCTGGCCGACGAGCTGGACGGCGACGACCTGGGCCCGTCCATCTGCGACCCGACGGAATCCAAGGAGCGCGGCGTGTTCCGGGCCATCCGCAAGGTGTTCGCCAGCTTCTACAACGACAACGCGTACCTGTCGCGTCTGCTCCACGGCGTCGATGAGGATCAGGTGGGCATGGCCCTGCTCGTGCATCACTCCACCCCCGACGAGTTCGAGCTGGCCAACGGCGTGGCCACGCTGGAGCGGAAAGGACCCACGAGCAAGCACGCGGACCTGGTCACGCAAGTCGGTGCGGTCTCGGTCACTAATCCAACCGACGGTTCCCTGCCCGAAGTCGTCGAGGCGACCATCTCCGGGAGCAACACGTACCTCACGCTGGTGGACTACTCCAACCTGCTCCCGCTGGGTGAGACGGTGCTGACCTGGGATTCCGAGTATCGGATGCTGGCCGGCCTGCTGGTTTCGGTCTCGGGCGCGTTCGAGACAGCCACCGGCAAGACACGCTACCTGCTGGATTTCGAGTACAAAAAGATCTCGCCCGGCAACCGGTTGAGTGTCAAGCAGGTGCGCGAGGTTCCTCAGCCCGGCACCACGCCGACCATCGTGCCCTTCCTGCTGAACGAACCGGTGCAGTACTGCGTCCACCAGGGTGAGGGCGGCAATGTGTTCGCCAACCACCGGCTCAAATCACAATGGTCGTTCCAGACGGCCAACGTGCGCCTGACGGCCGCGAACCTGGCGACAACATTCTATGCCGACACGACCGTGGAATACGCCGCCGACGGCCACATCCGGACATTGACGGGCCCCCTGGACTCCTGGCCGCAAGCCGCCCACAGCTTCGCCGGCAACACCACGACGGATAGCTGGCGGATCAACACGCTGGAAAACCCACGCACGTACCAGTTGACCACCCATAACGTTGGCGTGCTGGTTTCACCGGCTCAGAACCCGCTGCTGACTCTGCGCGATCTGGGCCACGGCTACCTCGATCTGCGCGCGGACTATGCCAAGCCGGTGCCGATCGCCGAGGGGACGACCTCCACCGACCAGGCCAGGCTCTGGCCTTGCCCCCAGCCGCAGGCCGG
>BTUC01000439.1:0-6104 GCA_045863575.1 Phycisphaerae bacterium
TTGATGATCTTCGAGATCTTCTCGCTCGAGGCGTTGATCTCGCGCATCGAACCGATCATCTCCTCCAGCTTCCGGTTCGTCTCCTTCAGCATCCGGTCCACCTGCTCCACCTCGGTGGCCGCGTTGCGCGCGTTCTCGGCGTTTTTCTGCGTCATCGCATTGATCTCCTCGGTCGAGGCCGAGGTCTCCTCGAGCGAGGCCGCCTGCTCGGAAGATCCCTGCGCCATCGACTGGCTGGCTGTGGAAACCTGTTGCGCCGCCGATGCCACCTGGGAGGCCCCGCGGGCGATCTCCAGCGTGATCCCGCGCAGCTCCCGGTTCGCGCTCCAGACCGTCCGGAAGCCGAAGATGACAACCGCCACCGCGGCCCCCGCCAGCGCCAGCATGACCGCCATGAGCAGCGAGGCCCGGCCTCGCGCATCGCCGCCCGCGCGCTCCAGCATCTCCTGCTGCGCCCGCACCAGCCACGTGACATGCTCGACCGTTTCGGCCAGCAGCGGCGCGATGCGTTCCCGCTGCAGCGCGGTCGCTTCGTCGAATCGCTGTTCGCGCAGCTGCTCCACGAGCCGGGCTGAATGCGTCCGGTACTGGTCCACAATCGCGCCCAGCTTGTCCCAACGGACGCGCCCCTCGCCACCCGCCAGCAGAGCCCGGCCTTCCTCGAGCATCCGCTCCATCCGGTCGAGCGCCTCGCGCGACTGCTTCTCCGCCTCCGCCACGCCAGCGGCGTCGGCGGTCAACCCGCTCAGCATCATCCCCCTCTGCGCGGCGATCAGGTTCTGCGACCGCGCATCGACCTGCGAGATCAGTTCCGTCTTGCGCGCGTCCTTCGCCGCGAACTGCTCCACCAGCCCGCCGAACGACACCACGCTATAGACGCCGAAACCGCTCAGCAGCAGCAGAAACGCCGCGAGAATCGATTGCACGCTCAGCAGCTTGGTACCTAAAGCCATCCTTTTCATGACTTCTCACTCTCCCTTGCGATTTCCTTGTCATCTTCCACGCCCGCGCTCGCCGCGCTGTGCTGCCGCCGCAGGTGTTCCAGCCCCTGCACTTCGCTCGCCGTCAGCACCCCGTCGATGTCCAGCAGCATCTTCACCTTGCCCTTCACCTTGGCCATGCCCAGGATGTACGGCACTTCAATGTCCTCGCCGAACTCCGGCGTGTCCTCGATGTCCGCTGCCTGCAGCGTCAGAACCTCCGACACGCCATCCACGATGGCGCCCATCTGCACCGGACGCGATTCCTGCATCACCTCGGCCACCACGATGCAGGTCCTCTGCGTGTACCCCGCCTCCTCCAGGCCGAACTTCGCCCGCAGGTCGATCACCGGAATCACCTTGCCCCGCAGGTTGATCACGCCTTTTACGAAATGCGCCGTTTGCGGTACCGCCGTGATCTCCTGCAGACCCATGATCTCGCGCACTTTCAAGACCGGAACGCCGAACTCCTCGCGCCCCAGATAAAACACCAGGTACTTGCCGGGCCGGTCCCCCGCGCCTGCCTGCTTCTCCGCCAACCCAGCGTGCATGACCGCCTCCCGTGCTTGCTCTCAGACGCCAGCCTCGCGCCGCCGGCTCTCCCATCTCCTCTTCGGCCAACTTCCCTCTCTCTTCACCGTTTCGGGGGAGATTCTTTCATCCGCCCGGCCGGGCGTGTTAAGCTCAGGGCCAGAATCCCGATTCCCTTCTCGAGGAGGTCCCATGCGCCATTTCCTTCGGCTCTTGCCGCTCGGTCTCGCGGCCATCGCGCTCTGCGCTCAAACCGCGCCGCCCAAGTCTCATCTCAAAGTGGGCGACGCCGCGCCCGAACTCGAACTCCGCACCACCGCCGGTTCGCCCTTCAAGCTCTCCGACTACAAAGGCAAGCAGACCGTCGTCCTCGCCTTCTTCCCCGCCGCCTTCACCGGTGGTTGAACGAAGGAAATGACGGCGTACCAGGCTGGTCTCGCCAAATTCAAAGAAGCCGGCGCGCAGGTCCTTGGCATCTCCACCGATAACCTGCCCGCCCTGAGTTACTGGTCCAAGGACGTATTGAAGCTCGATTTCCCCCTCGCAAGCGACTGGCAGCGCAAAACCGCCGCCGCCTATGGTGTCCTCAACACCGCCAGCGGCTTTGCCAACCGCGCCAGCTTCGTCGTCGATCCGCAGGGCATCATCCAGCACATCGAAGAGGGTTCCTCGGCCATCAACCCCGACGGCACCGCCGCCGCCTGCAGCCGCATCAAAGCCCGCTGATCTCCGGCGGGCGGCAAATGAGCAGGTGACAGAAAGCGCTTTCAGCGTTAGAATTGGCCCTTGGCCATGTCACCTCTCATGCCGCCCGCCTTTCTTCTTGCCGCCGATTCCGATACCCTGATCCGCCTCAGTCCCGTCGACCTCGCCATCATCGTCATCTATTTCGTCGCCGTTCTCGGCATCGGCTTCTACCTGAAGTCCCACACCAAGACCGGCGACGATTTCTTCATGGCCGGCCGCGAGATGACCGCCTGGGTCGCCGGCCTCAGCTTCCTCGCCGCCAACCTCGGCTCGCTCGAACTCATGGGCTGGGCCGCAGCCGCCTACCAGTACGGCATTCTCGCCACCCACTGGTATTGGATCGGCGCTATCCCCGCCATGCTCTTCCTCGGCGTCGTGATGATGCCCTTCTACTACATCTCCAAGACCCACTCCGTTCCCGGCTACCTCAAACTCCGCTTCGATGAACGCTCCCGCGCCCTTTCCGCCATCACCTTCGGCGTCATGACCGTTCTCATGTCCGGCATCAACATGTACTCGATGGCCCTCGTCATGAAGGTCGTCCTCGGCTGGGACATCCACTTCTCCATCTGGGTCTCCTCCCTCACCGTCGCCGCTTACGTCTTCCTCGGTGGCCTGCTCTCCGCCATCTTCAACGAAGTCCTCCAGTTCGTCCTCATCTGGCTCGGCGCCATGCTGGTCCCCATCATCGGCCTCATCGAAACCGGCGGCTGGGCCGGCATGGTCGAACGCATCTCCCGCAACTTCCCCGGACACAACTACACCAGCCTCTGGTCCACCCTCGGCTCCGTCGGCGACAACCCCATGGGCATCCACTGGACCGGCATCGTCCTCGGCCTCGGCTGGGTCATCAGCTTCGGCTACTGGACCACCGACTTCCTCGTTGTCCAGCGCGTCATGACCGCCAAGGACCTCCGCAGCGCCAAAATGGCCCCCATCATCGGCGCCGTCTTCAAAATGCTGGTCCCCTTCATCGTCATCGTGCCCGGCCTGCTCGCCCTCGCCGTCCTTCCGATGACCCTCACCGGCGAAGCCGAAGCCCTGGCCACGGGCGGACACAGCTACAACGAAGTCCTGCCGCTGATGCTTGCCCGCTATCTCGGGCCCGGCCTGCTCGGCCTCGGCGTCACCGCCCTCATCGCCGGCTTCATGTCGGGCATGGCCGGCAATGTCAGCGCCTTCGCTACCGTCTGGACCTACGACATCTACCGCGCCCTCTGGCGCAAGGACGCTTCCGACGCCCACTACGTCTCGATGGGCCGCTGGTGTACCGTCCTCGGCGTCCTGGTCTCTATCGGCACCGCCTACCTCGTCATGCAGTTCGAGTCCATCATGGACTACGTCCAGGCGCTGTTCAGCTTCTTCATCGCCCCGCTATTCGGCACCGTCATCCTCGGCATGCTCTGGAAACGCTGCTCCCCCTCGGGCGGCTTCTGGGGCCTGCTGGCCGGCACCGTCTCCTCCATCGCCATGTGGGCCTGGGTCAAGGCCGACCCCTCGGCGCTGCGCTACATCGCCTTCTCCCCCGAAGCCAAGGATATGGCTGAAAACATGTACCGGGCGCTGTGGAGCTGGCTCATCTGTGTGGGCGTCACTGTCGCCGTCACCTACGCCACCAAACCCAAGCCCATCGCCGAACTCGCCGGCCTCGTCTATGGCGTCACCCCTCTGCCCGATGAAGGCCACCTCCGGCTCTACGAACGCCCCATGTTCTGGGCCATTGTCGTCGCCGTCGTCCTCGCCGCCTTCAATATCTACTTCTGGTAGGAGCACTCACCCATGCACGGACGCAATCTCATCTCGATCTGGTTCTTCATCGGCGTGCTGGTGCTCATCTATGGCGTCATCATCCTCGGCGCAGGCTTATTCGGCGCGCCCCCCGCCGGCCGTAAAGTCGTCCTTTACGAACTCCGCGCCGACCTCTGGTGGGGCGCCCTCATGACCATACTGGGCTTGATCTACACCCTCAAATTCCGCCCGAAAAAAAAGGACTGACGCCGCCATCCGCTTCCCACATCCCCCGCTCCTCAGGCGGACGTCTGTCCCGGTCCTCCAGAAAGTCCTCCGGCACCCCAGCCTCATCCAGCGCCCGGAAAATCTATGCCCAATCTGTCTCCCTTGACGTCAGCACGCCCCTGTCCCCCTCAGCCTGTGGTTTGGACACAAATTCCTTCCTCGTCGTGCTGTACTCTGCGTCAGACGTCCGGAGCACGCTGCATCACGGCCTCGAAACCAGCCTGCTCGAAATGATGGTCCGCGGTGAGAGCCTCCGTCATCCCCCGGTCTTTCATCACCACGAACGAAAGGCAATCGGTCAGGCTCCAATCCTTGTCAGGCCTGCCGCGGTAAAGGTCCACCGCTGCGCTCTCAACTTCGGGACCGAACCCGACGACTTCAACTTGGGAATCCGCATGAACCAGCCTATAACCTTCCGCGGCAATCGAGCGGCTCTTCGCGCCGGACAATGCATTGAGCCATTCCCACAGGACGGCCTCCGTTGTGACGATCCGCCTGCCACTCTGCCCCAGGAAGTCCCTCCACTGCATCGCGCGACCGTGGAACTGATCGCGCTGCAGAGACAACGCCACCCAAAACGCGGTGTCGGCGAAATACAGACTCACGGCCTCTACCCGTCCAACTCAGCTTTCGGGCGGCCGTACAGGTAATGATCGTGCTGCAGACTCAAATCCTCCGGCAGCACGTCGCTGTCGATCGCATTCGCTGCAATCCAGTCCAACGCCCGTCCGTGGCTCTTCTCCTCCTCCACGCTCCGGACCTGCACGATCAGTGCCTCATTCGGACGCAGATCGACCGGCTCGTCGGGCACAATGACCTTTCCATCAAAATGCGCATTGAAGGTGACCATGACTACCTCCAGTATCGCCCAACTCCCCCCCCTCACCCCCGCCAATTCCACAACAGCTCCACCTCAATCCCCCCGTCCCGCGTCACATCAAAATAGGCAAACCGTCCCGACCCCGGCTTGTCCTTCTCCCCCCACGCCCCCGCCATCGTCATCTCATAACCGAACCCCCGCCACTCTTCAATCGCCCGGTCCATGTCCGCCACATTGAACGCCAGGTGGTGGAATCCCTCGCCGTGTTTCGCCATGTAATCGTGATAAGTCGAAGGCCCCCGCAGCGGCTGAATCCACTCAAACGGCACCGCGCCGTGCCGCTGCCACCCCAGCCGCATCCCGAACGTCCCCGGCTTGCCCCGGTACAGCGGATCCCGCGCCACCACTTCTGTGTACGTAAATGCCGGAAATCCCAGCGAAGACCAGAACGCCGACACCGGCTCCGGCTTCGAGGCGATAAACGCATATTGCGTCACCTGCCGCTCCGCCCGTCCCGCCGGCAATTCCGCCTCCGGCGCCACTATCAATCCCAGCGTATACCCCCCCTTCGCCGCCGTATCCATGAAAGCGCATTCCACGCTCATCGCGCCCGCCGTGTACGTCCCCATCACCAGCGGCTTCACCCCCACCGCCCCCAGCCGTGCGACCTCGCCCCGCAAAGCCTCGGACGATGGCACATGGTGCATCAACCCCATCACGCCCGCCCCTCGGTGCCGCTTGAGATACTCCGCGAAAATGCCGTGGCTGTTCAACGGCTGAATCCAGTCCAGGATCAGGTTGCCAAGCAGTCCCGGAACCACCTTCAACCGCGCCCCCTCCATCTCTGCCTCCGGCGTCTCCGGCATGACGGCAGCCCCCAGCTTCGCCCACGCCGCCGCAGCCGCCGCCGCATCGGGCGTCACCCACGTCAACCGGTGAACACGCTTATAAAACTCCGGTAGTCCGTCCTGCGCCAGCAGCGCCGCCGGCATCGCCAGAAAAGTCCGTCG
>BTUC01000440.1:0-6076 GCA_045863575.1 Phycisphaerae bacterium
ATCCGGTGCTCGCCCCCGACGTAGGTACGGATCCGATGGGGCAGGCGAGTGCCCTGCACATCCCGGTAATCGTACAGCTCGATCTCGACGGCCGGTCGTTCGGAGCTGGGAGCGTCGGTGGGCTTCCACATCGCCCGGACGGGCAGATGCGTCTGCGGGTCGACGGCTACCCGCAGGTCGGGACCTTCGTTGGAGGTAAACTGCAATAGGTCGACGACCCGGCCGTCGAACTGGTCGCCCCCGAGATGCCTCCATTTTTTGAGGCGTTCGTCATCGAGCGGAGCATAGACGGCCCGGCGCGTCGCCATCCACAGATTCACCCAGGCGGTGGCGGTCGGGTCGGCCGAACTCAAGGCCTCGTCGCCGCTGGCCATCAAGGCGGTCCGGCCGTTGTATTCGTAGCGCTGGGTCGGAACGGCTCCCCGGCCGTGCAGAACGTAGCTGCCGTGGCCGTCGCTTGTCTCCGCCACTTCGAAATCACCGAGATTCCCCAGCAGCGGCAGACGAATCTTGCCCTCGCGATGACCGGACCATTTCAAAGTTCCAGTGATCGGGACGTGGCCCAGAACCGACGTGGTCGCGTTGAGAGCGCGCTTCACCTCCTCCTGGTTCAGGTTCTCGTCGGCCTCGAATGGTTCCTTGCTGTTCACCGGCAGGCGCTCGAGGCGCACGATCCGCGAGATCTGCTGATCGTTATGCTGGAAGTCCACCACCACCGGCCAGTTGGCCGGGAACACACCCAGAATGTTGGCGAATTGATTCGAGCTGTGAATTTCCCGACCGGCGAAGCGCAGCAGGCGGTCGCCGATCTCTATTCCGGCCGCGGACGCGACGGAAGGCTCGAGCATCTTCTCGAACACCACCTTGCGATACCCCAGGTCGATGGTAGTCGCTCCCAGCGAGCCGTGTTCGGTGAGCAGCCCCGCGCGAAGTCCGGGTATGAAGCGCTTAATCTGATTAATGGAGATCGCGTAACCCAGCCCGACGTTGACCCGCCCACGGACTTCGAACGATCCACGGCCGTTGATGCCGATGACCTCGCCGTTCATGTTGAAGAGCGGGCCGCCCGAGTTGCCGGGATTGATGGAGGCGTCCACCTGGATGCAATCGGTATAGACCAATGAGCGGTTGTCGGCGCCGAACTGGTAGCGGTGGACGCCGCTCACGATGCCGTGAGTGGCGGTTGGGGTGTAGTCCTCAGCCAGGATGAAGGGGTTTCCCATGGCGAAGACCCAGTTGCCCACGCGGACCTGGTCGGAGTCGCCGAGCGGCGCGGGATCGAAGCGCTCCCGCCCGCCCAGGCGGAACATGGCGACATCGCCGGTGGGGTCGATCCCCAGAACCGAGAGCGGGTACAGCTTGCCGTCCGCAAGACCGCCCAGGCCGCGCCTTGTTTTCATCATGCCGGCTACCACGTGGAAGTTGGTGAGGCCGTAGCCATCGGGCGTGATGATCACGCCGGAGCCGCCCCCACCGCGGTTCTCGTCGAAGATGCAGACGACGGAGCGCGAGGCCCGGGCCATAACTTCGATGCGCTCCTGCTCCGCGGCGCGGACGAGGGCGAGATCGTCAGTGTCGAGCGCATCGGCGGCACGTGCGGCGAGGGGGAGGAACAGAAGTGCGGCTGCTGCCATTTGCAGCGCGGTGGTGGACCAGAACCCCCCCCGGCCCCCCCTTTGTAAGGGGGGGAGAGCGTATGTCGATGCTTCCCTGGCGACGTAAGCGGATGGCCGGTCAAAGGTATATCCGGCCTGTGAGCGGGGATTCTTGGCGGCGCGGTGGATGATCTTTGTGGCGGTCAAGTTCATCGAGACCCTTATGGTTTACTTGATCAACCGGATGCTGGCCCAGTTGGCCTGGTCGGCAATGTCGAGCTCTTCGCCGAATTCTATGGCCAGAGCCAGCCGGGTGGCATCCTTGATGGGAACCAGAATTGTTCGCGGCGCGTCTCGGCCGGTCATTGGGCCACTATTGAAGATCTCTTTACCGTCCGCCTCGATGCGGAAGATCACGTTGCCCCTGGGTGCGACCGCCGCGTCCACGCCAATGATGGCCGCCAGTTGAGTGAACCCCGGCGGCAGGTCGTACTCCAGTCGCGAACGGGAGTGCATGCCGATACCGCGCTCAAAGGTCTGCTTCCCGATCTGCATCGGGCGGTTGGCCACCGAGCGATTCTTCCGGTAGGGCCAGCGAGTCGTGCCGAAGGGCTCAAACTCGTAGACAGCCGGCTCCAGATCGCTCAGAAAAAGTACACGATCGCTTCGAAAACGGATCTCCGCGAGGTCGGCGACCGGCAGCTCGATCCTGGTCCCGTCAGCGAGCTCCAGCAGGATCTGGTCGGCCGTTCCACCAGTGACGCGTCCCGCCCATACAGAGCCGTCGTTCAGGGTGCAGCGCGCCTGAGTCTCCTCAGGCTTCTGAACACCGGATGCAAACACAAGTCCGTAGACATTCTCCGGCAGCATGGGCACGGAGCGGTTGCGCCAACGGAAGGAGCCTCCGTCGGCACTGAGCGATTCGGTGACTCCCTGAATCGCATTGACGCGGCCTTCGCGCAGCAGGACCAGCGTGTCTTCCGACGCATGGCGATCGTTGAGCGCGCGTTGGAAAGCCTCCTCGGCGGCTTCGTGGTGCAGAGTCAAGAAGCGGATCGCGGCCAGGCGATTTAAAGGCAGGTTCAGCTCGGGTACAGAGCTCGTGCGCAGAATAATCTGCCGGTTGGTAGCGGACACAATCGTGCCCATGAACCGACTGCCGTCCGCGAGGTAGATGGATGTCGGCTGGGTGGCCGCCGGACGCGTAGAAGCGGGATCTCTCCAACGCAGCAGCATGAGATCGGCTGGCGCCAGAAGGCTGGTGTTGCCGCTGTGCAGAAGGCGTATAGCCCCCGAGTCATCAACCCCGGACCACGCGCCTTCGACTGTACGGCCGTCCACCGTGACGGCTCGCACCGGCTGCGTCGCCGCGCTCAGACTGCTTTCGACCAGCATGACTGCGAGGAGGGAGGCGATCACGACGTTCAGCGCTCCTTGGCCAGTTGCTTGTAGTACTGTTCGACCAACTCGCGGTACTGGCTGGGGAAGTTTCGCCGCAGAGACTGGAGAATGCGCTCACGCTCCGCGGGGGGCATCTTGCCCCAATCCTCACCGGGCCGGGCGTGGGCGGAACGGTGGAGCTCGCCGATGCGACCCTGTCCACCCGGCCGCATGGATTCTTGAGCCGGGGACTGGGATCGCTGGCCATCGGCCCGGCCGCTCGAGCGGCTCTGGGAACGGCTGCTCCCGCCGCCTCCACCGCTGTTGGACTGCTGCTGCTGCTGCTCCTGTTGCTCAGCCTCCTTGATCAACTTATCCAGCAATTCCACCGCCCGTTCCTGCCGCTGCTGCACGGGTGTGTGCGTCTGGCCATGAGCGAGGCGCCGGCTGGCGTAAACCATCAGGTCGGAAACCTCACCCAACCCCTCGGGCTTGCGAACGGCAAGCTCCTGAAGCATTTGACGGGCCGGCAACTGTAGCCGCTCGGGCGCATTCGGATGCTGGCGCTCAAAGTCGGACAACGTTTCGTAGGCCCGGTCATAATCCAGGTTGGCCAGTTGACAATAGCCCAGCAGGAAGTCGATCTCCGCCTCGATGAAGGTCTTCTCCATGAGTTCGTCTTCCCGGGCCGCCAGTTTCTCGAGGAGAGGTTGGGCTTCATCGAGCTTATCCTCATCCACCAGCGCACGCGCCAGCAGCCCCTGGGCATGCAGCGCGATGTAGGGGTCCGGCGAGTCAAGCACAGGCTCCAATGCCGGCTGAATCTTCTCGAATTGACCGGCGTCCATGGCCTGCATGGCGATCTTGTATGGCTCGGACGCGATGGCCAGTGCGGCTTCGAGAAAGTCCGCGGGCTGCTCGTCGGTGCGGTGCTGCTTCCAGCCCTCGACCACGGCCGATCGAGCCGCCGCCGGGATGGACGCGGAGTGGGTCACGTGGGCGACGAAACGATCAATGAGCCCACGTGCCGCCTCGCCCTGAGCCTCGGGCGTCAGAATGGGTCGAAGCTCCGCGGCTGGACGGGTGCTCGGCGCCTGCGCGGCCCCGGGAGCCTGGCCAGCAGCCGGCCATACAAAGGAGAAACTTGCCACCAAGGCCAGCGCGCCTGACCTGACAATGGAGAACTGAGAACTGAGAACTGAGAACTTCATACCCATAGCCCTCACGGCGATCCCCCCGCAGATTCATTGGCCCGTCATTCGTTCGTTCATCTTCCGCGCCATCTCGGCGACCTCGCGTTGACGCTGGGTGAGTTGTTCGAGTTGTCGCGTGGCATCCGAGCTCAACGAGGCATCAGAAACGGGATTCTCCTCGTGGAAATCAGTGGTCTGGCGGTTCACCCGCTGCTGGCAGGAGCGCAGCAGCTTCAGCTCGGCCGAACTGGGCAAGAGCGGGGGGTTCTGCTGCTGACCGCCGCCGCCAGGCTGCATTTCGCCGCTCTGGAGCTGGCGGCGGAGCTCCTTGATGGCATCAATGAGTTCCTTCAGGGTGGTGACCACTTCGTCTTCGATGCGCTGTGTGCGGCTTCCGGTCCGCTTGTCGCTGAGCAGAGCGGAGACCTCCAGCATGTCCTCGCGGAGCTGCTCGACAATCCGCGGGAACACGACCGTTGTGCCCTCTTCCTTGAGAATGTGCAGGCATTGTCCGGCCTGCTCGGCAACGGTCTGCTCGTCCTGGCTGAGGGCGGCAAGCTTGAGCTCATCGGCACGGACCCACGCGGCCGCACCGATCTTGTCCAAAGTGATCGTGCCTTCGTTGATGATCAACTGCCGTGCGAGCATGGCCCGGAATCGCGACTCCAGCCCGCGCAGGATCTCCTCCTGCTGTTCACGTCGGAGCTGGTCAAGCGCCTGCTCCAACTCGCGCTGAGCCTGCTCGAGCTCCTCGACGGCCCGCTGCTGTTGCCCCGCGGCCTCATCGGCCTCCTGCTGGTCCAACTCTTCGGCCGCCTTCTCCATATGCTGACCGGCGCGCTCTACGTTCTGATTGCCGGGCGCAGGCTCTGGAGGCCGGTTCTGCTGCTGACCCTGTTGGCCGCCTTGCTGTTGCTGACCACCCTGTTGTTGCTGGCCACCCTGTTGCTGTTGACCGCCCTGTTGCTGCTGACCGCCCTGTTGCTGTTGACCACCTTGTGGTTGCTGACCACCTTGTTGACTGCCTGGCTGCTGGCCTTTCTGCTGGCTGCCCTCTTGATCGCTCGGTGGTTGCAGCCCTTTCATCTGTTCGCTGAGTTTGCGGGACAGCTCGCGCAATTCGCGCTGGCGGCGAGCGGCGTCCTCCAGGTCCATCTGCCGGCGCGTCTGCTCCTCCTGTTGCCGCAGTTGATCCAGAGCACGGCGGAGGGATTCGAGTGCCTTCTTTTCCATCGGGAGGGCTTCGTCAAGGGCCTGGCGCTCGAGTTCTCCCTCGGCCGTACGCATCTCCTGGCCGGCCCGGTCGATGTCCTGGCGGGCCTGCTCGATACCCGCCTCAATGTCCGCCTCGGTGGGTTGCTGGCCGTTCTGGCCTGACTCCTGCCGGCCTGAATTCTGTTGCCCCTGCGGCTGTGGCTCGCCGTTTGAGCCTTGGGCACCCTGTGGTGTCTGCCCCGAATTCTGCTGCCCGGCCGGTGACTCCTGCCCGGCCGGGGTCTGCTGACCGTCGGAATGCTGCTGGTCAGCCGGGTCCTGCTGACCCGAGGGGCTTTGCCGACCCATTGGGCGCTGGCCGCTTGAAGAATCCTGCTGGCCAGGGGATGGCCGTTGCCGTGATGCATCCGGCCGCTCAGAAGGTGTCGGCACAGGGTCCTGGCTGCCTTCCGGAGTGGGCTGACCGGCCTGTGCGGCTGGGTTCTGGAGGCTTCGCGACAGATCCTCCGTCTCGCGCCGGATGCTCTGCTGGGCCTGGCCCAGATTGCCTGCGGTTGCCTGGCTGCCTGTGCGACCCTCGGCCTGCGTACGCTCGATCTGCTCCTGCTGCCGATCAATGATGCCTTCCAAGCGGGCCATGGCGGCCCGCAGCGTGGCCAGGAGCTTCGCCAGGCGCGGCTGGGCATCGCTGCG
>BTUC01000441.1:0-6067 GCA_045863575.1 Phycisphaerae bacterium
CTTCGGCCGCCGAGGGCGATCGCCAGCAACCACGGCACAAAAGCGATATAACCAACCGGCCAGAATGACCACGGAGCGAAGAGTGGAAGACTCAGCACCAGGGTCAAAGCAGCCAGCAACACCACGGGCCAGCGGGTCATCATCTCCGGCTGGCCTCCGAGCAGTGCGGCAGGCAGACCCTGCGGTTTGAGATTGGTTTCTCGCTTGGGCTGTTCGGCGCCTTTGAGCTTCACAAACGCAAATCCTGCCACGAAGCCGAACTGTAGGGAACGACGCGGTCCTGGGGCACAACGGCCGAAACACCCCGGATGAACGTTAGCCGCCGTCGACTCAATCCAGCGGCACGACCGGTATTATACTGCCGCTCGGACTAGCAGGCGCGTGCGCCGCACGAACCATCAGCCCGTTTGAGCGGGCCAAGCCGAACGGATCGCCGGAGCCCTGCCATGCCGTGGGCGCCACCTGCCATCGGCCCGGCTCCACCTGCCGCAGCCGAGCGGGAATGAACTCCGCGCGGGGGCCGGCGGGCTTGAGCGGCAGCTCCAGCTCCGCCGGAATGGTCGAGGGTATCTCCACCGGATGCCCCATCAACCCCGCCAGCGCCGGCCGGACAAATATGAGGAAGCAGACGAAACAGCTCACAGGGTTGCCGGGCAATCCGAAAACGAGCTGGCCCGCCGGCCCGACGCCAAATGCCGTCGGTTTGCCCGGCTTGATGGCGATCTTCTGAACCTCCAGCCGTACACCCGCTTCCCGCAGAAGGCCGGGCACATAATCGTGCTGGCCCATGGACATACCCCCGGTAATGCAGAGCACGTCAGCCCTGAGACCCTCCTGAATGCGAGCGGCCAGCTCGGCCTTGTCGTCGCCAACCGTCCCGAGATCCACCACCTCGCATTGCGACGCCGCAGCAAGGGCGAGCAGGCAAGGCCCATTAGAATTACGGATCTGACCGGCGGAAGGTGCGGTGGTCATGTCGACCAGTTCATCGCCGGTGACGAGGATAGACATCCGCGGCCGGCGATGAACTCTTACTGTGGCGGCTCCTGCGGCCGCAGCGGCCGCGATCTGTGCGGGCCCCAGCCTGGTCCCGGCCGTGAGGACAACCTCCCCAGCACGAATATCCACCCCCCGCCGGGCGATGTGATCGCCAGGTTTCGGTCTCGCCTGGGTAACGATCTCACGCCCATCGGGCGAGATCTCCACGTTCTCAATCATGATGACGGCGTCGGCGCCGGCAGGGACAGGCGCCCCGGTGTTGATCCGCAGGGCTTCGCGGGCACCCACCACGCTGCCGGCCAACGCCCCTGCCGCCACTTCACCGACGATCCGCAGGCGGCGTGAGTCGGCCTGGCAGCAACTCGACTGGACCGCGAAACCGTCCATCATCGCTTTATCGAATGGGGGGTAGTCGATGTCGGTCGTCACCTCCGCAGCCAGCGTACAACCCAGCGCATCCTGCAGGCGCATTTCCGTCACAGGCAGCGTCCGAACCGCCCTGCCGATGACCGTTAGAGCCTGCGAAATGCTTGTCAACTCAGGAGCTATGGACATCTAGCCCATTGTGAGGGATCGGACGAAACGCGTCAACGGATGGGCCCGACAGCGAACTCTTTCTGGAAATTGTTCACGAAATGGACGATAATTGTCCACTTAGTGGACAATTCCCTTCGGAACCTCAATCCACGCGCTGCCGATCCAGGCGCTCTGGCAGATCGGGTCGGCGGACGCCGCAGGCGTCAACCCGTGATCCCGATCTGTGTGCTCACATCGGTGGTTGCCGCGTTGGCGGCAGCGACGATGTCATCGTTGTAGCCGTTGGGATGTGCTTCGTGCCAGCGCCAAGCGGAGGCGATGGTCTTCTCGATGTCCGTCCAGGCGGGTTTCCAGCCGAGTCTCTGCTGGATGAGCTTGGGATCGGCCACCAGCATGGGTGGATCGCCCGGTCGACGCGGGCCTTCCTGGACAGGGATGTCGATGCCGGTCACGCGCTTGGCCGCATCGATGATCTGCCGAACGCTGTTGCCCTGCCCGGTGCCCACGTTGTATGCGGCGGCGACGCCCGGCTCGATGGCCTCGATGGCCAGCCGGTGAGCGGAAGCGAGATCCTCTACATGGATGTAGTCGCGTATGCAGGTGCCGTCGGGCGTGGGGTAATCCGTGCCGAAGATGGAAACATGCGGCCGCTTCCCGAGGGCTGTCTCCAGCACGACCGGGATCAGATGAATCTCCGGTTGGTGATCCTCGCCGATAGAGCCGTCGGCCGCCGCACCGCAGGCGTTGAAGTAGCGCAGCGCGCAGGAACCCAGCCCCCAGGCACCAGCCGCGTCACGCAGCATCCACTCGCAGACGAGCTTGGTCCGGCCATAGGGATTGATCGGCGACTGGCGCAGATCCTCAGTGATCGCCTGCCCCTCGGGGACCCCGTAGGTCGCGCAGCTCGAGCTGAATACCATCTTACGGATGCCCGCTTTCCTGAGGCACTCCAGCAGCGTGACGGAGTAGGCCACATTGTTGCGGTAATACTTGAGCGGCTCCCGAACCGATTCCCCCACGTCGAGGTTGGCCGCGAAATGCATGATCGCCTCGAAGCGCTGACCATCGAGGGCCGCTAGAAGCCGATCGGCATCGCCGATGTCCCCCTCGATCAGGCGGGCCTGGGGGTGCACCGCTCCGCGGTGACCATAGGAGAGATTGTCGTACACCACGACCTCATGACCATGCTCGCAGAGGTCACGAACGCAATGGCTGCCGACATAGCCAGCACCGCCGGTGACAAGAATACGCATGGGATGAGGCTCCCTGTTTCTGGCGTGCACCAACCGCTGCACCACACTCGACAGTGGCGCGCTGAGCTTCCAGCGACCACAGCCGACAGAGACGCTGGCCGCTACACGATTCCTCAGTAACCGGCGCAAACACCGGTCGTTACAAGAGCACTTGGGTGGCTGCGGACCACCACCATCGAAGCTCAGGCGGTAACCACGTCGCTCAGCGCCGAGACGCTGATCACCGTGTAGCGGAAGACGAAGACTTTGTCCCGGTTGACACGGATTCCGTCCCGGGCCGCCTCAACGATGTATTGTTCGCGCGGGGCGTGGCCTTCGCTGGTGTTGTGCATGTCGGCGCCTTCCAGCCAAAAGCCCTCCTGACTGTAGGACGCCAGCCGTCCGAGGTAGACGATCGGCCCGGCCGTGTCCAGCACAACTTCGCAGCCGACAAGATCATCCAGGGTATCGACCACGCGCAGCTCCTGTCTGCCATAAGCCACCCTTGCCGGCCGCCCCGGCCGTGCTATAGTCGGCCGGCGCGTCCTCAAAGGGCGTCGCTGTCGAGGGTTATCGTATGGGTAATGGCGAGAGGCGGTCAAGGCGGTGTCCGCGTTCTGGCAGGTGATAGCGCTGGCAGTCCTGGGAGGCGCCGCGGCTCAGATCATTCTGGTCCGACGGCGGCAGCGGGCATCGCTGCGCGAACTGGCCCGCCGCCATGGCCTGAGTTTTTCACCCGAGGACCTCATCGATCTTCACGAGCGGTACCAGTCGCTCGAGCTGATCCGTCGCGGGCATAACCGGCAGGCACACGACCTGCTTTACGGTACCTTGGAGGAGGGGCTGGTCAGCATTTTCCACTACAGCTATGAGTTGGGCTGCGGGGCCCGAAAAACGACGTGCACGTGGTGGATGGTGGTGCTGGAGACAGAGTGCGTGCGCGATGCCTGGGTCGTGGGCCATGGTGCCAACGCGGAAACAGTCGGCCTGACCCTGAAGCTTGACGCCCGCGAAATCTTTGCCGAACGGTCCGCGAGCCGCGAGCTATTGAGCGCAGCGCAGATACGGGAGACGCTCCTGGCTTCACCGGCGTCCTGGCAGTGGGAGGTGCGCGGGCGGTTCCTGGCCATCGCCGCACCGGGCACGAGCGGTCCGGGCGAACTGGAGAATCTGCTGGCGGGGGTCAAATCGCTGGCGGGCACGCTGCTGAGTCTGGAAAGAACGAATTGACAGGGTCGCCGCCGGCTGAGGTGGCAAATGCGACGGTGAGAACGTGCGAAAGTATCGAAGGGAAAGCCCCAACTGTCTCTGTGCTGATGGTCTTCTCTCCACGCCTCTGCGGTAAATCGCAACCCAAGGTGAGGGTCAGCGGCTGGCGGATGCTTCGAGTGCCGGGGGCAGTTCGATCTGGAAGACCGCCTGCGCCGTCAGGGTGCGGCCGGTCAGCAAATCGGTAAACTCCACCCGGACAGTCAGCTCGTTGTGACGCGGCAGTCGCCCGGGCGGAAACGGGCAGCGAACCGTGAAGTGGTGCGTCCACAGCCGCCCGCTCCACAGGGACATGGAGGTCGGCACGTCAAACTGGCACTCGGCAACCACCTGCCGCCCCTGCGGTTCAGCCAGGTCCAGCACGGTGACGTCGATGGCGCCCGCCACCTTGATCACATGGCCCTGGGCATCGATCGGCTGAATATAGAGAATCACCCCGTCATGGCCGGCTTTTTCATCCGAATCAAACCCGCCGGACTGACCTTCGAGCTGGATCTTGACGGGCGCGACCAGTTGATCAAGGGACTGAGGATCCACGCCGCGGGCCTGGGCGACCTGCTCCTGGAGCGTCCGGTTGGCTTGCTGTTCCTGGGCGACTTGGCGTTCCAGCCGCGCCACCTGCTCTTGCGTGGTGAGCAGTTCCCGCTGGACGGCCCGATAGTCGGCGCCGGGCACGCTGTCGCAACCAGCGGCCACGACACTCACCAACCCCACGCCAACCCATCGGCAACAGCTCATCGCCGAAGACTCCCGCTCTTACTCGCCCTGCTCGGCGCGCCGCGGTGGCGGCTCGGGGATCCGTTCCAGCATTTGATCCGCCAGGCCGTAGTCGATCGCTTCGCGGGCCTCGAGCCACTTGTTGCGGTCACAGTCGACCTCGATTTTCTCCATCGGCTGGCCGGTGTGTTTGGCGATGATTTCGTACAGGCGCAGCCGCAGCCGGATGATCTCCGCCGCTTCGATGGACAGGTCCGTGGCCGGGCCTTCCAGCACGCCGCTGATGAGCGGCTGGTGCAGGAGAAGGCGCGAGTTCTGCAACACGTAACGATGATTCTTGCTCCCGCCGCACATGAGCACGGCGCCCATGCTGGCGGCCATGCCGATGCAGAAGGTGTGCACTTGGCAGCGCAGGAACTGCATCGTGTCATACACCGCCAGGCCGGCCGAGACCGATCCGCCCGGCGAGTTGATGTAGAAGCTGATCGGCAGCTTGCTATCCTCGTTGGAGAGGAACAGCATCTGGGCGATGATCAGGTTGGCGACCGAGTCATCGATCGGTCCGCCCAGGAAGACAATCCGGTCCTTGAGCAGGCGCGAGTAGATGTCGTAGGCGCGCTCGCCACGGCCGGTCTTCTCAATCACGATGGGCACGAGGTGTTGAGCATTCATCGGGCGTTACACCTTCTTTTTCTTTTTGTCCTTGTCCGGCTCGGCGAGGATCTCGTCCACTAACCCGTATTGCAGCGCCTCCTGGGCGCTCATGTAGCGGTCACGTTCGGTTTCCTTGGCGATCTTATCCGGTTCCTGGCCGGTATGTTTGGCCAGAATGCTGATGAGGGCCTTCTTGTCCTTGAGCACCTCTTCGGCCTGGATGCGGATGTCCTCCGCCTGGCCGGTTACTCCACTGTAGGGCTGATGCAGCATGATCTTGGCGTTGGGCAGGGCGAAGCGCTGGCCCTTGGTCCCGGCCGCCAGGACGATGGCCGCCCCACTGGCCGCCTGGCCGATGCAGTAGGTGGCCACGTCGGAGCCCATGAACTGCATGGTGTCGTAGATGGCCAGTGTCTGGTCCACCAGCCCGCCGGGCGAGTTGATGTACAGGTGGATCGGCTGGTCCTTCTTGATGGACTGGAGATACAGCATCCGCATGATCACCACGCTGGCCGACCGCTCGTTGATCGGGCCGGCCAGGAAGATGATGCGGTTCTCCAGGAGCATGTCCTCGATGGACATCTCCCGGTACCGCTGATACGGCGGATACTGCTGGCTCAGGATTCTTAACGGATCATGAGGAATATTCATGCTCGGTT
>BTUC01000442.1:0-6062 GCA_045863575.1 Phycisphaerae bacterium
GACCGCAAGCCGCAACGGCCGGGCTATCGCTGGTACTCGGTCTCGAAGGATCGGGGGCGGACATGGTCCCAGCCTCGGGCCTGGACCTATACCGACGGGCGGCCGTTCTTTTCACCGAGTTCCTGCAGCCAACTGCTGAGTCACTCCAACGGCCGATGCTACTGGATCGGCAACATCTCTCCTGATAACCCGCGCGGCAACGCCCCCCGCTATCCCCTGGTCATCGGCCAAGTCGATCCGGATTTACTCCTGCTCATGCGCGAGACGCTCTGCACGATCGATGAACGTCGCCCGGGAGACGCCGATTATCTGTCGTTCAGCAACTTTTATGCCCGGCAAGACCGGGCCACCGACGAGATTGTGATTCACTGCTCTCCTCTGGGGCAGCACAGCCGCGCCCCCTCGAGCTCATCCGTGGCCACCTCCAACCGAACGGCGGGGTTTGACTGGACCGCTGATGCGCTGCTCTACCGGGTCAACACCGGCGATTAGCGCAAATCTGAACATCGGGCTTTTCTTCCGCCTTCGTGCGGGCATTTAATCATCAGGCGCTCAAGCCGCGCGGCGGACGGACTCGCGCACATCAAGCGGGCGCGGCGCCTCGCTTCCGCGTTTCCAAGCGAAGGACATCCGACACTCCGAGGGAGCATGCGATGAGATCGCGCGGACTTTATGCAGTCATGCTCGGCGGGCTGTTTCTCACAGTGCTCACGGCCGCCTGCGAGAGCACCGATCAGCCTCAGGCAGTGACGTACCGGCACACCGAAAGTGTGGAAGCTATCCCGCTGGATCCACAACCGACTGCCCCGCCGGCCAGGGAGCCCGACGAGGCGGTAATTCAGGAAAGGCCAGTCGAGGAAAGCCCGGTTGAAAATCGCCAGACGGGTATACCCGCAGCCCCGGGGACGCAACATGAGTCCACCATCATCGTCGAAACCGAGGAGTTCGATGATGACGACGGCATTGACGCTGACGATGACGATGGAATTGATGCCGACGATGACGACATGGATGTCGATGATGACGACGGCTAAGCCAGAATTAACAGCTTACTGGCGGTTGGCAGAGCTAGCATGAAACAGGGAGCCGCCAGCTTTCAATAAGTCAGTCCCTCTACAGGAAGGAGTCAGCCATGGAGACGAGAGAGCCTCACATGGACAATATGGCATGCAATGTGACGTCGGCGGAGCCTCACCAGGAAAGCCGTCCCGCCGAGTTTGAGTATTCGAGTAGCGGCGGAGACGCATCCGCAGCGGGCGTCGGCTCGGCGGCGGGCACAGCCCAGCAGGAGGCGCTGGACGCAAAGGACCAAACCCGGGAAGCCCTCCACAAAGCGGGCCGGCGCACGCGGGAGATGGCCCATCAGTTCAAGCACGAGGCACGGCGGCAGGCCGGTGAGGCCATGCGCCGCGTCCAGGAGCAATCCCAGTCTATGCTGGCCCAGCAGAAGGACATGGCCGCTGACCACGTGAGTGACTTTGCGGCCGCCATCTGGCAGGCGGCAGAGAGGCTGCACGAGGAAGGCAAGGATAACGTGGCGGGCTACGTGGAGGACTTCGGGCACCGCATCGAGCGGGCAGCGGATTACCTCCACGATCGGGATATCAACGGCATGCTGCGCGATGTGCGTGACCTGACGCGCCGGCGGCCCGGGCTGTTCTTCGGCGGGATGCTGCTGGCCGGATTGGCCCTGGCCCGGTTCCTCAAGTCCTCGCGGGAGGAACTTGCGGAGGAGCATGGCTTCACGGACTACGAGGCGATCCCGCCGGGAAGTCCACACGGTATCGCCAGTCCCGAGCCCATTCCGCCGGTGGGCGGAGCGGAACCGATGCCGCCGGCCTCCGGCCTGGCGCCGGCAACGGCCGCCCATGGACCCCTGTCTCCGGTCCCACCGGTATAGCCCTGTTGAGGTATTAAGTGTTCAGGCGGAGTTACCCAATGAAAACGTTAGATACGCATGAAGAACGCTCGGTCACGGAGCTGATCAAGCAACTCCGTGACGAGAGCATCACGTTGTTTCGACAGGAAGTGGCCCTGGCCAAGGCCGAAGCCAGTGAGAAGGTGTCCCGCGTCGGTCGCAACCTGGCTTACCTGGCGGTTGGTGGCGCAGTGGCCTACGCGGGCCTGATTTTCCTTCTGCTGGGTGTCACTTTCCTGGTCTGGGTCGGCCTGGAGGCGGCCGGGCTGGAGGAGAACCTGGCCAGTTGGCTGTCAGCCATGATCGTGGGCGTCGTCATCGGCGCCATCGGATACGGCCTGATTCAGAAGGCGATCAGCACTCTCAAGCACGAGTCTGTTGTCCCCGAAAAGACCGTGCAGTCACTACAGGAGAACAAGGAATGGCTGAAACACAAGCTCACGTGACGCCGGAACGAACCGAGGATAACAGCCGGATCCGGTCCGCCTCGCCACCCTATCCCAGGGAGGTCAGCTCCAGGCAGATCAAGGAGGACATCGAGCAGACCCGGGCCGAGATGGACCGGACGGTGAACGCCCTCGGCGAGCAACTCCACCCGCGGCACCTGCTCGACGAAGTGCTGGATCTGTTCCGCAGCGGCAGCAGCCCCCAGGCCAATCGCCGGACGATTCAGAACGCCAGCACGGCAGTGCTCCGCAAGATCCGCGAGCACCCGGTGCCCACGATGCTGGTCGGAGCTGGCATCGCCTGGATGCTGCTGGAAAATGAAGAGGAGGACGAGGCCCGCTACATGGCCGAGTGCGAGCCGATCGACGAGCTCGAGTTCGATATCCAGCCCGGCGGGCCCTACGAGAGCCAGGCCATGGGCCTGGCGGGAAGTGGGGCCTCTGGGGCCTCGGCCGGGCGAACGCGCCGTCGGCGCTTCGGCTTCCTGCGACGGGCGCGCGACCGGGCGGCGCGAATGCGCGAGGCGGCGGAGCGCGCGCGCGATACTGCGTCCGATGCCGCCGAGAGCCTGAGGCAGACGGCCGACAGCGTGCGCGAGCGGACATCGAGCGCCGCAGGAACCGTCCGCGATGTTGCCTCCAGTGCAGCCGCGAAGCTCAAGAGTGGTGCCGCCTCGGCCCGCAACGCCGCGTCGGCCACGGCCGATGCGCTGAGGACTACGGCATCAACCACGAAACACGCCGCCTCCAGCGCGGCGGAAGCAACCCGTCACGCCGCCTCCACCGCCGCCGGCGCGATCCGTGGGGCCGGTTCTTCTGCGGCCAACACGGCCAACCGCATGGGTGAGAACGTGAAATCGGGCACGGCCGCCGTCAAAGACCAATTGAGCCACGCCGGCCATAGAGCCAGAGAAGGGGCTTCCATGATGAGCCATAGAGCACGAGAAGGGTACGATTACAGCCGTCAGGAATTCAGTCGCCTGCTGGATGATTACCCACTGGCGATGGGGGCGGCCGCGCTGGCCCTGGGCACGATCATTGGCCTGACCCTGCCCCGTAGCCGACGCGAAGACGAGCTGATGGGCGACGCCGCCGATGACATCAAGCGGCGGGCGAAGCAGTCCGGCAAGCAGATGGTCGGACGCGGCATGAAGATCGCCGAGGTAGCGGCTGATGAAGCAGTTACCGAGGCTCAGCGTCAGGGGCTCACGCCATCCCAACTTGCCGAAAAAGCCAAACGGGTGGCATCCGAGGCGAGCCATGCCGTCTCCGAAAAGGCCCATCAGGAAGAGGTTACACCCGAGACGCTCGGCGAAAAGGTGAAGGAGATCGCCGAGCACACCAAGGAACGGGTCAAGGATGAAATCGAGCATCAGCGCCAGGATCTTGAGCAGGAACAGCAGGAAGGCTCCCTGATCACCTGATTGCTCCCGGCGAGCTCCGGAGCGCCTCCGAAAGTTCTTTAGAATGCAGCGGAGGGCCGGCGGCCGATGCGAGCCGCCGGCCGTTTTTCCAGTTCAGCGAACGAACTGCAGCGTCCAGCCGTGATGAGGCGCGGTGAACAGGTGGAAACCGGCTTCACGCCCGGTAGCGCTTCAGGGCGTCGTTGTTGAGCTCGATCCCCAAGCCCGGCTCTTCAGGCAACGCGATCTGCCCATCGGTCATCTTTAAGCCGTCATAGGCCAGTTCTCGACGCAGCGCCGATTCGGACAGCGTCGGGGGCAGGTACTCAATATAGGGGCAGTGGGCGGCGGTAGCGCCAAGATGGGCGGAAGCGGCGATGCCGATGCCCGTTTTCCAGCAGTGCGGTACGATCAGCCGGCCGCGATCGGCGGCCAGATCGACTACCCGGCGCGCCTCGGTAAACCCGCCCACCCGGCCGACATCCGGCTGGGCCACGTCGATCCGTCCGCGGTCCATCAGGTCAATGAATTCGAAGCGCGTGTTCTGCCACTCCCCGGCCGCGATCCGCAGCGGCGAGTGGTCGGCCAGAAAGGCATAGCCGTCGAGGTCATCAATGGGCAGCGGCGTCTCCAGGAAGAAAATGTCAAAGGGTTCGAGCAGCTTGGCGACCCGTAGCGCCTCCTTGGCGTCGCGCCACGTGTAGGCCACATCCACCATCATGGTCATTTCCGGACCGACAGCCTCCCGGCAGGCGGCCACCACGTCCACAATGTCGTCATCGCTCTCCTGCAAAGCGTTGTGGCTGTAGGGACCCTTGATGCAGACTTCCATTTTCGCGGCCCGAAAGCCCGCTTCCTTGGCCCGCAGCGCCTTCTCCACGAGGTTGCGCCGGTAATCGGCGAGCGTCCGCCCGGTGGGCAGAAGAGAGGCATACGGGGTGATGAACTCCTTGCGCGCCCCGCCCAGCAATTGCCAGCAAGGTACCCCCAGGGCCTTGCCCCGGATGTCCCAGAGGGCCATATCGATAGCCCCCATGGCGCAAATGCCCAGCCCGCGCCGACCGGTCATAGCCGACCCGAGGTACATTTTTTCCCACAGGGCCTCGGGACACAGCGGGTCCTGGCCGACCAGCATCTCCTTGAGACCCAGCCCCATGCAATGCGTGCCGCGGGCCTCGATCATGGCCCGGGCAACCCAGGGGTTGGTGTCGGTCTCACCGATGCCGACCAGCCCCTCATCCGTGTGCACGATGACCACGATGTCATCCTGCGCGCTGCTGCACGCGTCCGGATCAGGATCCGGTACAACGACGACGTGGCATTCGATATCCGTGATCTTCATGCGGACAACCTCGCAAAGGAGTCAGCCCTCAGAACGTGACGGTCAAACCACCATCAACCACCAGCGTCTGGCCAGTGATGTACTGGCACTCGTCTGAGGCCAGGAAAAGCACGGCGCGAGCCACCTCCTCGGGCTCGCCCGGACGGCCGAGCGGAATCTTGCGCCGCTGAACGTACCAGGACTGGAACTCCTCCGTTTGTGTCTCGTCAACACCGTTGATGATGGACATGGGCGTATGGATGCATCCGGGAGCGACGGCGTTGACCAGCACACCGTGCGGCGCGAGCTCGACGGCCATGGCCCGGGTGAGGGCGAGCAGTCCACCCTTGCTTGACGTGTACGCCGCCAGATGCGGCTCCGTGGCCATCGCCTGCGTCGAAGCAATGTTCACGATCCGGCCGGAGCCCTGGTGAATCATCTGTCGCCCCACGAGCTGGCCGAGCACGAATGCAGCCTCGAGATTGACGCCCAGTTGCCGTCGCCACTGGTCCAGGGTGAGCTCGGGCATTTCGGCGTAGATGCTCACCCCGGCATTGTTGACCAGAATGTCGATCCGGCCGTGCTCCCGGACGGTCTCCTCGATACACCGACCCAGCCCCGCGTGATCCGTCACGTCGAGCGCCCAGGGTCGCCCGGCCGCCAGCGAACCCCAGACACGATGCAGCGTGTCGCTGTTGCGGTCGATGCAGACCACAAATGCCCCTTCCTCCGAGAAGAGCCTGGCGATGGCAGCACCGATTCCCTGTCCCGCTCCGGTGACCACTGCAACGCGTCCACACAATCGATCCATGGCGATATGAACTCCCAGATTGCCGTGGTGGTGTAGGCTATATGCGGGAACCGCCCGACGCAAGCCATCGGTACGCCAGTGCTCCTTCCAGTTGACGACTGCCGCGTCTGTAGCGGCCGGCCTCCGTGCCGGCCGTTCACTTGCCAGACCGGCCGGCACGGAG
>BTUC01000443.1:0-6061 GCA_045863575.1 Phycisphaerae bacterium
CGCAAGCGGGTGCGGGCCGAACAGTAATCGGCGATGCCGCCGGTGGCACAGGTTTCCACCCTGTGTCCACTTGTTGAAATCCGGTGCCCCAGCGCGTGCGGACGCCAGGTATTGGCATTCGCCGACGCGCGCATTAAAATCATGGCTGCACAGCGCTTGTCTTACGCAACGGGAGACCCGCCCTGGAAGCACGCTTTGCCCAAGCCCTTGCCGACGGGCCACTGCTGAGTCCGGATGAGCCGGTCGTGGTGGCGGTATCCGGCGGCCCGGATTCGGTCGCTCTTCTGCACCTGCTGGCCGCGCTTCGGGTGGGGGGCGACTGGCGAGTCCAGCTTCACGTTGCCCATCTTAATCATCAGCTCCGCGGGGCCGACTCCGAGGCAGACGCCGGTTTCGTCGAGTCGCTTGCGCGGGGCTTGAGCGTGCCATTCACGCTGGAATCGGTTGACGTCAGGGCTAAAGCCAAGGCGGACGGCATCTCGCTCGAGCTGGCTGGGCGGCGGTGCCGGTTCGAGTTCTTCGAGCGGCTGTGCCTGACACTTGGCTGTCGCACCGTTGCCCAGGCGCACCATGCGGATGACAATGCCGAAACCGTCCTTCACCGCATCATTCGAGGCACCGGCCTTCGGGGGCTCGGGGGGATCCGTCGTGTCCGGCCGATCCGCCCGGGGAGCGAAATCCGGATCATCCGGCCGTTGCTGAGTTTCCCGCGTGCCGAAATCCTCCAGTACCTGGAGGACCGCAAGATCTCCTATCGCAGCGATGTGAGCAACAAGTCGGAGGAGTTCACGCGGAACCGCATTCGCATTCTGGTCATGCCGCTGCTTCGCGAGCGGTTCAATCCCCAGGTGGCCGAGGCACTGCTGCGCCTGGCCGAGCAGGCCCGGGCCGTCGATGCGTATCTGAATCAGACCAGCGAGCGGCTGCTGGAATCGCTGGTTATCTCCCACGACGATCATCAGATCGTCCTGCACGCGCAGTTGCTGGCTCGCAAGCCGCGGGTTCTGCAGGCCCAGGTGGTGCGGCACGCGCTGACGCGGCTGGGCCTCGGCGAGCAGGAAATGACCCACGGCCACTTTGAAGCCTTAATCAACCTGGCGGCCGGCCGCGAGGGCAGCAAGATGCTCGACTTGCCGGGTGATGTTCGCGCCTCGCGGCGGTATGCCCGGCTGGTGTTTGAGCGAACGTCCGGGCATTCCGCGGATCCGCGGCTGGCGGACGAAATGCGCGTGTCGACAAACGGAACGACCCTGCTGCCGAACTTCAGCCTCGAACTGGCGGCGGATATCTTTCCCGCCGACGAAGAGACCATTGCCGCGCACATTCGCCAGCAGGCTGACCGGGGACAGGTGGCGTACGAAGAATGGCTGGACGCCGACCGGGTGCATCTGCCGCTGGTCGCCCGCTCGCGCCGCCCTGGAGACCGATTTCTTCCCCTGGGAATGACTGGCATGAAGAAGCTGTCGGACTTCTTCATCGACGAGAAGATCGATGCGGTTCTGCGGGACCGCTCGGTGGTGCTCTGCGACCAGTTGGGGCCGGTCTGGCTGGTCCCGTTCCGCATCGACCATCGCGTGCGGCTCAGCCGGGCAACGCGCAGGATTCTCCGGTTGCGGGCCCGCCGGATGGAGAAATCGCAGCACCCATGACTCTCCCTACCGAAGCGAGCCGCCCGTGTGCTGGCCGATGGTGGCCCTGGTGGCTGCTCCTGCTGGCGCTCGCGCTGCGCGTCGGCTGGGTCCTGGTGCGTTACGCCCCCGCGGGCCAGGCAGAACACCTCGAATACGGCGACGAAGTGGCGTACGTTCAGGTCGCTGAATCGCTGGCCGCCGGGCAGGGACTGGTCGATGAATTCGGCTATCGCGCCACCTACATGCCGGCCTATCCGGCATTTCTCGCCCTCTTTCAAGCATTGCCTCGTCCACTGCTGGCCGCTCGAATCGGACAGGCGGTTCTCGCCGCCCTGGTGGCGCCGGCCGCGTACTGGCTCGGACGGCGCTTTGCCTGCGGCGATCCTTCGCGACAGTTGATTGGCGTGTTGTCCGGCTTGGCCGCCGCCTGCGACCCGTTCCTGATCTTCTTCTCCGGGCTGCTGCTGACTGAAGCGCTCTTCGCCGTGGTTCTCACTGCCGGATGGGTGTTCGTGATCCGCCTGGCCCGAGTTCGCGGTTCAGACCATGGCCGGCTGGTGGCAGAATCGGTGGATGCTCCCCACTCCCTCACAGCGGCGAATCCGGTTCAAAACCATGAACGGTCGCGCCTGCCGGGCGGGGACGTAGAGACCTCCGGGTGGCGTCCGGTTTGGCTGGGTACAGCGGCGGGCGCGTTCCTGCTGGTGGGCATTCTCCTCAGGCCTTCGGCGGTCGTGCTGCTGATGCTGCCCCCTCTGGGGATGCTCGTGGTTCGGCGCCTGGACGTCGCCGCCTGGAAAGCGGCTTTGACCATGACGGCCGTTGTCGTGCTGGGCCTGTCGCCCTGGGCCGCCCGCAACCGGACCGTCATCGGCGAATGGCGTTGGCTCACCACCCGGGGGGGTATTTCGCTGTACGACGGCCTGAGACCTGGTGCTACGGGCGAGAGTGATCTGGCCCACACGAAGCAGGTTGCGGCCGTGGCAGGTCTGGATGAGGCGGGTTGGGATCGCTACTGGCGCGATCAGGCGCTGCTGGCCGCTCGTCAAGAGCCGGGGCGCGCTTTTCGACTGGCAGCGGTCAAGTTCGTGCGGACCTGGAGCCTGAGACCCAACGTTGAGAGCCACCGCCGTGGCCGGGCGGCTATGATCAGCGCGGTGTGGATGAGCTTTGCGCTGGCCTGTGCCGCGGTCGGCTGGTGGCGATCCCGCCGGTTTGTGGCCCGTTGGGTTATGCTGCTGCTGCCGGTGGTCGCCTTCACGCTGCTGCACATGATCTACGTGGGCAGCGTCCGGTATCGCATCCCCGTGATGCCGGAGGTGTATGTGCTCTCAGCCGTCGGGCTCGCCAGCCTCGTTCGGGCTCTGGCCAGCCTCAAAGCGGAGCCCGTCGTTCAGGAGTAAGCCGGGTGCCTGAGCGTTCGCAACCAGACTGGCGTTCTCGCCGCCAGAAGCGACGGCCGGTTTCACGCCGTCGCCGCTGGGCATCCATGGTCGCGCTGATTTTGCTTCTCGCCGGCGGTGGATATTACCACTACGCCACCGATGAGGTTCGGCTGCGTTCCTACGCGGAGCGATGGCTGGCCGATTTCACCGGCGGCGAGGTGCACATCGAACGCGTACGCTTCGACCCGTTTCAGGGACTCTCGCTCATGGGCGTGACCGTGGCCACACCGGCCAGTGCGCGCTTCGATCCGCGTGATAACTCTTTTGAGGCCCGGACGATCTTCCGCTCCGGCGGCCTGTTCCTGCGATTGGCTCCGTTCAGCGTCCTGACTCGCCGGCTCATCGTGCCGGAGGTCGTCGCTGTCGATCCCGAGCTTACGCTCATCCACCGCATGACCGACGACGCCCGGAACTGGCAGGTGCTGCTGCGCCGCAATCAGCAGCGCCGGGAAGGGCCACCGGCCCAACTGCCGGTCATTCGCCTGCGCAACGCACGGCTGGTGCACTACCGGCTCGATGAGCGCGGGCGGTCTATCGGTCAGGCGCAGGTGATCTGGGCCGATGCCCAGCCCGTCAAGGGGGCCCCTTCGGCTTACGACCTCAAGGTGACCAGGGTCTTCGACGCCGGCTCTCCGGTGCAGGACGGGACCACCAGTGAGGCCGGCCGGCTCAGAATCAACCTCGAGACGCTGGCCCTTTCGGGCAGCCTGCCTTCCATTTCCATGGATGACCTTCTGTTCTCGGCACCGGCCAGAATCGTCCGCTGGATCGAATCGCTGGCTCCGCGCGGGCTGATCCGCGCGGAGGCGATCCAGTTCGATACCCGGGGGAGCAACGAAGCCCGCCTCTCGATCCGGGAAGCGAGCTTCTCGGTGCCCATTGACGCCCAGGAAGAGCGGCTTCCGGCCGGGCAACGCTATCTCGCGTTCAGCGGCATGGCCGGCAGCGTGCACCTGCACGGGGACCGCGTCGACCTGGATATCAGCGGTCGATTCCGGGAAAGCCCCATCACCCTGAAGGGCGCCCTGATGTTCGGCGCCGCGGGCGTGCGATCGCTGGAGGAACTGGGTTTCGAACTCAACCTGACCCTGACCGGCGCGCCGTTGCCGCGAAACGACGAGGACACGCCGCCAGCCGAACGCCGCTTCGTGCAGCACTGGTTCCACCTCCGCGAGTTTGTCGCGGATTACGATGCGCGCGGCACTGCGGATTTCACGGCCCGGCTCATCAAGCGCCCCGGTGGTCAGATTCAGTTCGGCGGCGGCACGCTTGTTCCGCGGGGCGCTAACGCTCGGTATTTTCGCTTTCCCTACCGTCTGTACGAGGTCGGCGGGCAGGTACATTTCCGGCCCGACGGGCGCATCGAGCTCAAGGATCTTTCCGGCATTCACGGGGCCGGCCGGGCGACTATCAACGGTCTGCTCGACGGCTATCTCAGCCAGGCGGTGGATGTTCACGTCACAGGGGAGGGCATTGCCCTGGATGACGATCTGGTTCGCTGCCTGGATCCGGAGGATCAGGATCTGATCCGGCAGTTCGACGCACAGGCGATCATGGATCTCGATGTGCGGCTGAAACGGGGCGAAGCGCCGCATCACACACCCAGGGAGCAGAACCCGTGGTCCGCACGCATCGACGTGCTCTTCAAGGACGGCTCCACCCGGTTCGAAGATTTCCCATACCCGCTCGAGAAGCTCACCGGACAGATGCGCATCGAGGGCAACGGATTCACCGTTCCTTCGCTGCGGGCTCTGACGGGCGACGCGGTTGTCGAGGTCGAGGGCTGGGCGAAGCGGCC
The DNA here is from genome assembly GCA_045863575.1 of Phycisphaerae bacterium. GTDB lineage: Bacteria > Planctomycetota > Phycisphaerae > UBA1845 > PWPN01 > JAAXZI01. Next base: position 4,875 of record BTUC01000443.1, read on the forward strand.
GACCGGGCTGCCCGCGCAGCTCGATCTGAAGCTGAAGGCCACAGGCGTTCCTCTGGATGAAGTCCTGGCCGCTGCGTTACCGCCGGAGGCGAGGGAAGTGTACACGGGGATCGAACCCGAGGGACGTTTTGACTTGGAGGGGCGCATCCGCACGTCGAAAGAGAGTGGTAAGCCCGAGTACGATGTGGTCGCCCGGCTCACCGAAAGCAAGCTGACGCTGCCGGAGACGAAGGTCCGGCTGGAGGACGTGCATGCCGGCTTGCAGGTTCGGCCAGAGGAACTGGTAGTCACGGATCTGCACGGCCGCTTCGGCGAGTCGATCCTGAATCTCACCGCACGGGTTTCCCCTCTGCACAACGACGGCGCCGTTTCGGTACATTTGACCAGCGAACGGCTGATGCTGAACGAGTCGCTTCGCTCAGCGCTCCCGGAGACGGTTCAGGACGCCTGGCGCACATTTCAACTTGCGGGACCGATCCGTCTGGACTTGCGGGCGGATCGTGCTGCCCTTGGCTCACGGCCGGCCATCACCACCCGCCACGCGGAACACTCGCTCATGCCGCCTGCAACGCAGCCATCTACACGACCGGAAGGGCAGCCTGCCATCGGGTTCACGGCCGCGATCGAGCCGCTCGGCTGTTCGGCGACGTTCGAGGGATTTCCGCTTCCCCTCGAGGAAGTGAAGGGGCGCGTCCTGCTGACGCCGCAAGGCGCCAAAATTGAACGACTCAGCGGTCGACATGCGGAGGCATCTCTGGTCGTGACCGGCCGCGTACACGCCGAGGGCGACGCGACCCACGGGGAACTCAAACTGCAAGCCCGCGGCGCTACGTTCAGCGAGCCGCTCCGGCAGGCGGTACCCTGGCGGGTGCGACGTCTGTGGAACGACGTGAAGCCGCGCGGACGCTTTGATCTGACGCTGGATCGGCTGGTCTTCGACACTGGCTTGGACGGCACGAACTGGGATTTCACCGGGACATTAGGGCTCCAGGAGGCTGCTCTGTCCATCGGTGGCGAGCTGACCGAGATCGACGGCCAAGCGCACGGCCATGCCCGGTTCGGGGCACAAACGGCTCTGGACATGGACCTGAAAGTTCGTCACATGCGTCTGGACGGCCGAGCCATCACGGATGCTCGCGCCCACATGACCCAACGGCCCGGCGAGACGCGATTGACTCTCGATGAAC
>BTUC01000444.1:0-6039 GCA_045863575.1 Phycisphaerae bacterium
GGGGCGGGGGTGGGGCCCCGAACGTCTCGTACCACCGGCGGCAGGCGAGGCCCGCCGGCAGGTTCGGCTCCGCATACAGGACGTACGTCAGGATCAGCGGCCGATCGGACTTCATGGCGTAAGACGTGCGGGCGGTGGCCTCGTTTTCCTGCCGCCACTGCGGGATCGATGGAGCAGAGAGCCGCATCAGGTGGTTGGGCTGCCCATCCAGGAGATTGGGTGAGGCGAAGGTCGCCGCCGGCATCGTATCGGTGCCGTTCCAGGTTTGCAGCGGGTGCCACATGAGGGCGGTGGTCAGCCCCTCCTCCTCGACGGCCATGACCGGCGTGGTCACTTTAAACGGGTGGGGCATCCAGCGGTCCGCGAACAGTTCACCCACCGCGCGTTCGCTGGAGGAGGCCCACCCTGGTTCGAGGAACTCCAGCCCGCCGAAGACTGCAAAACGTTCCAACGGGTCGCTCTGCCTGTCCCGCTGACAACGAAGCACCGGGGCGGCAAAGTCCAGCAGCTCACCGCCATCCGGGCCGCGAAGCATCGCCTGGACGGCCACGGTATCAGGACCGTAGCGATCTTCCAGGGCCAGTTCGACATCAATCGCCCAGCGGTCGTCACCTTCCTGAACGTACCCCGCGAGTTTCACCCGGCTGATCGTGCTTTCGACCTCCACGAAGGTCGGCTGGCGACGCATGACCCGGCCGTCGGGCAGCCGGAACGTGATCTCCGCCAGGGGCAGCAGCCAGCCAGCCAGCTTCCACTCATCGGCCCCGACGGCTGCCATCCAGCGGGCCGCACCGATGGCCTTGCCGTCCGGTGTGGGGATCAGGTCGAGCCGCACGTCTTTGGAACGCAGGGCCGGTTTGAGTGGCAGCGTGTCGACCTGACCGATGATGATGGAGGTTTCCAGCTTGTAGAGTAGCTTGCCGCCTGTCGATTCGACTGCTGCGGTCACTTGGTGCACGCCAGGCCGGTCGTGGCGGATCTCGCCGGTGGGGGGATTGGTCTTTTCGCCGGGCCTCACGGCGACGGGCTGACCATCGGCCCACCTGACCCGATACTGAGCCTCGGCGGCGCGTCCCGCCACATGGCGTATCGAGAAGGGCAGGAGCACGCGCTCGCCTGGAGCCGCCTGATGGGTGGCCGGAGCGAAGCGGATATCCAGAACCGCCGGTGGTCGGAGCAGTTCGACGGATTGGATCTCCACGGTGCCGTCGAGGCTGCCGTTGTACGGGTCGATCCGGAAGCGCGTCAGCGTCCGTCCCGAATCGGAGGGGTGCCCGAGAGGATACTCAAGCGTGGTGAATGGCTGTTGGGGCAGCGGGGCGGATAGCGGTGGGGAGCGCGGCGTGTGCCGGTTCTGGACCTGCTGCTCGCCGAAAATGGGGTAATCATTGGTGGTCCAGTATACCTGCGTATTCCCGTCCGCGTCCGCGCGCAGGGTGACCCGCAGTACGCAGCCGTCAAGCGGGACTTGCACGGGCGGCGCGACGATGAAGGGATCCGCCCCGGCAATCGACATCCGCAGAACGCCGTCGACCACTCGGACGTCCTTGAGGTGATGCGTTTCGGTCCATCCGGCGGCATCTGCTGGCGTACGAAATTCCCAGCGATGCAGGACGTTTTCATCCGCGGCGGTGAGTGGCCGTACGCCCCATGGAAAAGCCCAGACGAGCACAAGCATGGTAAGCGAGTACTTTGAGGCTTCGGCGACCGCGGCAGTACTCAAGCTTCTGCCTGGCTTTGAGAAGGTAGCTGTTCTCGTCCGCATGTGATCAGGACCTCTCGATTTCCCCAGGGGCAAAGCTCCCCAGCCGCACTCGACGGTCATCCGCGTCATTGTCGGTCGAGATGCCGCTGAAGTCGACCCGACACGGCTCCCGATGTGATTGAAGATGCACCCGTCGGCTGTCCGGATTATACTGATGCTGTCTTTTCAGGCTGGCGGGCTGGGCAGGACATGAACGAGACGGGTTACCGTTTGCGGTATGAGATCCACGGCTGGATCGGCCGGTTGCTGCTGCTCGACCCCGAGGGGCGTGTTGTGGCCTCCGCCGATGTGGGGCTGGCGTCGGGCCATCGCTCGCTCGATTGGTCTGGAGATCAGGCAGAGTTTAACGCGTCTGCCCTGGGGCAGATCCGCAGCGTCGAGGTGGTTCCCCCTCCCGAGGAAGAAGCACTCGATCGGTTGGCCAGTGTTGGTGCCGGCGTGTTGCTGACTGGCTTTGCACCCCGTGCGGCGGAGAAGATCGGCTTGGCCGGGCTGACGATCCAAGGGAGCATTGATGCGAACGGCGACGAACTCCAGCCGCTGGACGAGCAGATGCTGCGCGACCGGTTGCCCGGCTGGGTAAGCGACACGGGCGTGCAGGCATTGGCGGTGAGCGGCGTGAACAGCCCGATGAACGCGGCCCATGAACGTCGCGCCGCCGAAGTGGCTCGCGAGATCACCGGTCTGCCCGTCGTGGAGGGTCGATTTCTAAGTGGCAGCAGTGCCGTCAAGCGCGCCGTTGCGGCCGGTCGGACTGCGGCCTGGATCCTGGCCGTCCGTTGTCTGCTGGCTCCGCTGCGGTCTCAACTTGCCCGGATGGACATTGCTGCTCCCGTGCTGCTGCGCGGGCAGACCGCGGCTCGCCCCGCCATCCAGGCTGCCGGCGGCGCAGCACTGCTCGGTGCTGATCGCATCTGCTGGCCGGACGCCTCGCACCGGATTTCCGCGCGGATCACTCGTGTATCACGGGACGTTTATGGTTGCCACTGCGACGACGGCCGTTTTGAATTCGAGTCCCTGACGGCGGCCAAGACCTTTGCAGAAGTGCATCTCCGGGAGCGGCTGTCATCTTTCGCCGGGGAAGGCGAAGCGACAGAGGGAAACGTGCGAATCGAGTTCCAAGACCGCTTCGGCCGTGCGCGGGGCAAGAAGGGATCGATGCGCGTCTACCTGGAGACACAGGTAAACGCCTGGGTGGAAGCTTGCTGAAATGCTCGTCAGTCGCTAAGACATGGGCGGCGTGGCAGAATACCGTCTTTGCTCGAAAGCGATACTTGCATGGGTTGGATTATCTGGTCGGTCTTGTTGGCGGGTGTGGCCTGCATCTGGGCCAGCCGTCACTGGGAGATCTCGCGTGCCCGGCGGCAGCATCGGCCGCTGACGTCGCGCTCCTACAACGGCCCGCCCAGCGGCCAGCCACTCCTGAGCGTGCTCATCGCCGCCAAGGACGAGGAAGCCAACATCCGCACGGCCGTCGAGTCGATGCTCCAGCAGGACTACCCCAACTACGAGTTGATCGTTATCAACGACCGCAGTCAGGACCGTACCCCGGCGATCCTCGAAGAACTAGAGGCGGCTGACACCACCAATCGCCTTCGTGTCCTGCACATCAAGCAGCTTCAGGACGGCTGGTTCGGCAAGAACAACGCCATGCGCGAGGGTGTCGCCCAGGCACGCGGTGACTGGCTGTGCTTCAGCGATGCCGACTGCCGCCAGACCTCTCCGCGGACGCTCTCCATCGCCCTGCGGCACGCGATCGACTGGAACATTGATTTCCTTTCCGTGCTACCTCGATTGGAGACGCAGAGCTTCTGGGAGCGGATCATCCAGCCGGTCTGCGGTGCGGTGATGGTTTTCTGGTTTCACCCCAAGCGGGTCAACGATCCGAAGCACTCGGCCGCCTACGCCAACGGCGCATTCATGCTCATGACCCGCGCGTGTTACGACACCATCGGCGGCCACGATGCCGTGAAGACGGAGGTCAACGAAGACATGCACATGGCCCGCCTGGCCAAGGCGCATGGCCGTCGGCTCGTGGTCGTCCAGAACAAGGACCTCTACACCGTGCGCATGTATGCCGGCTTTCGGGAGATCTGGCGCGGGTGGAGCCGGATTTTCTACGGGTGCTTCGGGACCTTCCGGCGGCTGCGGATCACCATGCTCATGCTGCTGACCACCAACATCTTTCCGTACCTGAGCCTGCTGATCTCATTGGGCGTATTAGCCTTCCGCGGCTGGAGCGGAGCTGGCCCAGGCTGGCATTGGGTGGCAGGGATGTCCGCCCTGGCGGTCATCCTCCAGCAGACGGTGATCGCCCGCTTCTACCGACTCAGCCACACCAGCCCGGCGCTCGCTCCCACTTTCATCGTCGGCGCGGTCATCTGCGTGGGCATGCTGATCAATGCCATGCTCAAGCTCAATGGGCGCGCCAGCGTAACCTGGCGGGGGACGACGTATCGCGGGGACGGCGTGGTCAAGGCGACCTGAGAGCGGTCAGCACTCAGCATTCAGCCTGTAGCGGCCGGCCTCCGTGCCGGCCGTTCTATTCAGCCTGTGGCCCCTGGTCTCTCCCCCCCTTTTGAAGGGGGGGCAGGGGGGGTGGTCGGACGGTAAGGCGCCGGTGGGCGACTATTGTGCGCAGAACCGCCGGCACTCCAGGCTGGCCGCTGCCAAGTAGTTCCAGGAAACAGGTGAAGTACTGTTCTCCCAGTTCGAGCGGCCGCGCGGGCTGAAGCCCGCGGCTCGTTGCTTTCGGTTCTTGGTGGACCTGTTTAGCCCGGAAGCCGCCAACCGGAAGGTCCACAGGCTTGGCGAAGGGGGGTGGGCTCCTTAAGATGGGGCCCATGTTGAGCCTGCATCCGGCACTGCCGCCCGTTCTGCTCCAGGACGACGCTCCGTCCCTGCTGGATCGGATCCCCTTGCCCGAGCCTTACCGCACCTGGGCGATCTGGGCCTTTTTGGCCCTGGTCGCGCTGCTCATCCTGCAACGGGCAGGCAGGGGACTCTCGCGGGCGATTCGACGCCGACGGGCGCCGATGATTCATCCCAAGCTCCAGAAGTACAACATCGACCATGCCGAGCTGGATCGCCAACGGCGCGAGCTGGCCGCCGGCATCGTGGCCACCTCCACGGGCAGTCGCCTGGCCGGGTTCCGGATTGTCCGGCAGGTGGAGGCTGTCTTTGTGGAAGGCTACCGCACACCCGAGGATGCCGTGATCGCCCTCAAGGCGGCCGCGGCCGAGCGCGGCGCCAACGCCATTCTCAATGTCCATACGGACCGCTCGGTGGCCGGCCGGTGCACCGCGTCGGGCGACGCCATCGTCGTGGCCCCGTTGGTCGCCAAGACCCCCAACCAACGCCCCACGTCGCCGCCACCCCCTCCTCCTGAGTAGGCCCGAAGCACCGTGTCCACGTCGGTCGATAGGCCGGAACGTGTGTGCCACTGCTCTGTGACTGTGAGCAGTGCTGAACGCAGGTGACGTCCAGTCCGTTGAGCACTACTGACACAGCAGTGGCACGTACTCGTCGAGAAGAAGGTGTGCCGCTTTACGAGCAGTGCATGGACTCCGCGGGTCCGTACCCCTGAGCCCTTCCCATGCACCGGCGTTCCCGAGTACAATCATGATCGGTCAGGCCGGCATCCCCGCACGGCGGTCAACGCGGGTGTGCCGGCGAGGTTTGAACCACTCATCATCGTCGATGGGGTGGTCAGGCGCGCGACCTGTCCGTCACCTCGACGGGGCTACCCCATGCTCAAGCAGCACAACCAGTTGATGGTCAGCCTGCTGGTTCTGGCAGACGCATGCGCGGTTGCCGCTGCCTGGGTGGCCTCGTACTGGATCCGCTTCACCTGGCTGCCGGTGGATGAAGCCAAGGGCCTGCCCAGCTTCACCGGGCGCTACCTGGCCCTGCTTCCGATTGTGGTGGTCGTGCACCTGCTGATTTTCGCTTTCAGCCAGCTGTATCGGCCGCGACGCGACGGGACCATCTTGAGCGAAGCCCGCGACATCGTGAAGGCCTTTGTCTTCGCGGTGACCGCGGTCGTGCTCATCGACTACGCGATGCCGCAGACGAACAAGATTTCGCGGCAGTTCATCCTGACCTATGCGGTGGCAGGGACCAGCCTGTTCATTATCTTTCGGGCATCGGTTCGCGTGATGCTGGGGACGCTTCGCCGCCGGGGCTGGAACCGCCGGACCGCCGTCATCGTCGGGACCGGGCGCATGGCCCAGTCATTGCTCTACGCCATCCGCAACAATTCCTGGATGGGCATT
>BTUC01000445.1:0-6002 GCA_045863575.1 Phycisphaerae bacterium
GGAGTTGTGCAGGTGGCCGAATCGATGTTGGGGCAGGGGAGGTATATTCTGCGCCCCGCGGACCGTAGCCTGCCTGCTTTTCCCCTGGCGCTGCATGTCCGGTCCAGTTCGCCGACCAGGCATGTCGCGGTATTGGCCGACACGGGCCGGCCGGCCAGCCAGCCGATCGTCGACGAGTGGCTCGGGCGAGATGCGGCCGTCGCCGTCGTGGACCTGTTGTTTACGGGTGAGTGCCAGCCGGATTCAGCCGCCTGGCAGTGGGCCCAGATGATCGGCACCACCGGCGACCGGCCACTCAGGATGCAGGTCGCCCAGCTCTCCGCTGCTCTGCGGCAGCTCGGAGGTGATGCGCCTCCGAACTGGCACGGCAATGGTGCGCCGCGCGTGGTGGCGGTGGGCCGTGTGTCGAGTCTGGCCGCGCTGGTCCTGGCGGCGCTGGAGCCGGACGCCATCGGGCACCTGGAGATCCGCGGACTGGAGCCGAGCTTTCAGCATGTGTTGGCTAACAAGGTGAGCTACCAGGAATCGCCCTCGATCTTCTGCTTCGGACTGTTGCAGGTGGCGGATGTGCCCGATCTCGTCCGCATGGCCTCGCCCACAGAGGTCCGGTTTGCCGGGGCGGAATGACTCCCCCAGGTTCCCTGGGCGCGAAATCGAGACACGCAGGTCGCTTGTCTCCGGCAGGCCGTACGGACGACGTCTGAGGTACAGGCCCGGCCGGCGGGTTCGTGCACTTCATTCGGACTCAACGTCCGCGTGGAAGCGGGCCCTTACGCCCGCCCTTCCCGGTACTCTTGACAAAACCGGCTCATGCACGAACAATCCCGCAACTTCAAAGACGGGCAGCACGTAGCATCGATGAGCAGCAAACGGGCCGGACTTCCCCGGGGGGTGCCGAGGCGGAGCTCGCCTTGGCGGGTTCGGAGTTCATGGCTGGACCCGGACGAAATCAAACTTCCGGCGCCGAAAAACGATAGGGGCGTCTCCCAGGCCGCCGGCTGCAATGCTTGACAGCAGCCGAATTTCCAGTAGCTTGTGACGCCATTCACAAATCCAGCCGCCTGAGCTGTGTACGAGGCGGCTGCGAGAGTTCGGCAGCTTGCAGTGAGCAATGGGCTGCCGTTGAGTCGGGCCGCTTTCTCAACGAACCTTGGATCTTCAACCCTGACGAGCGGGGCCGCGCTCTTGGCTGGCCACGCCGGCGGCCCAGGGTTGACGGCGAGCGAAAAGCAGACGATGCCTGTTCCAACGGATACCCTGCGCAACATCCGGAAAGTCAGCATCCTCTTTGCCATTTCCAGCGTGGCCCTGCTGGCCAGCGTGGTCTGGATGATCAAAGTGGATTACGCCCGCCCGTGGCGAGCCATCCAGGACGACTACACCGATTTGCAGGTCTCCCTCGCCCACTTCGACGTGCTCGCCAATCAGACCAACGAACGCATGGAGGAACTGGCCCAGGCCCAGGCGGCCGTCCAGCAGGCACAGAAGGCTCTCGAGCAGCAGCAGGCGCGCGCCCGCGACTGGGCTGTCGGGTTGGGCTCTGAAGACCCGGCCGTGCGTGCGGCGGCGGTGAAGGGCGTGCTGGAGGACATCCGGGGCCCGTCGCGGCCGGTCTACGAGGCACGCGCGCGGTTTCTAAGCGAGGACTTTGGAAAGCTCATCGCCGTGCAGGTCGAAAGTCCGGATGCCGAAGCCATCACCGCCCGGGCGGCGGAAGATGTTGAGTTCCGGGGTCAGCTCGTCGCGCTCATCGAATGGTTCAGCATTGACAAGTTGCGGCAGGAGGCGGACGCCATTCGCGGCGAGCACGCCCGGGCGGATCTCGAGCACAAAGCCGTCAAGGGTGACCTCACTGTCTCGCTGGCTGCGTACGAGCACGCCAAGGGGCTGCATGGGGAAGGGCATACCCGCACGCAGGAGGCGTTGGCGCACCTGAACCGTTTGCGAGAGGCCTATAACCAGGCCCGTCTGCGGATCGAGGGGCTGGAGGACCAGCGTAAAGCCATCGAGGACCAGCAGAAGCTGCTCCAGGCGGCGCTCACCGCGGCCGAGCGGGCACTGGCCCGGATCGAAAAGGACCGCACAGACGCTGAAACCCGCTACGCGGAGCTGTCGGATACCATCCGTCGCGGTATCTTCAACATGCCGATGATGGATTTCGCGGCTCCCAAGGGCACGCGCGGGCGTCAGGAGATCAAGCAGGCGGTTTTGCCTGACGTTCAGGTCGAACTGAATTTCGTCAAGGGTTACCAGGTCGACCGCTGCATGACCTGCCATACGGCCATCGCGGACAAGAACTTCACGCGCGAGAACCTGGCTCGGAAGCTCGAAGAGGCGATTTTCTCCATCAACGAACAGCTCGCCCGGGAGGATAAGCCCGACCGGGCGCGTCTCCAGCCACCGATCGTTCCTGATCGCGAGGACCTTGAGCCCGGGCTGGTCGCCCGCGGCTGGAACACACTGACCGCGGAGCAGCAGGACGCGCTCTTCGCTGCCCTGGTTGGGGAGGTCAATAAGTATCAGAAGCTGCGCGGCCTGCCGGAGCTGAAGTTCGGTCAACCGCTCCTGGCCCATCCGGATCTGGACCTGTATGTGGCCGCCGACTCGCCACACCCCCTGAGCCGCGTGGGCTGCACAACCTGTCATGACGGCAACGGGGAAGAGACCGATTTCGTCCTGGCGGCCCATACGCCCAAGTCGCCCGAGGAGCGTAAGGCCTGGAAGGAGAAATACTACGTCCGGACGGCCGGCATCATGCCGGAGCAGAACTTCGAGACGGCCGAGCACCACTGGACCCGGCCGATGCTCCAGCCGCGCTATTCCGAGGCCGGCTGCAACAAGTGCCACTCCAAGATCACCGACATCGCCGTGCACGAGGGCCGCCCTGCGGCGTCACGGATCACCGAAGGCCAGTTTCTGTTCAAGACGCTCGGCTGCATCAACTGCCATCTCGTCGAGGAACTGGCTGATTCGCGAAAGGTCGGTCCCGACCTGAGTCACATTGGCGAGAAGCTCACCCGGGCATTTGCCGAGAACTGGATCTGGTTCCCCAAGGACTACCGGCCGTCGACCAACATGCCGCACTACTTCCTCCAGGAGAACAACGACGCGCTCTCCGAGACGGCCGGCGGCGACAGCGACCCGATCCTGCGGACGAAGGCTGAGACGGTGGCCATGACCGAGTATCTGTACGCGGTCAGCGACGGCTACGAACGGGAAGCCCCGCCTGAGGATCTCTGGGAACCGCTCAAGGCGGAGGACAGCGAAGCGACGCTGGCGGCGGTGGAGCGCGGCCGCCGGTTGTTTGGCGATGTGGGCTGCATGGCCTGCCATTCCAACCTGGCCTGGCAGCCAATGGATGAATTCGGGCAGTTGGGCGCCCCGCTCGGTGAACAGTGGATCACACGCGACGTGGCCCTGAAGTTTGAATCGCTGGGGCGCCAGGGGGTGCTCGCCAAGGCGCGCCGGCTGAAAGGCCGGGCCATGGCCGCGGCTCGCGAGGAAGGGCGCGACCCGGCGGAAGTGGAACTTGCGGAAGATGAGGTGAAGGCGGCCCTGGCCATCGACCTGGAAGAAGGCGGCGAGGGAATTCCGCTGGCGACAATCCAGGAGGTGTTTGCGGCCGCCTGGAAGGATCACACCTACGACGAGCGCAAAGCCCGACGTGAACTGATCCGGAAGCTTTTTCCTCATGCGGCCCGTGGGGAGGGCAACGTCTCCCTGACGCCGGAGGAGGAGGAACTCGCCTTCGTTTCGGATGAAGCCTGGGAGGCGATGAACGAGTATGCCACCGAGCGCTTCGGTGAGATGACCTACAACGACCGCGTCGAATACGCGATGCGGAACTTCAAGAACGCCTACGACACGCTCTTCGACCCGCTGAACGTCAAGGGGCCGGTCTTCACGCGTTTCGCGCCCGAGCTTTCCAGCATCCGGACGAAGTTTGCCGACTACGAGCACGCGGTGAACTGGCTTTATGATTGGGTCAAGAATCCGCGGCACTACTCCAGCTACACGAAGATGCCGAGCCTGCGGCTGAAGCGGGGGGAATTCCCCGTTCTCGACGAGACCGGCCAGCCATCCGGCGAGAAGATCGAGGCCGACGAGGCGCTGGACATCGCAATCTATCTCAGCACGCTCAACGAGAACGAGGAGTTCGCCGAGAAGGCCTCCGCACCCCTGGCGGAACAGGAAGAGCAGGACCCCGCCGCGTACGCTCAGAAGCGGGACGAGCTTCTGCGCATCCTGCTGGGCGGGCTGAACTCCTCCGCCCGGACGGAATCGATCATCCAGGACGTGGGCGGCGAGTTGTCGGCGAGGCTGGTGGAAAAACTCTCGCGTTCACTGGGCGAGGAGCAGGCCCGCGAGCGCGTGGCGGCGATGGAGCCCGACCAGCGCCGCTGGGTGTTCCTGGGCGACAAGATGATCGGCCACTATGGCTGCTACTCCTGTCACCAGATCCGCGGCTACGAGAATGCCGCCCGGCCCGGGACAGAACTGACTACCTGGGGTGAGAAGCAGCTCACGCAGCTTGATTTCGCGTTTTTCGAACACGCGTTCGAGCATGACCGCGAACACGATCCGCTGTTCAAGCATCTCTACCCGTATGATCCCAAGAGCCCCGATGACCGGGCGAAGCTGATCGGTGCGGCCTGGAGCAACCCGGCGGTGCACGTCGACCACGCCTTGGCCTCCTTCGCATGGTACAAGGTGCGCAATCCCCGCATGTGGGATCGCCGCAAGCTCAAGGGGCCCTACGAAAAGCTGAAGATGCCCAACTTCTTCCTCGATGACGAGCAGGCGGACGCGCTGGTCACTTACCTGCTTTCGCGGCGTCCGGGACGGGTCGGCGGATCGCTCCAGGTGAACTATGACGGCACGCCGGCCGGGCGGATCGCCGAAGGGCGGGCGCTGGCTCGTGAGCTGAACTGTGTCTCCTGCCACATCATCGACGGCAACGGTGCGGTCATGCACCAGTTCATCACCCGCAGCGATGGCGGCGAGGTGCAATACGACGAAGTGAACGGTCCTCCCTGGCTGCGGGGGCAGGGGGCCAAGGTGCGGGCCGACTGGTTCTACGGTTTTCTCAACAACGTGCAGATGCTGCGCCCGTGGCTGAAGGTTCGGATGCCGAGCTTCCACCTCGACGACGATCAGTCCACCAAGCTGGTCGAGTACTTCGTGGGACTCTCCGAACAGGAATCGCAGTGGCTCGCGCAGCACCTGGCTCCGGTCAACAAGTACATTGCCGACGCCCGGAAGGCGGATGCGAACGTGACGCTGGCCGCCATGGACCGGCCGCCCAGCGCCGCCGGTGATGACGAGTCGAACGCCGATGACGCTCAGCCGGGCGCTGCCGCCGGATCCGACTGGTTCCTTCAGGATCATCTCAGCGACGTCACGCGGGCCCTTACCCGCTACGCGGTGGACAACCGCCTGGCCACGGCCAGCTCGGTGGACCCGGCCGAGTCTAGCCTCGAAGACCTCGCATCGACGTACAGCTTGCTGGTGGAGCAGGGCGCTTTCCTGCGTGACCTCTATCGCGTGCGCTATCCCTTCACCGAGGCCGTCCGGGAGTACTCGCCGACGGCCGTTGCCGACGGGGAGACGCTCTTCTACGAGCTCAAGTGCATGGCCTGTCACGTGTTCGGCGACCCGAGCGTGCCGGGCGCCAACGCGAACCCGACGGCCCCCAACCTCCAGCTCACCAGCGACCGTTTGCAGAGCGACTGGGTCCGCCGATGGCTCCAGGCGCCGCACCGCATTCAACCGGGCACGAAGATGCCCAGCCTCTTCGGCATGGGCGAGTTGGTGGGTGCCTTCAAGGATTACCCGGAAGAGGATCGCGAGAAGATCAGCGCCAAGCTCAAGGATCCCGCGGTGCTGGATGACCCCTATCTTCAGATCCAGGCGCTGACCAGCTTCCTCTACTACGCCGGTGATCGCCGGCTCAACAAGGTACAGCCGCCGGCTCAGGGTGTGGAGCAGCCGGTGGAATCGTC
>BTUC01000446.1:0-6001 GCA_045863575.1 Phycisphaerae bacterium
CCCGCGTCGTCCGACACTGCTGACACAGCAGTGGCACACTCCCCGTCAAGGGCTCTCCGAGCCCTCTGGGATAGGCCTTTACGTGACCAGGCCGGGTCTTCGCTGATCGCTGGAAGCTACTTGGAGTTCTCCATGCCCCAACGTCCGTGCAAACTGGCCCTCGAAGACGGCACCGTCTACACCGGCACCGCGTTCGGCGCCGAGGGGACGCACGAGGGTGAAGTCTGCTTCAATACCTCGATGGCCGGATACCAGGAGATCCTCACCGACCCCTCCTACGCCGGCCAGATCGTGACCATGACCTATCCGCTCATCGGCAACTACGGCGTGAGCGAGGAGGACGTCGAATCGCGACGGCCGCAGGTCGAGGGGTTCGTCATCAAGGAGCTCGCCTCCCGGGCCAGCAACTTCCGGGCGACCAGCACGCTGGAAGAGTATCTCCAGAAGCACGGCGTGGTGGGCATCCAGGGGGTGGACACGCGGGCGATCACGCGAAAACTTCGCACGCAGGGGGCCATGCGGGGAGCGATCTCGACCGAGATCCTCGACGATCACGAGCTCGTCGGGCGTGCCCGCCGCTGGCCGGGATTGGTCGGGCAGGACATGGTGCAACTGGTCGCCCCGCGCAAGCCCTTCGAATGGGCCGAGGGCTTCGCCAGCCCCTTCGCCATGCAGCACCGCGGCGGTGACTGCCGCTTTCACGTGGTGGCCATGGACTGCGGGATGAAGCACAACATCCTGCGCAATCTCGTGGAAGCCGGCTGCAAGGTCACGGTGGTGCCGCCGATCACGCCCGCCGAGGCGATCCTCGAGCACAAGCCGGACGGCGTCTTCGTCAGCAACGGCCCCGGCGATCCTGAGCCGGTCAACTACGCGATCCAGTCCTTGCGCGGCCTGGTGGGCAAGACACCGATCTTCGGCATCTGCCTGGGCCATCAGTTGCTGGCCCTGTCGCTGGGAGCGAAGACCTACAAGCTCAAATTCGGCCACCGCGGCGGCAATCAACCGGTGATGAACCTGGCCACGCGGCGGGTCGAGATTACCAGCCAGAATCACGGTTTTGCAGTGGACACAGCCTCACTGGTCAAGGTCGGCGGGACGCCCACGCACGAGAACCTCAACGACCAGACACTGGAAGGCTTCTCGCATACCGACATGCCGATCTTCTCCGTCCAGTACCACCCCGAGGCCAGCCCGGGTCCTCATGACGCCACCTATCTGTTCGACTGCTTCATCGACATGATGAAGTCAGGCAAGGCCCCAACCGCCGAAGAAATGGCCGCCGCTCAAGCCAAGCTGGAAGGCAAGAAGGTGTAACTCGAAGGCAAAAAGTGAGACAACTCCCCCCTGTTCAAAGGGACTGGACATCGGGACTGTCGGCCCAGGCCTCACGGCCGATCAGCTTGACGAACCGGCAGGGGAAGCGGGGCTGTTCGTGCGTCTTGGCGCCGATGCGATCAATGATGGTCAGGGTCTGCTCCGCGTCGGATCCGACCGGGATGACCAGTCGACCCACTCCGTCGAGCTGGGCCACCAGTGAAGGCGGAGTATCCGGGGCGGCCGCGGTCACGATGATGCGGTCAAACGGCGATTCCTCGGGCCAACCCATACTGCCGTCCCCGACGCGGTATTCGACGTTGGTAATGCCCAGCGATTCAAGCCGTTGCCGGGCCTGCTCCTGGAGCAAAGCAAGCCGCTCGATGGTGTACACGCGCCGTGCCAGCACCGCCAGGATGGCCGTCTGGTAGCCCGAACCGGTACCGATCTCCAACACGCGGTGATGCGGCCGGACCCGCAAAGCCTCGGTCATGGCCGCCACCATGAAGGGCTGCGAAATGGTCTGCCCGCAGTCGATGGGTAGCGCCCGATCCTCAAAAGCCTGCTGCTGCCCGCTGTCCGGCACAAAGTGTTCGCGCGGCACCCGGATCATCGCCTCCAGCGTCCTTTCGCTGAAGACACCCCGCGCCCGGATCTGGTCCTCGACCATCCGCCGGCGACTCTCCTGATTGGCATCGGGTGAATCGAACATCATGCACCACAATCTGTTAAGCGCCTCTCGACTGATTGTATGTATCGGCCGAGGGGCGTGTCCATGTGCAGGTGTGGGCGGAAGACAGACAGATGGAGAGCAGGAGGGACGGAGAGATAGAGCGAAAGCCGACCAGGAGACACGGGGAAGAGGGGACAAGGAGACACAGTGAAGGCAAGCGAAACGAGGCGGAGGGCCTGGTAACTGAGGTTGTGGGGTGTTGCCCGAAGCCGCTTGCCTCCCCCGCGTCACCTGGTCCCCGTGTCTCCTTGTCCCCTTGTCTGTCCGTTGAGGTGCGTCTACCATCCGCTTTGAAGGCCACCTGATCAGTTATCCACAAGCCGGAGAAGCTTATGCTCGCTGACATCGAGGTCCCGGTCATCCTCAGCCGCTGGCTGCATTTGGCGGCCGTCATCGTGGCCATTGGTGGTACGGTATTCATCCGGTTCGTGCTACATCCCTCTTCCAGGGCCGCCCTATCGCAGGACACCCATGCGGCGCTGCGACAGGTGCTGATCCGACGCTGGGCCCGCTTCGTGCACACGTGTATCCTGTTCATCATCCTGAGCGGGACGTACAACGCCATCGTTCAGTTCCCTCTGCACAAACCCGTCGAGGGCGAGCCGCCGCTGTACCACATCCTGTTCGGGATCAAGCTGTTGCTGGCGTTGGCCCTTTTCTTCATCGCCATAGCGGTGACCGGTCGAAGCCTGGCCTTCGAGGGGATGCGCCGTCAGATGCCCAGATGGCTGGCGGTCAATGCGGCTATCGCGGCCGTCATCGTGCTGATCTCCAACGTGCTCAAGAACATCCCGCCATCTGCGTGAAACGGCTGTAGGAGGATGCCATGCTGCGGACGTCGTTCGGGCTCCTGGCGTTACTATTCATTCAACCCCTGTCCGCCGCCGAGCCCACCTTCGTGCGTCTCAATGAGAAGGCGTACGGCGCCCAAGCCGATGACGCGGGACCGATCGGGGGCGGAAAAGGCTATACGCGTGTCATCACCCAGGGCGACTACGTCGCCAAGACCCTCGATCAACTGCTGGAGGCGCTGAGCAAAGCGAAGCCCGGACAGGTGGTCTTCATTCCCGGCGATGCGGAGATCGACTGCACGGCCAGGGTGTATATCGAGGAGCTCGTCCTGGAGATCCCGGGCGGCGTAACCCTGGCCAGCAACCGCGGCCAGGAGAAATCGCAGGGTGGGCTGATCACGTCGGACGCGCTCAAGACGCCGGTGCTCATCCGCGTGGGGGGACCCGACGTGCGGATCACGGGTTTGCGCATCCGCGGGCCCAATCCGAAGCGCTACCTCGACCATCATCACCGATCATTCGCCGAGGGCCGCGGGCACCCGTACTACTACAAGTTCCCCACGTCAGACGGCATCAGGACGGAGCATCCCGGGCTGGAGGTGGACAACTGCGAAATTTCGGCCTGGGCGCATGCCGCCGTCTGTCTGCAGAAGGGCGACCGGCACCGGATCCACCATAACTTCATCCATCACTGTCAATACCAGGGGCTTGGCTATGGCGTCTCGCACGACGTCGCCTCGTCCCTCATCGAGCGGAACCTCTTCGACTCCAACCGGCACTCGATCGCCGGCACCGGTCGGCCGGGCTGCGGCTACGAGGCCCGGCACAACGTGGAGCTGGGCACCTCTTTGAGCCACCGCTTCGACATGCACGGCGGACGCGACCGCAAGGACGGCACGCAGATCGCGGGCACGACCATCCTCATCCACCACAACACGTTCCGTGCACCAGAGACGCCGGTGGTGATCCGCGGTGTGCCCGAGGACGTGTGTAAGGTGTATGAGAACTGGTTCCCGAACCACGACAAGCCGGAGACGGCCGTCCGCGCCGGTGCCGGCACGCGCGTGGAAGACAACGCCTACGGCGCGGATCCGCCGCGGGCCGTGCCCTGATGCCTTAGCGCCTCGAACACAACGGGTGTGGCACCGGCGTCTCGCCGGTGTGGGCGAGGGCGTCCCGCCCGAGCAAGTTGGTTCTGTTAGAGGCCCTTAGGATTTCGAAGCATACCTGTACGACGCGATCAGGATCGGCCGGAACGCGTTGCCCACAGGAGCAGAGCCGAGCAACGCACGCGGCACAGCCGCCCTGACCACACGCATGTAGCCGGAACGCCTGTGCCGCGAGACGAATCGTGAGAAAAAGGAGAACTTTTGACGGTCAGGCCGTTTCGACCTTGATCGCACTGGAGGGGCAGGCCTCGACGGCCGCCATGATCTTCTCGCTGTGCTGCGTGCAGAAGGCGGGATCCTTCGCCTCGGGCTTGACGACGGCCACATCGTCGCCCATCTCGAACACTTCCTCGGCCTCGGCAACGCAGGCCTCGCACGAGATGCACTCGCCGGCCTCAATCTCAACCTTGGTCACTGGCATATCGAACGCTCCTGTCGGGAACACGCCCCGGTAAACCATGCAAGCCGGAACTCCGGCCCGGCTTGCCAGGGAACCTGCAAACCCCGTGCCACAACTGCGGATTGACTTGCTCCTGAGCCGATAAACCGTAATGATTTGCCAATAAAGGAGCTAAGCGGTGAAGCCGCGGTTTCGCGAGGTGTGCTTTTTGACCAACGCTGCGGGGTGAAACCGCGCAACCGCTACCCGGAGGCTGGGTGCCACCGAGCGGACCAGGAGACGGCGCGCGCCGGACGGGGCATCCAATCCGAGGGCACCGAGCCGGTCACCTTCGGCGGATGGGCGGAGAGGTCGCGGCGATCTTTCGGCAGGCACTCCTGCTCGACCAGTAGGAAGATGGCCGACTTGAGATCGGCGAGTCGCGAGCTGTGCGACCGGCTGAAAGTTGAAAGCGATTGCCTGCTACAATAGACTGTGGACACTACAGTTGCGCATCAGGCGGGTACGGGCATGCAAGATCCCTCTCATGATAGCCTCAGGACTGGAGGAGCGGGACGGAGGATCCGGCTCGACTTTGGCAATCTGCCGCTTGTGGAGGCGGCCGTTCGAGTCAGTCTGGAGTCGCCGATCCCACTCCGATTCGCGACCATAAACCGCGTCAAGGAGAGGCTGGCTTCCGAGTTCTCCACGTTAGAGGAACCAACGCAATTCGAAATCCCCCCGGGCCTGCCCGGCCCGCTGCCGCCTTTTCATCCCGGCCAGATTCCAGGTGCTGTGTACGGCGGAAATCCCCAAGGCCTGACAGTTACGCTCCAAAACCAGGTCATCGTGGCGCGCTGGCTCAAGGAGGCGACTCAGAATGGCCGGGAGTACCCTCGTTTCCAGAGTCTCAGCAGTGTTCTTTGGAAGTCCACCGAGGCTATTGAAAGCACACTCGACCAGGAGCTTCCTCGCATCATTGTCGCCAATGTCTCGTACGTGAACTTCCTGAAGGTGCCTCACACGGCACCAGTACTCTCCCACTACTTTTCTGAAGCGGCCCATGTCAAGGCCGCACTGGGAGCCCAGCAGGTGTTGAGAGTTGGCGCGTCCTGGAGAGAGCATGACGCCATAGATCTTCGATTTGAGCTCGCGCAAGTTACGGCCGAAGTCGGGGATGAAACGATCGAGGGGTACCGCCTGACAACTGCGGCTGGAACACGCCTGACTGAGCGAGACAACCCACAGCAATCTCTTGATAATGTTCATACCAAACTGCAGGTTTTTTTCAGCACACTCATTTCACGGCGAGCCAAAGAAGAGTGGCAGTTGAGGGAGGTTCCACTTGAGTGACTTCGCTGCGGTTCAGGAGATAGGTGGAAGGCGGCCCCTGAAATGGGTGTTCGAGGAACTCACCAACGCGGCTCAGGTCCTCTGGCCACCGTGCTTGATGCCAACGTACCGTGGCTTCATGAGCATTCCTACGGTGGGTGAGACTCAGTCGGAATACCCCGAAACCTTGCAGTCGTCACCCGTGGATGTCGGACAGGCCGTCAACAGCGAGTCCGGTGAGATGGTGGCGAGAATCGAGCAGCAATTAGCGGCAGACGCT
>BTUC01000447.1:0-5996 GCA_045863575.1 Phycisphaerae bacterium
GGCCTGCCGCCGGGCAGCATCGGCGCTGGCGGCCCTGATGGTGCCGGATACGCGCTTGCCGCTGGCGTCGATGGCGGTAACCCGCCAGCGGGTGGGGCTGGCCGGCGGTGTCGGATCAACCGATCCCATAGCTGCGTTCGCCACGGCAGTCGGCTGGGGCTCGGGCCGCGGATCGTCGACCGTAACCGCTCCCACCGGTTCCGCGGCAACCACCCCGGTCTGGGTCCGCATGCTCGCGAGTTGGACGGCTTCGTGCCAGGAGAAGCTGTTGACCGCGAGGTCTCTGACCATGGCAATCAGTTCCGCGTGAGCCAGGAGCAGTACGCCGGAAACCACCGATGCGATGGATGCCGGCAGCACCAGGAACAAACCCCCGCCCTGCACGATGGCCACGACAGAAACGGCAGCCCCACAGATCGCCAGCACTCCCCCGACTACTCGAGCGATGCTCAAGCAGACTCCCGTGAACGGATAACGCGACGTCTTCATGGTTCCTCCCTTTCCCTTGAATCTGAGATGATCCGAGCTTCCAGAATGCGCCGAATACGGATCGCATGTCAAGACCGCCCGCTGAATGGGGCTCGTATCTGCTGACTAATCAGAGGCCCATGGCTCTGGAATTTCATGGATATCCAACAATCCATAAGAATCCACTAAAAAACCCTTGACAGGGGCGCTAAGGGGATAGCATACTCAAGAATCGCCGGTAAGCGGCCGTCGTGAGAGAGTCTGACGGCTGCGATTCGGCGCGAGAGACGTACATGAAGCCCTCCCCTCGAGAGTGCAGTCTATTCGTCAATATTGAGCAGGCGGCCGCCCTCATGGGGGTGAGTGCCCCGACGGTCATCAAGCTCCTGAGGCAGGGGGTTCTGCAGGAGGCTCCGGGGGCTGGCCGGAAGCGGATGATCTCTCTGTGGTCCATTCTGACAGCCGGCGGAGTCCCGGAAGAGGCAGTGTGTCAAATCGTGCGAGAGCGTCTGGATCAGGCGCTGTGTAGTGATCGCTCGTCACTGTCACCGACGAGTGGCCCAGGATCTCTTTCACGTCCGCAAGGGGCAGCCCGGCGATCCGTTGGAGACGGGCGGACGCGAGGGCCCTCAAGTCCCGGAACAGCAGGCCCGGCAGGCCGGCGGCCTCGCGGACCCGGTGCCACCAGTCGGTCTCGCCCCACTGTCGCGACAGGCCACTTAACAGCCTGCGGGATGGCGGCGTTCGAGAGCGCCTTGACGAGAGCCAGGGCACAAGCCCCTGATGGATCGGCGGCACGAGACTCCGGCCCGTCTTGATCCGCCGGACCCGGAAGCACCGGGCCTCCAGATCCACCTCTGCGGCGCTCAGTTGCTCGATGATCCGCCTGTCCAGTCCTGTCGTTACCGCTATCCAGAACGCGATGAGTCGGTCCTCGGTGTCGATGGCTCCGACGAGCTGTTCGAGTTGCTGCTCTGTGATGGCCGGCCGCTGACGCCGCAAATCCCCCTTGCGAGCAACCCGGATCGCCTTGGCTGGGTTGCCGGCGGCGTACCCCTGTCGCACGGCCCACGCGAAGAACCGGTGCAGTGACCCCCGGTGTCGGTGGACGGTGGCTCGCGACGATCCCAGCCGCGAGAGGGCGAACTGTTCGATGTCCTGCTCCGTGACCTGGCAGACATCCCGCTCGCTGCCGACTACGTGAGCCAGGAGCCCCAGCGTGCTGCCATGGTGGACGATCGTGTCCTTGGCCAGCCGGTTCGCCTCGCAATGGGCGATGAACTCGCGGGCGGCTTCGGCCAGGGGGACGGGCACGACCTCGCCCAGCTCCCGGAGATCCGCGCGGGCATTCTGGTTCCGCACCCACCGGCGGGCGGCGTCCCGAGTACCGAAGGTCTTTGTCCGGTGGTGACGCCGGCCCGTCTGGTCGTATTCGTACCAGCGGGCGGTCCTGCCGTATACCCAGGCTTTGCGTCTGCGGCCCATGAGATCACATTACCTCAATGCTATGCTCACTGCACGTGAGCGCACCCGAGAGGCCATCTGCGCGGGCAAGCCTGATCGTTCTTGAAGCTGCTGCAAAGTGTCTTTTAGAAGAGAATGGGGGATAGGAGGATATATTACTTTACTTTTCTGGTTTTGTGTTATATACTTTTATATGAGAAGAACGGGACGCAGTTCCCGACCTGACAACATTTCCGCCTTAGCTGGTGACTGTGGCGGACCTCAAACGAGCCCGGCTCGGGTTGGCATTCCGCCAACTCACCATTGGCGTTCCCGTTCTTCTCTGGGAGCCACCCGGCCGGGCCGCATTCTTCTCCACGGAGGAGTACATGTCAGTAGCAGTTATGGTTCAGCAGCCATCCAGGAGCACGGGACGAGTGGGCGTGGACCCGCTGACGGAGCACGAAGCGGCCCTCGGTCGGCTGATCGGCATGCTTTTTTTGCACGAGAGCTTGGTGGCCGACGGCATGGTCAACGCGGCCGAACGGGGCATCGACGATGAGTGCAGGGAGTTGAAAGAGAGCGACTCGCCCGCTCCGGACGGCTTGCCAGTCGTGACATCGGTCCGGCCGGCTCCCGATCTGAGCGGCCGCCAGCGGGCCAGCCGGTCACAACGGCAGGCGGCCTTTGCTCGGCTCGTGCTGAAATTGGCCAACATGAACCTGGAGTATGTCCGGTCGCTCGACAAGCTTGTGGATGACGAGCTGGGAGCTTCTGGCCGTGGCCTGGACGCGCTCGATCTGGCCGATTTCTTCGACATGGTTGCGTAGGCGGCGGGATGTGTGCCGGGGCGGTTCACGCGGGACCGCTCCGGCGGGCAGGGTGGTAGGAACCTGGAGGACCTGACGGTGATAGGACAACCGATAGACGAACGGGCGCTGTACGCGGGCTTGTTAATCACGGAGATTCTGCCGCGGCTCGGTGCTTTCGAGGTGAAAACGCTCGTGGCTTCGATCACTAAAAACTTCGGTCTGAGGCTGGTTCTCCCAGACCAGGAGGCGGCAATCGAGCCCGCATGTACGCTGCGGTTTGTACGGCCGGAGGGTTGAGCGGGCTTGCGAGCAAGGGCTCCGATGATGGCCCGGGCTGGCGGAAGCGAATCCGCTGGCCCGGCCCCGTTCGTGCGCGGCATGTGCCACCGTTCCCCGATGGTTGCGCGCGACACCAATAGGTTGCTCACATGTGAAATGTCTTAGTTGTTATAGATGAGATTGATTCTTGGCCTTCCAAGTCTCATTTTCTCTGGCATGGCCGAGTACCTGACGATCATCGAAGCGGCCGAACATGCCGGATGCAGTGTACGCCGCGCGGCGTATTGCGTCAGGCGCGATCGGATCAAACCGAAGTTTCGCGCTGGACGTGTCCGGCTCTTCGGGGTTGAGCAGATCGCGGAGATTTGTGCGGCCGTCCGGCGACATGCGCGCCGGGGCCGGCCACGGAAGGAGACGTGTTCGCATGGGACTGGAATCGGACGAGCTGAAGCGGCAGTTAGATGAGGAGCGGGCGGCGCGCACGGCTGCCGAGAGTCGCGCGAAGGCCTTGGAGAATGACCTCTCTCAGCGGAAGCTGGCTGGTGAGCTGGCACGCGAGCTGCGACGGCACATCAGCGACGATGCCGTTGATGACGTGAGCACGATCCTTGCGATGTCGTGCAGGCTTTCCGATGGCCGGATCGTGGGCGAGAAAGACCTGTTGGGATGCGTCGGAACGACCAGCATTGTGGAGTCGTTCCTCAGCGGCCGGGGTAGCTATCTGCGGCGGACGGCGGCCCGCGAAAAGCCGGTATCGACCAGCGGCTCCGCTGGTGACGATGGCCGCGACATCGTGAAGGCTCTGGCCGATCCCGAGCTTATGCAGAAATGGAAGCGGGAGGACCCAGCTTCCTTCGAGAGGGAGTTCAAGCAGCACCTGCACCGGAAGGCGTCTCGGCAGGCGTGATGCCGGGCCGGCCGTAGGAAGAGTCATCAAGTAGGGAGGCCGATTTGATCCCGAAAACATACAGGCTGGCCGTGAAGAACGGGACCGGAGTGAACCAGGAAAACGCTTCAGGGGCTCGCATCACGGTCGCAGCAGTCCCATGGCGCAAGCTGGCAAGCGGCCGGACGCAGTACGGCCCGAAGGAAATTATCTATGCGTTGGCCAGTGGCCAGACGCTGGATGACGGAAGTTACGCCCGGAGCGACGTGCAGCGCAACGACCCGAGCGGCTGGGACGGCGTTGATGTGTTCCTGGCCGTGACCACGCACGGCGCCGCCAATAGCGACGTGACCTGCTATCTGGAGGCGTCGGACGACGGCGGGACCACAACCTGGCAGACCAACGGCAACGGCCAGTCAGTCTGTGCCCTGCCGTTCGCGAGCGCGACCACGAAGCGGGCGTTCGGGCGGATCTGACCTGACTTGGGAGACATGGAGGCGTATAGTGGCTGCTACTGAAGGTTTCGGCTTCACGATTACGGCGGATGACGCCAGCGCGAAGGCGTTCGCGTCTGTGCTGAAGGGGGCCCGCAAGTTTGCGAGCACGCTCAGCAAGACGATTACTGCGCCGCTGGCCGGGCTGTCCAAGATCCAGCTTCCGATCTTCGCGGGCATCCAGAACGTCAAGTCTCTCGCGGCCGGCGTGAGTGCCCTGGGGCAGTGGGCTGACGAGGGGCTCCGGGCCCAGATTGTCATGCGTGAGTTCGCCAGCCGCCTGTCGATCAGCGAGAGCCGGGCTTACTCCGCGGCCCGGGCGATCCAGGAGGCCGCCAATGGAGCAGTGAGTCTGGACCAGGCCATGGAGCTGACCAATCGGTCGATTGCCCAGGGCTTTTCTGTTCAGCAGGTGGCCAAGTTCTTCCAGTTTGCGAGCGTGCGAGCAAAGAGCATCGGCGTCGAGATGACGCAGGTGTTCGAGCAGATGGTCGACAGCCTGGTCAGCGGTGAAGCCGGCGAAGGCGCGATCAAGCTGGGCCTGCTCTCTAAGGCGGATCGGGGTAAGTCGCGGGACGAGATCATGCAACTGGCCATGTCGCGTATCGACCAGGACCTGGCCAAGGTCGGGATCTCCGGCAAAGAGGCAGCCTTCCAGTGGGACCGCCTCAATTCAGCCATCGACGACATCGCGGACGGGCTCAAGGACGTCGTTGTCCAGTCGGACCTGTTCGCCCGGATCACTGACCGGGCCCGGACCATGGCCGAGGGCTTCCGGGACTTCATGGGCCAGAACGCTGCCGGGATCAAGGAGGTCTTCGGCTCCGTCGCCAATAGCATCGCGTCCAGTTTCAGCAGGCTGTTCGGCGGCATGGGCTCCCTGTTCTCCGGCTTCAGTCTCAAGGGCATCATGGAGACGGCCACAAACCTGGGGTTCACATTCTCGAAAGCCCTCCTGAGCGTCCGCATCGGCTTCGAGGAAGTGAAGAAGGCGGCCTTTGGGCTGGTGCAGACGGTCTCGCTTCAGTTCGGGAAGCTCGCGGAAAGTAAGGCCGGCAAGTGGCTCGGCTTCGATGAATCAGACATCGACGCGGCGGTAGACCTGTGGCTTGAAATGCAGCAGGCCCGTGAGAAGTCTGGCAAGAACCTCCACAAGCTACGCGAGCAAATGAAGGGCCTGAACCTTGAGCAAGAGGAGGCGGTCTCAAAGATCCGCGCGATGAAGGACGAGGGCCTCAAGGTCGGGGCGGTGTTCGATGGCTGGCGGTCGAAAGTCGGCAACGCCTTCCGGTCCATGGGCACTACCCTGAGCAGCGGCTTCGGGAACATCTCCAAGATCGCCGGCGAGGTGATGAAGAAGCAGGGCCAGGTGATGGCCGCCAGCATCAAGGACGCCTTCAACGACGCGAAGTCCAAGGTGGATGAGGCCCGCAAGAAACTGGAGGAGGCACAGGGCAAGTACAGCGACTTCCAGGACGAGAAGGCCCGTCGTGACTTTGAGATCACCAAGGCTGACATCGCGAGACGGCTTCCCGGCTCCGCGGGAGAACGGCAGATCAACACCCTGGAGCTGGGGCGGGCTCAGTCGTTGTTCCGGGCGGCTCAGGCTCCCGG
>BTUC01000448.1:0-5995 GCA_045863575.1 Phycisphaerae bacterium
TTCTTTCCCTCGCTCTGTCTCTTTGTCTCTGCCCGAAGGCGAGCGCGGCCGACGCCACGACGGCCGCACCGGCCGCGGCCAAGCAAGCCAGCGCCTTCTACCCCGCCCGCCTCGTCGCCCGCGCGCGGGAGAACGCGAAAAACCACCCCTGGGCCGCGGCCATCCAGAGGCCGATCGTCGAAGCGGCCGAACCCTTCCGGACGATCTCGGATGAAGATCTCTGGAGACTCATGTTCGGCAACACCATCAAGCGCTCGTGGATGGTGTGGTCCAACGGCGACTGCCCGGCCTGCCAGAAGGGCGTGCCCATGTACAACTGGGAAGTCGACGCCCTGAAGCGCCCCTGGAAGATGCGCTGCCCGCACTGCAAGGAGCTCTTCCCCAAAAACGATTTCGAGAAGTTTTACCGCTCCGGCCTGGATCGGCACCGCGTCTTTCAGCCCGATCGCGCCGACAGGTCGCTGCTGTTCAATGCCGAGCGTCCTGATGTAGCCGACCCGCTGCACAAGTTCGGCGTCGACGATGGCGAAGGGTACGTAGACGGCGAGAAGCGCTGGCGCTTTATCGGCGCCTACCTGATCTACGGCCATTGGAAACAGGCCCTGGTCGGCGGTGCGGCCAAACTGGCCGCCGCCTACGTCGTCACCGGCGATCGCATCTACGCCCACAAGGCGGCCGTCCTGCTCGACCGCATTGCCGACCTCTACCCCACGCATGACTTCGGTAAGCAAGGCGTGATGTACGAAGGGCCGCCGGCACGCGGATACGTCTCCACCTGGCACGATGCCTGCGTCGAGGCCCGCGACCTGGCTTTGGCGTACGACCAGGTGTTCGAAGCCATGCAGGAAGACACCGAGCTGGTCGCGTTCCTCTCGGCCAAGGCCCGCAGGCACGAGATCGAAAACCCCAAACGCAGCATCGCGGACATCCGACGCAACATTGAGGAGAGGATTCTGCTGGACACCGTCCGTAACCGGGCCAAGATCGAATCCAACTATCCACAGACCGACATGGCCGTCACGCTGCTCAAGACCGTGCTGGGATGGCCACAGAACCGTACGGAGGTCATGGGCCACATCGACGGGATTCTGAGCCGTGCGACGGCCGTCGACGGCCTCTCCGGCGAAAAAGGGCTGACCGGCTACTCGAACATCGCACCGCGAACGGTGGCCGAACTGCTTGGTCTGTATGTCCGCGTGGAGCCCGACTTCCTCACCGAGGCCTTCCGCCGGCAGCCCCGCTTGCACGAGATGTACCGCTTCCATATCGATACCTGGTGCCTGGAGAAGTATTATCCGCGCTCGGGCGATACCGGCGGCTTCGCCAAGCCCACCGAGCGTTACGCGCCTCTGCCGTTCACCACCAACCCGGGCCTGGAGCCGTCGGCGTACAGCTTCCTCTGGTCGGTGTACGAGTTGACCCGGGACGCGGACCTCGTGCGCGTGCTGTACCGGGCGAATGGCAACACGGTCGAGGGTCTGCCCTACGATCTGCTCGCGGAAAACCCCGAAGCCTTCCAGGCCAAGGTGCAGGAAGTCATCGCCCGCGAAGGCAATGAGCTGCGCCTGGGCTCGGTGAATAAGCAGCAGTGGTGCCTGGCCGTTCTACGCAGCGGCGAAGGCGCCAACGGCCGCGCGGTATGGCTGGACTACGACTCCGGCGGCGCCCACGGCCATGCAGACGGCATGACGCTGGGCCTGTTCGCCAAGGGGCTCGACCTGCTGCCCGATTTCGGGTACCCGCCCGTACATTACGGGGGATGGGGCGCACCGCGATCGGTCTGGTACATGCGGACGGCCGCTCACAACAGCGTGGTGGTGGATGGCAAGAACACGGCCGCGGGCAGCGGCAAGACGACACTGTGGATGGATGGCAGGAGCTGCCGCGCGATCCGTGCGTCGGCACCAGCCATGATCAGTGGCCAACAGTATGAACGTACTGTCGCGGCCATCGACGTCTCGGATTCCAACGCTTACCTGGTGGATATCTTCCGTGTGGTCGGCGGTGCTGAGCACGTCCGCTTCACGCACAGTCACTACGGCAGGCTGGACACGTCGGGTCTATCATTTCCTGAAGCCAAGCCGCTGGAGATGCCCGCACAGAATCTTCAGATGCGTTCCTTCCGCGGTGGTGCGGAACCTGCACCCGGGTGGCATGCCGACTGGGCCGTCGAGGATCGCCAGAGCCTCGCGCCGCGAGGATCCGAGATTCATCTGCGACTCACGGACTTCACTCCGCAGGCCGAGGTTCTGACGGCCCAGACGTGGATTTCGATGGGCTTCAGCGGCACCGAGGAGGCGTGGATCCCGTCACTGATCACGCGCCGCAGGAGCGAGTCGGCTCCGCTGGCCTCCACGTTCGTGAGCGTGCTGGAGCCCTACGACCGCGAGCGGTTTGTCCGTGCCATCCGTCGCCTGCCGTTGGAGACGGTCGGCGGAAGCGCCTACCCCGATGCGAATGTGGCGGTGGAGCTGGAGCTTGCCGACGGTTGTCGCGACCTGCTGATCGCGGCCGACGTGGAGAACCCGCTGGGTGCCAGGCCGTCGCTGAAGGACGACGGCATCCTGGTTCAAAAGGCATCGAATGTACGCTTCCATGGAGAGCTCTGCTGGCTCCGCCGGACAGCCGACGGCCAGCCGGTGCGGGTGGGGATCTGCAAAGGCAGCGAACTGACGGCCGGACCGCTGACGGTGCAGCTTAGCCCCGGAACCGACCCAGTTGAAATCGCGATCGATGGCCAGAGAGCCAGTCTCCTCGCCGGGTCCGAGGAGAGCGTGGTTACGGTCAAACTCAATGGCCAGGAGATATGGGCGAAGGAGTAGATTTACAGTATCTCCGCAAGCCTGTTGTTCCGGTGCCGTTCCCGATTATACTGCTCCGCTGCCGTGATTTGCACGTGATTTGAAACCATAGAACCATCAGTCGGACCACCCATGGACTCACCCGCCCCGATTATCCGTTACGAGCAGATCAGCAAGCAGTTCCCCGGCGTGCAGGCCCTGCGCGACGTGAGCTTTGAGATTCAGGCCGGGCATTGCCACGCCCTGGTCGGAGAGAACGGTGCGGGCAAGTCCACACTCGGCAAGATCACGGCCGGCATCTACCGGCCGGACGGCGGGGAAATGTACCTGGAGGGCCGACCCGTCAGCTTCTCCACACCCCTGGATGCCGTACGGGCGGGGATCGGCATCGTGCACCAGGAGCTGTGCTTCTGCCCGAATCTCACCGTGGCCGAGAACCTCTGCCTGGGCAGCCTGCCGACGCGCTGGGGGTTCCTGAATCGCTCGGAGATGCGCGCCCGCGCCCGGGCCATGCTCGCGGAGATCGGGGCGAACATCAACGTGGACCTGCCGCTCTCAGCTCTGTCCACCGGCCAGGAGCAGATGGTGCAGATCGCCGGCGCGGTGGGTACCGGGGCTCGGATCATCGTTTTCGACGAGCCGACCAGCTCGCTGGCCTCCGCCGAGGCGGAGCGGCTCTTCGAGCTGATCGACCGGCTCAAGGCTCGCGGGGCCACGCTGATCTACGTCTCGCACCGGCTGGAGGAGATCAAGCGGCTGTGCGATCGTATCTCCGTTCTGCGCGACGGGCAGCACATCGAAACGGCGGATGTCGCTGACATGAGCATCGACACGATCGTGCAGCGCATGATCGGACGACCGGTCGAGCAGTACTTCCCCGACCATTTGGCGGCTGAGCCGGGCGAGGAGCGGCTGCGCGTCGAGGGGCTGAGCTCACCCGGTAAGTTTGAGAACATCTCCTTTACGGTGCGAGCCGGCGAGGTGGTCGGCCTGGCCGGACTGGTCGGCGCGGGGCGCAGCGAGATTGCCCAGGCCATCTTCGGTCTGGATCGGGCCGTGACCGGCCGCATTTTTGTCAACGGCCGGGAAGTCTCCATCCGCTCGCCGCGCCAGGCCATGGGCCTGGGTATCGGCCTGCTGCCCGAGGACCGCAAGAAGCAGGGGCTGGTGCTGGCTATGGGTGGTCGGCATAACCTGTCCTTGCCCATCCTGGATCGCTTGAGCCTGGCCGGCTTCGTCAAGACCCGACCGGAGCGCATGCTCACGCGGCGCTATTTCGACCGGTTGCGGGTACGTACTCCACATATGGATACGCCGGCTTGGTCGCTGTCCGGCGGGAATCAGCAGAAGATCGCCATGGCCAAGTGGCTGGCCAGCGAATGCGACATTCTGCTCATTGACGAACCGACGCGTGGCGTCGACGTGGGGGCCAAGGCGGAGATCCACGCGCTCATCGACGAACTGGCCAAGGAAGGAACGGCCATCCTGCTCATCTCCTCCGAACTGCCCGAAGTGCTCAACCTGAGCACGCGCATCATCGTGCTGCGCGAGGGGCACCAGATGGGCGAACTCGCCCGCGCGGACGCCAACCAGGAGTCGCTCATGCGGCTGATGGCCGGCGTAAAGAATACAACGGCAGCCTGAGCACCACTCGCGTCGCCCCGCGGGGTTGATAACCCAGAGCTGATCGCTGAGCGCTGAGTGCTGAGTGCTGAACGCTCGGAGTGCCCGTTGTCTGCCAAGCCCCCACCCCTGCCCTCCCCCGGAGTACCGGGGGAGGGATTCAGAGCCCCGAGCGCGAGCGAGGCGGGCCGGACATGACGGAGCCCCGAGCGCGAGCGAGGCGGGAGCCTGGTCAGTTCGTGCAGTCCGGGTCGGCCGGGTTGTTGGCGCCGCTCATGCAGTCCCGGAAGAGGGCGAAGTCCGACTGGTCCACATCGTCGTCCTCATCAAGCAGGGCGCGGGCACAGGCTGGATCGGTCTGGATGACACCCGGGCCGCTGTAGCAGGCCTGGAATCTTCCGAAGTCCTCCTGATCTACGTCGGTGTCGCCGTCGAAATCGGGTTTCGCCGTTCGAACCGTGAGGTTGACCACCAGCGTCCGAGGCGAGTTGACCGCATCGACCGAGGCCACCGTGACGTTGGCGGTGTGCAGCCCAGCGCCCAGCCCGGCCGTCGCGTAGTGGATGGCAATCGCATCCGCTTCGCCCGTGCTGACGCCGGAGTCCGGTTGGACCGAGAGCCACGCTGCATCGGACGTGAGCGCGTAGTTCAGCGTGCCAATGCCGGCGTTGCGGACGGTGAACGCGCCGTCTGACGGGTCGACCCCGGCCGCCACAGCGAGGTCAATCTGGTAGGTGGAAAGCTCGATCGTCGGGCCGGGCGGCGGAGGCAACGCGTTCACCTCGACCTTGTCCACGTAGACCATGAACGAGGGGTCGCTCACCGGATGGCGGGCGCGGAGCCAGATACTGGCGGCAGAAGCAGTAGGGGTGAATGTCCGCCAGACGTGCGTGAAGATCTCATGCACCGGAGCCTTGTCGGAGATCTGGTCGTCGCCCCAATCAATGGTTGCGGCATTGCCGTTGGCGGTCTGGCCGGTCGCATCGACGCCGAGGTGGAACTGCAACTGGGCAGGCTGATGACCGCGGAATTCATACTTCATCCAGCAGACGAGCAGATGCTCCCGGCCGGGAATCAGGTTCGTAACTGTACGGTTGATGCCACCGGTAAACAGGCCGGCCGGCGTGAGCTCGGCGGTGGTCTTCGGGTGCACCTTGCCGGCGCCGAACATCTGCGAATACAGACCATCCATGGCATCCGCCGGGTGGTTTTCGTTCCACTCACCGATCGCCTGGGCCATGCTTTTTCCGTTGGCGAGATACTGCCCAACGATGTCGAAATCCGGCCAACTGCACTGAGCGCCCACGACAAAATTGGTGTAGCCGGCCCAGAAGCGGTCGGCCCGCATGTAGTCCCCCATGGCCAGCAGGTCCTGGGTGACGCGGTCCGGGGTGTAGTTGCCGTGCCAGGGAACCCAGGTGGAACCCTCGGTGGCAATGACGGGGGGGAAGCGCCAGCCGCGGCGGGCGTACATATCCTTGAACTGTCGGGGGCGCAGGGCGAACAGGCAGGGGTTGTGCAGGTTTTGATTGGTGACCATGAAGTGATCGGCCGGCCCGCCGTACACGTGG
>BTUC01000449.1:0-5955 GCA_045863575.1 Phycisphaerae bacterium
ATGCCCAGGGCGGCCAGAGAACTCATCACCAGAACGATAAAACCCTTGACGGCTCCAGCAAGTAGCAATGGGAAACTCGCCGCGCCAGTCACCATCAGTTGCTCAAGCTGTGCGGACGTGACCATGTCACAGCCCCTTTTTCTTAGCCTGTTCGATCAGCTCGGCCAGTCGCTCCAGTTCCTCGAGATCGGTTTTGGCGCAGCGTCTCGGGTCGCTCAGGTGAGCGGCCACCGCCTTCTCCAGCGATCCGCCAAAGAATACATCCAGTACGCGACTGAGTGCAGAGCGTCCGGCGCGCGCACGCGGCTGCGTGGGCCGGTAGACGAACTCACGACCTTCCTGACGATGAGTGAGATGGCCCTTCTGCTCCAGAATGCGGATCATCGTGCGCAGGGCGCCCCGCATCGGCGGATCAGGGATCTCGGCGTGCACCCGTGCGGCCGTGGCCTCCCCATGAGCGTAGATCACGTCCATGATCTGCCGCTCCCGTTTGCTCAAATGCGCAGGATCAGGCATGAGCAAAAAGCCCCCATGCATGACAGGGTCTCGACACGCGAGGACCAGGTGATAAGAATTTATCACGTTTCCCGCGGCCCGTCAAGCAGGCATAGATAAAAATTTATCTAAGAACTGCCCCCAGCGTCCCCCCCCCGGGCTGGGTCCCCCTCCCCAGTGAATCCTCCCGCCCCCGTAGGGGCGGGCCCCCGGCCGGCCCGTTCTGCTGAGTGAACGGCCGGCACGGAGGCCGGCCGCTACGGAACTGACCAACTGGAAGGGGCACTAGCTGGCGCCAAGCAGGCGACGGCCCTCCAGCTCTCTCGCCGCCAGAGTTCACGAGGTACGTTTCTGAGGCTGGGACTTTACCCTAGCGCAGCAGCCTCACCAGCCGCTCGCGGGCTTGGGCGAGGTCCTCCAGCGGGCGATCGGAATCGGTGCGGCGCACGAAGGAGGTGCCGCGGTAGCCGGCCTGGTCGAGGGCGGCCAGGTATTCGGCCAGGTCGATCTGGCCCTGTCCCAGAGGCATCTCACGGCCAGGCCGTGGCCCGGAACCGGCGACCGCGTCGCGTACGCGAGCCATGAGGATGCGGTCGGCCAGCGGCTCGACGCCGGCCAACGGGTCGAAGCCGTCGATCAAGAGCGAAGCGGGATCATACGCCGACCCGAGCGTCGGGCAGTTTACGCTGCGAATGAGCCCGGCCAGCACGGCCGGATCGGCCGAGCCGGTCTCCAGGGCCACCAGCGTGCCCGTGCGGTCGGACACGTCGGCCAGTTCGCGGATCGCCTGGGCGACGTAGCCTTTGTTGAGCGTGTCCTCATCGACGCGGCCCAGGTGCGTGGTCACGACCGGCACGCGCAGCTCGGCGGCCAGCTCGAGAATCTGCCGCGTCTTGTCCAACCGCCGCTCGAGCGCCGAGCCGTCATTGAAGCGCGCGCCGCCCAGATCGCCGCCCAACGCCGACAACCGCAGCCCCAGCGAGGAGACATAGTGCAGCAGGTGCCGTCGGCCGGTGCGCGAGAGATGGGCGGGATCCACGTCGCCCGATTGGGCCGGCAGCTCGACGTGCGTGAACGACAACCGCGCGGCGGCCTGTAAGGCATCTTTGGCGGGTAGCCCCAGCCCGTCCAGCACCACTCCAACTTCCGGCTGATTCACCTGACCGCCTCCTGAAACGCCAGAGCCTTTACAATCTACCACAGAGGCCCAGAGACCCAGAGAAGATTTCAAATCCGAATGAGGAAGTCCGAATGACGAAATCAACCGCGATCCGGCGCCTCGTCGTCATTCGCCGTTCTGGTGGCCCTTCCAGTCCCCCAGTTCCGTAGCGGCCGGCCGCTACCGAAGCGGAACTCGGCAAGTGGAAGGCGCACTGGTTTAGTGTAGTCGATGGCAGGCCGTCGGTCAGCTTCAGGCACTCACGCCGCTGTCGCGCTGGCGCAATTCGGCCATCTGGAGATAAAAGCCCGTCACCGTGCCGGCCAGCAGCAGGAAGGGCGCGAAGATGGAGCTGGTCACCATCATGGAGCGGATGTGCGACCACATCACCGGCGACTGGTTGAGAAAGATGATCAGTCCGGCGATGAACAGAAGTGTGCCCTCCATGCTCATCACGAACGCGATCACTTCCCGGTACATGATGATGGAAAGCGAGGCGGCCGCGACAAACGCGAGGGCCCCCAAAGCCAGTGAGACGTTGTCACCCAGATCAAAACTCGACATCAACAGGATGGCCGCATAAGCCGCCCACAGGCCCGCCAGCACACCGACAGAGACGCGCATGATAAACGTGCTCAGCACCGCGAGGACGAGGGCGCCGAAGAACGCGCAGGCCAATTGCAGCTCCTCCGGAATGGGCAGGATACCACCCAGTACGAAACCGACGATACCGAAGCTGATCGCGACCAGCGTGCGGAAGATCCGCGCGCCCAGGATCATGAAAACCATTCCGGTGCCAGCCAGAAACAGCCCCAGGAGCAGATCCTGGGCAGCCAGCACGTCGAGCAGACCCGCAAGATTCAGGGAAGTCATGCCTTCGCCCCCCAGCCCGAACCCATCCCCAAAGCCACATCACATTCACGTTGCCGGCCATCAGCCCGCCGGTGGTGCAGCAGGCGCCGCAGGGGCCGCAGCCGGTGCGGCCAAGGCCCTCGCGGGACGACCCCGTACCTGGACCCACAGCGCGGTAATCAGCATCGCCCCCATGCCCGCCAGAACCAGCTCCCCGTGCGCCTGGGCAGCGTCCCATAGCTGAGGCGAATTCCATTGGGCCAGCAACCCCAGGGCCCCGCCCGTCAGGACCACGCCTGCAAACGCGGTACCAAGCACCATCGTGAACTTCGGCAAGAGCAGTGCCAGAATTAACCCGAGAATCCAAGCCAGCCCGGCCGCGAAAAGAAAACGCGTGGAAAAATCGCGGCGGTCATTCCAGAAGTAGGAGGCCGCACTGCGTGCTTCAACCTGCAGCGATACGGCGGGCTCCTCCGCCACGCGCAGATATTGGGCGTAGTCGTTGGTCCCCACCCCCTGGCGATGATCGACGTAGGCCTGCACTTCCTCCATCAGGCGCGAATGGCCCACCAGCAGGACCAGGAACACCGCCACGGATGCGGCAGTCGTCGCCAGCCACATCCGAAAGAACAGATGTCCCAGAAGCCCGGCAATACCGGCTCCGAGGACCAGCCCGCTCATCACATCGATGCCCAGATACAGGCCAATCTGAGATCCGATGCCCCCCCCGAGGACCATGAAGCCCAGGACAAAGATCGTGCGCAGCAGCCGCGCGCCCCAGTACGCCAGGGCCACGCCGGCGAGCCCCAGGCCCGCCGCCATCAGGTTGGGGTCCGGGACCGACTCCATCGGCACGTGATGCCGAAAGAGTTGCACGGCTTGGGCCAGATCGCTGACAAGTTCCTCAAACACGTCGCTGCAACACCTCACGGCCGGCGCGCAAACCGGCACGCGCTCCTATCTTACGATGATTTGCGCGCGGGAGCCAACAGTAGTTATCGGTCTCGAGGCTGGGAACTGTCCGCCGTACGGAGATCGGGGGCTACCCGCAGAATCACCCGGTCCGGAAAGATCGAGGGATCCAGTTGGGCGCTGCGGGAGCCGGCGTTTTTCAGCGTCAGGGCCATGGAGCGGAGCTTCTCTTCGGGTGTCGGCTCGTCGTATTCTTCGCCGATCGCGGAGCCCCAGGGCAGACGCCCGATATCACCCTTGGCCAGCAGGAAAATGTGCGGTTCCCGCTTGTTCAGGCGGCCGCGGAAGTTGGACACGTTGATCGCTCCGATGCGGGGGGCGAAGTCCTGAACGAAGATCAGGTCCGCGAGGCGGATAGCGGCCACCGCATCCTCCCCGATGAACGGCTGACCCGGCGACGGCACCGGTGCTTCCACGCCGACGATTTCCATCCAGCCGGCCTGAACCGCATGCTCATAAACCTGGGGCAGGCGGACGCCTTCACGATCCACGGCCACATAGAGAGGCCCGTCGGCGCCGTCCTCGGAGCGGATCATGGCGATGGGTCGGCGGTAGTCGCAGGCAATGCGAATGGTACCATCGACGTGCTGAGTCACGCTGCGGACTCTCGAGACCCACCCGCTCGCCTGCAACTGCTGACCAATGTCGCGGGCCAAGCCCTCATCCAGCCAGCGATGGTTCTGGGGAAAGTGGATACTGGCGAGGATCTGCGGTTGCCATTGCTCGCGCGTCAGCCAGGGGGGCGTATCGATCAGCTCCAGCCGAGGATGCGGATTGTACTCGGGCAGCCCGACCATGCGGTCCTTGAGCCGCTCAAGCCCGTAGACGGCCACACCCAGTACGCCCAGCAGAGCCCAGGCGGACATCAGCGTGCCGGTTCCCGGTCGTCGGTACCAGGGAAGGACCTCTTCCGTGGAGTCCGCCGAACTGTCCTTGCGCCCTCTGCGACTCAACAACTTGCTCCCATACTCGAGACCGGGGCCAGCTTACCGCGCCAACGCCAGCTCTACAATGCGGTTGCACAAAGCGGCGAAGCTCAGCCCCGCCCGGGCCGCCGCCTTGGGCAGCAGCGAGTGATCCGTAAAGCCAGGGATGGTATTCACCTCAAGGGCGTAGGGCTGATGCGTCTGGCCGTCCACCATCCAGTCGACCCGCGAAAAATGGCGGCAGCCAAGGGCCTGATGAGCACGAAGACTCAGCGACCGAACCTGCTCGAGCACCGGCTCCGGCAGATCAATATCAAACAGGTACTGCGTATCCTCATCAACATACTTGGCCTGGTAATCGTAAAACTCCCGCTGGGTGCGGATCTCGATCGGGGGCAGGGCCTCATCGCCCAGAATACCGACAGTCAGCTCCGGCCCCTTGACGTACTGCTCGATCAGGCATCTGCCATGCGTCCGCGTCAATGAACGCAGCAGAGCCACGAAGCGCTCCGGCGTCTGAACGATCTCCACATCCACACTGCTGCCGTCGGCCACCGGCTTGACCACCACCGGCAATGTCCAGGCATTCGCCACGCGGTCGACGCGGTCCGGGGTCACGAC
The DNA here is from genome assembly GCA_045863575.1 of Phycisphaerae bacterium. Classification (GTDB taxonomy): domain Bacteria; phylum Planctomycetota; class Phycisphaerae; order UBA1845; family PWPN01; genus JAAXZI01. The sequence continues at coordinate 5,026 of BTUC01000449.1, forward strand.
GTCAAAGCGGGGCGTCGGCACCTCCGCTTCGACGAAACGGCGTTTGGCCGCCACCTTGTCCATGGCCCGCGCGGAAGCCACCGGCCCGGAGCCGCAATAGCGGATATGCCGCTCCTCCAGGAGTTGCTGGAGCCGGCCGTCCTCACCGAACGCGCCGTGCAGCGCAACAAACACGAGATCGCACGCATGATCCAGCGCGGAAAGATCGTCCGGCGAGATGTCCGCGCAGTGGATCTGGTGACCCAGAGACGAGAGCGCCTGGGCCACCGCCCGCCCGCTCTTCAGGCTGACCTCGCGCTCACTGCTGGGACCACCGGAAAGAACTGTAATCTTCAATTGCCGCTCAACCTGCCTGGTCACCGTCCTGCTGAAGGAGGCATGATCCGCAAGGCGTGTCATGTTGGAACTCCATTCCCATCAGTCTTGGCCAATCCCTGGCCGTGATGCCCACTCCCTCCATCAATCCATTCTAAAGGAAGGGCCATCCGTTGAAAACAACCCTCCTGTCGTTGCCGGCAACCGGCCGTCGACCCGGCCGGAGTCGCCGGTGGCGGTCGACATGGACTTTGTCTCGGCCGGCCTTGATTTTGTAGCGGCCGGCCGCAGTGCCGGACCGTTTACACCCGCACAGAGGCCGGCCGCTACGATCCATCGCCGCAGACCAACGCCGCAGACCAACGCCCCAGTCAACGCCGCAATCCAGTACCGCAGTCCGGCGCCGCAGTCCGGCGCCGACTCACGCCTCGCAGCCGGCGCCGCACGTCGGCCGCTGGCGCGCCTGCCGCGATTCCCACACCTCGAGTTCCAGCTCGAGCTCAACGCCGAAGCAGTCCGCCACCGTCCGGCGGACCTGGCCGATCAGTGCAATCACGTCCCGAGCCGTCGCGCCCTCCTTGGCCACGATGAAATTGGCGTGATGCGGCGAGACAT
>BTUC01000450.1:0-5945 GCA_045863575.1 Phycisphaerae bacterium
CGGCCGCCATCAGCTTGGCGAACTGCGACCAGGTGCCGCTGGCGCGGGAGAAGACGTAGACCGCGCCGCCCTGCGTGTGGGGTAAATCAGCCGACGGTGACGAGGCCATGATCAGATCCCCTTCCAGGGCAACGGCCCAGCCGAACCGGTCGCGATCGTTCGTGTCCTGGCCGCTCAAGCGGGCCTGATTCGTCCACGTGGTGCCTGATCGGACGAATACAGTCGCCGATCCTGCGAGGTAGTCGGGCTGGGGATCCTCCGGCGCACCGGCCACGATTGTGTCGCCGTCAATCGCCAGGGAACAGCCGAGTCGTTGGGCAACCATCGCGGTCGGCATCAGTCGGTCTTGCAGAGACCAGATCCCTCCTTCCCGAACGTAGACGTAGACCGCTCCCACGCTCCCGAACTCCGGTACGCCATGGTCGGGACAGCCCACCGCGACAGTTTGCCCGGATATACCTACCGCGGTACCGAAGCGAGCCCAACCAGCCGCTTCCGGGTAGGTGAATTTCGCCTGTCGTGTCCATGTCCCTCCCGAGCGAGCAAACACGTAGGCCGCACCGGCGTTTAAACCCCCGGTCTTGTCCTCGTCTGGCGCCCCCACAATGATGCAATCACCCTCGATGGCCACGGACCTGCCGAAACCCGGCGTGTCTTCAGGCAGATTGTCGGCCGTCAGCATCGCCTCGTACACCCACTCGCCTTCCGCGCGTACATACACGTATGCCGCGCCGGCATTGGTCAATCCAGAGTGGTCTTTTCCCGGGGCACCCATTACCAGCCGATCGCCCGAGATGGCCACCGGGCTGCTGTAGAGTGCGTAGGGCTCGGATGAGGGCATCAATCGACCGAGCCACACCGGATCACATTCACCGGCCAGGGTCTTGGCGCCCCGGCCACTGGTCGCATGAACACCTATGCATGCCAACAGCACCACAAGCCGACGTAGTCGCAGTTCACATCGTGGCGGCATCGGATCGCTCCTTTCCTGCCTTCTGCCAAAACACTATTCCGGGAAACACACCGGACCGCGGGACCCGAAGAAAATGTCGAACAAGGAGCAATCAGATAGCAGAAAGAGCTACCAGGAAATGTCAGCCTTCCGATGAATCCACCTCACCGTATCTGATGATACCGGGAGTGAAGAAGACGATTCAAGATGTTTTGCAAACTTCCGGGGCGAAGCAACTCAGACAGACATAAACAGGAGTGCCCCAGACGCAAGAGCGAGAGAGTGGCTGACAGCGTCGACCGGCAGAGCCGATCTCACGCCGGACAGGCTTCCTGTTTCTCGGCATCCCAGCGCATGACCTTGTCAGTCCGGTAGGCCATCACGCCCATGGAGATGGCCACGTTGGTGCGGTAGCCCAGTTGGATAGGGGCGTTGCATTTCTCGGGCGTGCGGTTGCGCACGGCTTCCAGGAAGTTGGGCCAGTGGACGCCGTGATCGCCGTTGCGCGTGCGCTGGAGCTTGATGACGTCCTTCTTCGCGTGGACGGCCTGCGGGCGGATCTCGGCGCCCGTGTCGGTCATGTGCACAGTGGCCAGGTGGCCGCGGATCTCCTCGGAAAGATTGCGGTCGTTGCACATGCTGCCGGCCAGCACGAAGGTGGGGCCCCCGGGGTAATCAATGGTAGTCGCGTAGGTGTCCGGCACATCCCGGTCGTCGGGCCAGCCCTGGGGCGTGGTGTGCTTCTCGTTGAACACGTAGATCCCGCCGGTCGCGGTCACCCGCTGGGGGAAGCCCAGCCCGGTAGCCTTCAGCAGGTGGGCCACCTGATGGAAGTACAGATCGGTGGCGATGCCGCCGGAGTAGTCCCAGTAGCAGCGGAACTGGAAGAATCGTGCCGGTTGCCAGTCGCGCTTCGGGGCCAGACCCCATTTGTGTCCCAGGAACATGTCCCAATCGAGGTCCGGTCCCGGCCTGGCCTCCATGTCCACCGCCTCCACCGAGCCGGGCAACTTCAAGCCGAAGTTCCGCCATTCGCCGGCCGTCCCATTGCGCGCACAGGAGCCGGTGACCATGACCAGGGGGCCGATGCTGCCCTTGGCGATCTCGGCGGCGATTTTCTCGTACACGTCGTCGCTGGCGGACTGGGTGCCGACCTGCACCACCCGGCTCGTGCGGGCCTGTGTCTCCACCAGATCGCGGGCCTGTTCGATAGTGTGGCACATGGGCTTCTCGACGTAGACGTCCTTGCCCGCCTCCATGGCCTCTTTGGCGATCTTGTGATGCCAGTGGTCGGGCGTGGCGATGAGCACGACATGGACGTTGCGGTCATCGATGACCCGGCGGTAATCCATGGCCTTATTCTGGGTGCCGACGTCGGCGGCAGCGATGTCCAGCCTTCTGCGGTACACGTCGCAGATGTGCACGAGATCGATGTTGAGCCGGCCGTCGTCCCGCCACCCTTTGAGCATACGGCGATGGTTGGTGCCCATCTCACCCTGACCGATGAGAGCGATACCGATCCGGTCATTGGCATCGCCGGCAAGGGCAGGACGAATCAGTGGCCCGACGGCCAGAGCGCCTGCGCCGAGGGCTGCGGTACGGATGATTTCGCGTCGCGTGGGCGGTGTCCGGCCGTGCATGTCAAGTTCACTCCCGGGGGCTGTCCGGTTGTAGAATAAACGAGCCTGTCTCCTGCGGCAACGCTGGGGCCCTCCAGTTGACAACTTCTGCGTCTATAGCGGTCGGCCTGGATCGGTCCTGCTGAACCGCCAGCGACTACTCTGTCCGCAGATCAAGTCGCTTGCCGATTCGCTGCGCGACGACGTGTTGACCCTCCAGGGCAGGATTCGTATCCGGAAAATCGGAGCGATGATGGACGCCTCTGGACTCCTCGCGGGCCAGAGCGGAGACGGCCATGAGTCGGGCGATCGAGAGCATGTTCTGCGTCTCCCAGCCGAGGCGGTCATCGAAGAGCTTGTCGAGCATGTAGCGACCCCAGAAGTTGATGATCTCGATAGTCTCGATGAGCCGGGGACCGCTGCGCTCGATGCCGACGTTACGCCACATCAGGCTGCGCAGCGAGTTGCGGACGTCGGAGAAATCGAGCACGGTGCGGTGGGACGTCTCGATTTCGTTGGCGATGACGGCGGGCTTGAGCGGCGTGCGTTCCCGGGCGGCGGCCAGGCCGGCCATGCGGCCGGCCACCGCACCAAAAACGAGACCTTCCAGCAGGGAGTTGCTGGCCAGGCGATTGGCGCCGTGTACGCCGCTGGAGGCGGCTTCGCCGCAGGCCCATAGCCCCGGCAGGCTGGTACGCGCTTCCTGGTCCACCACCAGGCCGCCCACCATATAGTGCGCCGCCGGACGCACCGGGATGCGCTGCGTGGCAATGTCGATGTCGAACTCCTCGCAGAGTCTGCTGATGCCCGGGAAGCGCTTTCGGAATTTCTCAATGTTCAGGTGCCGCACGTCGAGGTACATGCAGGTCGCCCCCTGGGCGGCCATTTCGGTCAGGATGGCGCGGCTGACCACGTCCCGAGGCGCCAGTTCCGCGTCCGGGTGGTATTCGGGCATGAAGCGCCGGCCGGTCTTGTCCACCAGGTGGGCGCCCTCGCCGCGGACTGCTTCGCTGATCAATGCGCGGGTCGCTCCGGCGATGTAGAGCGTTGTCGGGTGGAACTGAACCATCTCCATGTCCCGCAGGGCCGCACCCGCGCGGTAGGCAATCGCATGTCCGTCACCGGTGGCCACGTCAGGATTGGTGGACTCCCGATAGAGTTGGCCACAGCCGCCGGTCGCCAGGATCGTCTGGCGGGCCCAGAAGATCTGATGGCCGAAGTGCCGATGGTACGTGGTCGCGCCCGCACATCGCCCGTCCACCTCGATCAGATCGATAACGAAGCAGTCCTCGAACGTGCGCAGACGCTCCTTGACCCGGGCGACGCGGATGAGCGAATCCGCGACTTCCCGGCCGGTGGCATCGCCCAGCGCGTGAATGATGCGCGGCGCCGAATGACCGCCTTCCAGCCCCAGGAGCAGCTCCTCGCCGCGCCGATCGAAGATGGCTCCCCACTCGATCAGCTCCCGGATGCGCTCGGGTCCATCGCGCACAATCCTTTCAACCGCCTGGCGGTCGCACAGCCCGCAGCCCACTTTGAGCGTATCCTCGACATGCTCATCGAACGAGTCACCCGGGGCCATGACGGCCGCGATTCCACCCTGGGCCCACGCGGTGCTGGACTCGTCGAGCCGACCCTTGGTCACCAGGAGGACATCGCCATGGTTTGCAGCCTCGACGGCCGCACGCAGTCCGCCTACACCGCTGCCGATAACCAGCACATCGGTAAACAGGTTCGGGATCCGATGAACGTCGAACCGAGTCAAATACCGCCTTGAGTCGTAGAGTTCTGCCATTTCGAGAGATATGGTAGCCGGCGGGCTCGCGGCTGCACCTGGGGGTAAGTCATCCCGGTGCGTGCGGGAACCGATAACGGAAAGATGAGGCGTGAGACACTCGGTGTCCCGTACGGGGAAGGAGGGACGCGGTGCGTTGCTGCGCGCCGGTGCCGCCGGCTCCTGGCTGCTGTTCTGGGATGCCTTTCCACGCTGCCGGTCGTATTGGGATTCACCTCTCAAACGTGCGGACAGACCACCCGGCCGGCGATCGCCGAACGACGGATCGTCAAGCACTTCGACTTCAACGAGCGGCCACTGGGCAACGTGGAAAGCCTGCCCATGTTCTGGCGACGGCATGGAGCCCCCGGTTTCAGCCTGTTCCTCGAGGGGCAGTTCGATGAAACCGTCGGGCACTCCTCCCGGCCGAGCTTCCGCCTGGACCTCGACGGGGGCTCGATCGCCTACCACTACGAGGGTGGCGATATTGCCGTGCGTACGCGAAGCGATTACCTGGTGGTGGCATGGCTTCGGACCACCGGGCTGGAGACGGCGCGAGCATACATGACCGCCCGGTATCTGGACCGTAAGAAGCTGCCCATCCCCGGGACGGAATACCGCAGCAACCTCGTGGGCGGCCCGGACGCAGCGACCGACTGGCAGCCGATCACCATCGGTCTGCCCGGCAACGTCCGCGGCGCCCGGTACATCGGGATCAGCCTCTGGCTGACGCAGGATCGGGTATGGAACACGGCGATCCGGCCGCCCCGGGTCGTTGAGCGCGAGGACCTGCAAGCGACCGCATGGTTCGATGATCTTACCGTCTATCGGTTGCCGCGGGTGTCCCTGGCAGCGGGCCAGCCCGGGGGCGTATTCGGGCCACAGGACAATGTCGAGCTGCTCGCCGAAGTGAGCGATCCCGATGGACTCTATTTAGAGGCCACACTGACGGTCCACTCGGCGGACGGCACGCTGGTACGCGCTGGCGAGGTGCCCATCCTGCCCGACGATACGGATGCGCCTCACCGGACCGCGCTGCCGGACCTTCCCGTCGGGTGGTACCACGCCGAGTTGGAAGCCCGCACAGATGACACCATGCTGGTCAGGCGGGAATTGGATTTTGTGAAGTTGCCGGAACGCACGCGGAGCGATTCGGTCGCCGGCCGAAAGTTCGGTGTCGTGCTGAACAGCCTGGAGCCCGAGCTGCTGGCCGCACAGGCACGCCTGCTGCGCGAGCTTCACCTGGAATTCGTGAAGCTTCCGGTCTGGTCCGCACTGCCCACGGCCAGCCTGAACCAGTTGGCAATCGACCGGTACCTGGAATCGATTGTCGATGCCGGAGCCGACCCCATCGGCATCCTGCGGGCGTCTCACGGCCAGAGCGGCGCCAACGATCAGAGCCGTTTGTCGCTGGTGGACCTGCTGAGCTTGCCGCCGGCTGCCTGGCAGCCGCTGCTGGCGGGCACATGGTCACGATACGCGGGTCTGATCCCCCTTTGGCAGATCGGAGCCGATGTGTATTCGGAGGAGCCATTCGAGGCGGGCCAACTCGTGCCGGCGCTCAAGGAACAGATGGCCGCCTTCATCAGCCAGCCGCTGC